>DAOQXO010000013.1:0-38906 GCA_035342635.1 Steroidobacteraceae bacterium
TTCAACATCTCCGACTGGGGCGGCGAGCGCCTGCGCGACGACAAGCGCTGGCAATACGGCGTGCCGCCGGTGGGCAACGCCAATTTCGCCTGGGTGCAGCACATCGTGCACCACCTTGCGCCCACGGGCGTGGCCGGCTTCGTGCTGGCCAACGGCTCGATGTCGTCCAATCAGTCCGGCGAGGGCGAAATCCGAAAGAATCTGATTGAGGCCGACCTCGTGGACTGCATGGTCGCGCTGCCGGGCCAGCTCTTCTACTCGACGCCTATCCCCGCGTGCCTGTGGTTCCTTGCACGCGACCGCAAGAACGGCAAGTTTCGGGACCGCCGCGGCCAGATGCTCTTCGTCGACGCGCGCAAGCTCGGGCGCCTAGTGGATCGCACCCACCGCGAGCTTGCCGACGAGGACATCGCCCGCATCGCCGATACCTACCACGCCTGGCGCGGAGAGACAGGGGCGGGTGAGTATGCCGACGTGCCCGGCTTCTGCAAGAGCGCGCCACTGGACGACGTGCGCAAGCACGGCCATTTGCTCACGCCTGGCCGCTACGTCGGCGCCGAGGCACAAGAGGACGACGGCGAGCCGTTCGACGAGAAGATGCGGCGGCTCACCGCGACGCTGCGCGAACAGCAGGCCGAGGCCGCAAAGCTTGATGCTGCAATTGCCGCCAACCTGAGGGAGCTTGGGTATGGCGGATGATTGGAGGAAGGCTTCGATCGGCGCACTGTGCGACGCCGGAGATGCTGAACTGCAGACAGGACCGTTTGGCACTCAGCTCCACGCGTACGACTACGTGGACGACGGTGTCCCTGTAGTACCGACCGAAGCTATTCGAGCTAGACAGATTGATCATTCGGTTCTCCCGAAGATCACGCAGACCAAAGCGAAGGAACTCGAGCGGCATCGGCTCCGACCGGGCGACATTCTTTTCGCTCGGCGCGGAGTGCAAGCCGCCGGGCACATCGGTTGCGTTCGCAAAGCCGAAGACGGGTTCATTTGCGGCACAGGAGCGATACGCCTGCGAGTCGCCCGCGACAGCGACGCGATTGACCCCGCCTACCTCTCGCACGTTCTCGCGGATCCATCCTCGGTTCAGTGGTTCAAATTCCATGCGATCGGCGCAACGATGCCGAACCTCAACGAGGGGATCATCCGGTCGTTTCCACTGTCCGTTCCACCGCTTTCCGAACAACGCGCCATTGCCCACATCCTCGGCACGCTCGACGACAAGATCGAGCTGAACCGGCGGATGGGCGAGACACTGGAGGCGATGGCTCGCGCGCTCTTCAAGTCGTGGTTCGTGGACTACCACCCCGTCCGCGCCAAAGCCGAAGGCCGCGACACAGGCCTCCCCAAGCCCCTCGCCGACCTCTTCCCCGCCCGCCTTGTCGACTCCGACGTCGGTGAGATCCCAGATGGGTGGGAAGTGGCGCGCTTGACTAGCGCGGTCGAAGTCAATCCGCCGCGCTCACTCAGAAAGGGCGTATCTCTGGTCGCCCAAGCGTAGCAAGAATGGCCGCCGCAATCCGTTCTACGAGTTCATGCGCGAGGTCGCGCCTGGCGACATCGTCTTTTCATTTTATGACACGCGAATTTCAGCGCTCGGCATAGTCAGCGGCTACTGCCGGGAGAGTCCGAAACCCGAAGAGTTCGGTAACGCGGGTACGAACTGGAGCCAGATAGGCTGGCGGGTCGGTGTACATTGGCAACGACTTTCGAGCTCGATCTGTCCAAGGGATCACATAGCAAGATTGCGACCGTATTTGGCGGAAAGGTATGCGCCTTTGAGATCAGACGGAAATGGTCTTCAAGCCGTCTACCTGACTGAGATCAACCAAGGGTTTGCGTCGACGCTTTTCGGCCTGATTGGTTCCGAGGCGTATCAGGTGGCCGACACCGGGCGCCAAGTGAGTGAAGTCGAGCGCGATTCCCCGGCACCTGAGCGCGACATCGAAGAGTGGGAGCGACGCCTCGAGGTCGAGATTGCCGCGAGTGCCGAAATTCCGGAGACCGAGAGAACAGCGCTCGTGCAAGCGCGCCGCGGCCAGGGGCTATTCAGGGAGAACGTGCGGTCGATCGAGCGTGCCTGTCGCGTCACACGGGTGGAGCGCCTGGAGCATCTGATTGCCAGCCACATTCAGCCTTGGCGCGACAGTAGCAACGAACAGCGGCTTGATGGCGAGAACGGTTTGCTTTTGACGCCAACGATTGATCATCTGTTCGACAAGGGATTCATCTCGTTTGAAAACTCTGGCCAGCTTATTGTGTCGCCTGTAGCGGACCCGGTGTCGCTCAAGCGAATGGGCTTGAACCCGCAAGCCAACTTGAACGTAGGCGCGTTCTCACAGGGCCAGCAGCAATACCTGGAGTTTCATCGTGAGAACGTGTTGCGCATGGCTGGCGGTGGCGCCGGAGCGGTTCTGGTTGATATAGGCGGGTCTGACCGGGCGTAGCGAGGCCACGGCAGGTGATCGTAGCGGCCGTCATCTATGCGCTCGATCTCCCCCCGCTGTTGAGTCGCGATGTCCCATCGGTGACGAAGACCCCACCTTTGAAGTTTGACACCAGGTTCCCACTATGGGAACTTACCTGACAGAGTTCCCGGTAACTTTGAGATCGGACAGCCTCCATGCGCGTGGTCGGGCGTAAGACTCTTGCCCGGTTCTGCTTGAGACATGCGGATGCGCGCAATTGGGTCGTGGCCTGGCTCGCCGAAACGGAGTCTGGTTCGTGGGACACGCCGCAGACCATCAAAGATCGCTATTCGAGCGCAAGCTTTGTCGGAAGCAACACAGTCATCTTCAATGTGAAGGGGAATGCGTACCGGCTCGAGGTGCAAGTGGCCTATCGGGCTGGCGTGGTTGTCGTGAATTGGATCGGTACGCACGCTGCATATGACCGGCGCAATGCGAAACCGTGAGAGTAAGGAGCACCGGCGTGGAACCCAGAATCATCAAAACAGACAAGCAGTACCGTCGCTTCCTCTCGGAAGTAGAAGCGCTCGCCGCCGGAGATCCGGACCCGGAGTCGAAGAAAGGCATCCGCCTCGAGCTGCTGGCGAAGCTCGTGGAGGATTACGAGAAGACGCGGTTTCCCTTCGAGAAGCCGGATCCGGTCGACGCGATTCTCTTTCGCATGGAGCAGCAGGGGCTTCGACAGAAGGATCTCGCGGTGATACTCGGCGGCAAGAACCGGGCATCGGAAGTCCTCGCGCGCAAGCGTCCGCTGACCTTGCCCATGATTCGATCCCTCTACGAGCGGTTGGAAGTTCCGGCAGGGCTGTTGATCAAAGAGCCGGCGCCTGCGGCCTATTCCCGCCCCCGCCGAAGTCGCTCCAGGACCTGAATGATCGGCGAGCGCCAGGAAGCGCTCTCAAAACGTCGACAACCCCGTCGCCTCCATCACCCGATAGCCCCAGTAGCGGATCTGGCGCGGGTCGGCGTAGGTGCCGTATTCGGCGGTGTACTCGACGCCGGCCGGGGCGCGGTTCATCCAGAGTCCGTCGAACCATTCGAGCACCGCGAGCTCGAGCGCGGAGTCGCGCGGCAGCTCGATGGCGATGTTCGCTTCGAGGTTGTAGTCGCGCACGTTGCGGCGGGTGAAGTTCGCCGAGCCGAGCGTCAGCCAGAAGTCGTCGCGCCCGCGGATCGCGAGCAATTTCACGTGGAACTGCTCGCCGTGGGTGCGATACCAGCGCAGGCGTATCGCGCCGTCGGTCGCCGCGACGAGTTCGGTGGCCACCGGGCGGTTCGGGATGCCGTTCTTCTGGCGGCCGAAGGCGTCCTTGTTCGGATCGAGCAGCACGCGCACGGCCGCGCCGCGCGTGGCTGCATCGCGCAGCGCGCCGAGTACCCTGCGGTCCGAGAGGTAGAACATCGCGACGTCGATCGCGTCTCCCGCCACGCAGGTCTGCAGGCGCGCGACGACGGCGTCGGCGATCGCCGATTCGGTGAGCATGCGCGCGCGGCCCGGCAGGGAAGGGCTCGACGGGGTCGCCGAAGCAGTCTCCGTTGCGGCCGTCGGCGCGGTCCCCGGGACCGGGAGCGGGTCGCCCTCCCAGCCCGAGTAGCGCGCGATCGCGAGTTCACTGGCGATGAGCGGTTCGAGTACCGGGCCGCTGATGCGCAGCGCGACGTTCGAGTGGCTGCTGCTCGCGTCGTGCGCGTTCGCGGAGGTGACGATTCCGGCGAGCGTGCCGTCTTCGCGTCCGACGATCAGCACTTTGCGATGGTTGGCCTTGAAGTTCACGAGCCGCGCCCAGGCGCCCATCGATACACCCGGTCCCTGGGCATCGAAGGGGTCGGGCCAGGTGCCGGGTTGCCCGCGCGCCCACCAGCGCAGGGCGATGCGCCAGAAGGCGGAGTACAGCGGGTTCGAGTCGCGCAGTCGGTCGAGGTCGGTCACGACCACTTCGACGCCGGCGTCGCGCAGCGTCTGCAGTTCGGGCGAGGGCGCGCCACCGTAGACGTCGTTGATCGGGTCGGTGATGAACACGATCCGCAGTCCGGGGTCGGCGCGGCGGCGTTCGAGCAGGGCGTTCGTGAGTTCGGCGGCGAGCGTACGGTGAACGGGCGCGGCGACATCGGCGCCGCGATGCGCGTTGAACAGGAACATGTCGATCAGGATGAAGTGCCGCGCCTCGGCGATCAGTTCGAAGACGGCCTCGAAGATCTGCTGATCGACGATCGGGTGGCCGTAGGCGTCGGCCGCGGTGATGTCACGCAGGAATTGCACGTCGCCCTCCTGCAGTGGGCTCCAGCCGCTTTCCACGGTGACGCCTTCGGGCAGCGGCTTCCAGGTGTTCCAGGCCATGACGCCGAGCCAGACGGCGAGCAGCGCGCCGCCGGTCCAGCGCAGCCAGCGCTTACGCGCGCTGGGCGGCATCGATCTCTTCGCTCAGTTCGAGCCAGCGCTCTTCGAGGCTGGTGGTGCGCGCGGCGAGGCGCTCGTAGTCGGTCGCGAGCGCGTATTTCGTCGGGTCGTCGGCGAGTTCGCGTTCGAGCGCCGCGCGCTGGGTCGCGAGCTGCGCCAGCTCGTCTTCGATGCTGCGCAGTTCGATGCGCAGCGGCGAGAGCCGGTTGCGCGCCGCGGCTTCGCGCCGGCGCGTGTCACGGTCGCGGCGCTGGGGCTGCGCTGTGCGCTCGGCGCCGTCGCGACTGTCGCCGGCGCGGCCCGACGCTTTGCCGTCGCCGGTGGGCGCTCCCTTGGCGAGCCAGGCGGCATAGTCTTCGAGGTCGCCGTCGAACGGGCGCACCGAGCCGCCCGCGACCACCATGAAGCGGTCGCAGGCGCCACGCAGCAGGCCCCGGTCGTGTGACACGATCAGCACGGCGCCAGCGTAGTCCTGCAGCGCGAGCAACAATGCGTTACGCATCTCGAAATCGAGATGATTGGTGGGCTCATCGAGCAGCAGCAGGTTGGGGCGCCGCGCGACCATGATCGCGAGTGTGAGCCGCGCCCGCTCGCCGCCCGAAAAGTTGCGCACCGCCTCGAAGACGCGATCGCCGCGAAAGCCGAAGCGGCCGAGATGGTCGCGCTGCTGCTGCGGCGTCCATGCGGCGACCTGGGGGCCGCCGCGGCGTGCCAGTTCCTCGATCGAGGAGCTGGCCGCGTCGAGCTGCTCCACTTCGAGCTGCGCGAAGAAGCCGACTTCGAGGTCGGGCGAGGCGACGCGTTCGCCCGCGAGCGGCGCGAGGGCGCCGGCCACGGTCTTCATCAGCGTGGATTTGCCGGCGCCATTGCGGCCGAGCACGCCGATGCGATCGCCCGGCGCCACCGACAGGCCGAGGCCCGTGAACACCGCGCGACCGCCGTAGCCCGCGCTGACCCGGTCGAGCGCGACGAGCGGCCGCGGCAGTTTCGCCGGCGCCGGGAATTCCCAGGCGAATGCTTCCTCGCCCTGGGCTTCGATGATGGCCGGCAGGCGTTCGAGCCATTTGATGCGGCTCTGCACCTGGCGGGCCTTGCTCGCCTTGGCGCGGAAGCGCTCGACGAAGCTCTCGACGTGCGCGATCTCGCGCCGCTGGCTTTCGGCGAGCGCGGCATTGCGCTCGCGCGCCGCCGCGTACTGGCGCTCGAACGAGGAGTAGTTGCCGTTGTAGGCGGTCAGCCGGCCGCCCTCGATGTGCAGGATCCGCGACACCACGCCGTCGAGGAATTCGCGATCGTGCGAGACGATCAGCAGCGTGCCGCGGTAAGCGCGCAGCCAGCCCTCGAGCCACAGCACCGCGTCGAGGTCGAGGTGGTTGGTGGGCTCGTCGAGCAGCAGGATGTCGGAGCGGCGCATCAGCGCGCGCGCGAGTGCGGCGCGCATGCGCAGGCCGCCGGAGAACACGTGCAGCGGGCGCTCGATGTCGTCGGCCTCGAAACCGAGGCCGGTCGCGAGCGAGGCCGCCCGGCTGCGCGCGCCGTAGCCGCCCGCGGCGTCGTAGTCCGCATGCAGCTGCGCTTCGCGGTGCCCGTCGCCGGCCGCGTGCGCGGCGGCGATCGCGTGTTCGATGCGGATCAGTTCGGTGTCGCCCTCGCGCACGTAGTCGACGACGCTCTGCGCCGAGTCCGGTACCGACTGCTCGACGATGGCGATGCACAGGTTCGCGGGAGCGTCATAGTCGCCGACGTCGGGCGCGAGTTCGCCGCGGATCAGCGCGAGCAGGCTCGATTTGCCCGAGCCGTTGCGCCCGACGATGCCCACCTTGTCGCCGCGGAACACACCGACCGAAGCCTGTTCGAACAGTACGCGCGGACCGCGGCGCAGACTAACGTCGCGTAGCGTCAGCATGGCGCATGGGGCGGGTCAGGCGCTCAGGCCCGCGGACCGGGCCGCGGGCGGAATCAACGCCGCGAACGGCGGCGTGCCGTTCTGCTGCTGCATCAGCAGCTCGAGCAGATCCTCGAGCGGCAGCGTGTCACCGAACAGCCGGCCCTGGCCGTAATCGCAGTGGTGATCGCGCAGGAATTCGAGCTGGGCGGTCGTCTCGACGCCTTCGGCGATCACGTCCATGCCGAGGCTGCGACCCATGTCGATGATGGTGCGCACGATCGTGGCATCGCCCGGATGGGTCGAGACATTCTGCACGAACGACTGGTCGATCTTGAGCGTGCCGATCGGGAACTGCTGCAGCGCCGAGAGCGAGGAGTAGCCGGTGCCGAAGTCGTCGATCGACAGGTGCAGGCCCATGGCGTGCAGCTCTCCCAGCAGGTGCACGGTGCGTTTGGCGTCGGCCATCAGGGTCGATTCGGTGATCTCGAGTTCGAACGCCGAGGGCGACACGCCGTGGCGGCGGAACACCGAGCGGCAACGCACGATGAACGAGGCCTGGCGCAGCTGCTTCAGCGACAGGTTGAGCGAGATGCGTCCCGGATCGGCGACTTCGCGGCGCAGTGTGCGGTAGTCGAGGCAGACGCGGTTCAGCACCCACTCGCCGATCTCGAGGATCAGGTTCGATTCCTCGGCGAGCGGGATGAACTGGCTCGGCGGGATGTCGCCGTGGCCCGGCAGGCGCCAGCGCAGCAGCCCCTCGGCGCCGACGATGCGGCCGGTGCGCAGGTCGATCTTCGGCTGGTAGTTCACGATCAGCTCGTCGCGCTCGAGCGCGCGACGCAGCTTGCTCTTCAGCATCAGTCGCTCGACCGAGGCGGCGTTCATTTCCGGGGCGTAGAAGGCGAAGGTGTTGCCGCCGTTCTGCTTCGAGTAGTACATCGCCGCGTCGGCGTTCCTGATGAGGTCGATCACGTTCTCGGCGTCGCGCGGGCAGAAGGCGATGCCGATGCTGGTGGTCAGAAAGAGCTCGTGCTGGCCGAGCTGGAAGATCTTGTCGGTCTCGGCGAGGATCGAGCGGGCGAGCTGGCCGATCGGCCCGCGATGATCGACATCGCCCGACAGGCCGTCGATCAGCACCGCGAATTCGTCGCCGGCGAGCCGGCCGACCACCGAGTCCTTGGGCAGCGCGCGCGTGAGGCGCTCGGTGAGGATCTCGAGCGTGCGATCGCCCGCGGCGTGGCCGAAGGTGTCGTTCACTTCCTTGAAGTGATCGACGTCGAGGTACAGCAGCGCCACCGTCTGGTTGTTGCGCAGCGCGCGCGCGATCGCCTGCTGCAACAGGTGCTGGAACTGCATCCGGTTCAGCACTTTGGTGAGTGCGTCGTAGCGGGCGAGGTAGCGGATGCGCCGCTCGGCGCGCTTCCTGTCGGTGATGTTGCGCGCGACGAAGATGCAGCCCTGGAACTGCGGGTCGTCGGTGGCGATGGCCGAACCGGTGAGCGATACGGGGATCGTCTGGCCCTTGCGGGTGCGCACCACAGCCTCGCGGGTCTCGTTGGAGGCCTGCAGTACGTTGAAATTCTCGCGATCCGGGCCGTCGAGCAGCGAGACGATGCTCTGGCCGTTCAGTTCGTCCTCGCCATAGCCGAGCAGGCGCTGCGCGGCCTGGTTCGCGACCCGGATCACCCCATCGGGCGAGGTCACGAAGACCGCGTCGGTCATGCCGGTGAGCACGCTGTTCAGGTAGTTCTTGGTGATCGTGGTCTGGCGCAGCTTGTTGCGCATGCGCTCGAGCGCCTGCTGCAGCTCGCCGAGCTCGTCCCGGAGCGCCAGATCGGTGGGGCGCGACAGGTCGCCCTGGCCGATGCGATCGGCGGAGCGGATCAGCGCGGAGATCGGCCGCTCGATGCGGCGCGCGGCCCACCAGGCGAGTGCCACCGCACTGACGAGGCCGAGCACGAGGATCACGCCCAGCCCGAACAGCGCGCGGTTCAGCATCGAGCGTCCCGCGGCGGCGACTGGCGCGCCGATATCGGCCGGCGAGGTGTCGCGTGTGGTGAGCGTGACGCGCGCGGTGCCCACGCTCTGCGCGGCGGTCGTGCCGGAATTGATCGGCAGCATCGCGCGGATCGGTTGCGTGTAGCTGCGGGTGATCACCGCCTCGCTGTCCGGCGCGGCGCGGCGCAGCACGTAGAGACTCGCGCCCTCGGCATCCAGTATTTCGATCCCGGTGATCGCGGCGTCGTCGCCCAGGGCCTCCATGCGCTCGGCGAGCGTGGCCCGATTGCCTGCGACGACCGCGGGTGCGGCGACATCGGCGACGTGCGTGGCGATCGCTTCGGCGCGCGCGGCGAGTTCGGTGCCGATCGCGTTGCGATGCTCTTCGGTGGCGATGGCCGACACCAGCTGCGATTCCGCGCGCGCATGCCACAGCAGCAGGCCGGCCAGCAGCACGGTCGCGGCCAGCATCGCCGCAACGGCGACGGCCACGTATCTCAGCCTGAGGCTGCGGCGGTTCACGATGCAGTAGCCGGTGCCGAGTAGACGGCCCGACTGCTTATCCCCTTGTATTTACTAAGCTCGGGTATCTTACCCTGCCCGGAGGCGGGCGGCCTAGAATCACGTTGAAAGGAGGTCCGGGTGCTCGTTGAGGTGTTTTCGGACACGGTGTGTCCCTGGTGTTATGTCGGCAAGCACCGCTTCGAGCAGGCGCTCGGCCAGCGTGCGGACCTCGCGGTCGAGGTGCGCTGGCTGCCGTTCGAACTTAATCCGGACATGCCCGTCGAGGGCGCGGACCGGGCGCAGTACCTGGCCGCGAAGTTCGGCAGTTCGGACCGCTTCGCCGACGCCCAGCGTTCGCTGCGCGAACTCGGTCCCGGGCTCGGCATCGATTTCCACTTCGAGCGCATAACGCGCATGCCGAACACGCGCCGTTCGCACGCATTGATCGCCTGGGCGGGCGGGGCAAGCCCCGCGGCGCAGGCGGACGCGCAGGAACGGGTGCTGGCCGCCTATTTCAGCGAAGGGCGCGACATCGGCTCGCCCGAGGTGCTCGTCGCGATCGCCGGCGAGGCCGGGCTCGATGCCGCGGCCGCCCGCACGGCGATCGACGATCCGTTGCTGCACCAGCAGATCGCCACGCTCGAAGCGCAGGCACACACCTGGGGCATCCACGGCGTGCCCGCCTTCGTGTTCGCGCGCCGCTATCTGGTCTCCGGCGCGCAGGAGCCCGAGGCTTTCCTGCAGGTCATCGACCGGGTGGTCGCGGAGGGCGCCACCGGCACATGAACGCGCTCGAACTGACCGGGCGGGCGCGCACCCATGTCATCGAGGTGCCGCAGCTGCGCTGCATCGTGCACCACGATGTCGTCGCGCCGCTGCTGGCGCTGTGCGCGGCGGCGCGCAGCGAGGCGGGCATCGAGCTCGCGCCGGTGTCCTCGTTTCGCGATTTCGAGCGGCAGCGCGAGATCTGGAACGCGAAGTACCGCGGCGAGCGTCCGTTGCTCGATCGCCGCGGCGAGCCGCTCGATGCGCTCGCCCTCGCGCCCGATGCGCGCATCGACGCGATCCTCGCGTGGTCGGCGTTGCCGGGCGCGAGCCGCCATCACTGGGGCACCGACATCGACGTGATCGATCGCGCCGCGCTGCCTGCCGGCTACCGCACGCAGCTGATTCCGCAGGAGTACGCGCCGGGCGGCGTTTTCGCCCGCCTCGATGCGTGGCTTGCGGAATCGATGCAGCGCTTCGGTTTCTTTCGGCCTTACACCCGTGCCCACGACGGGGTGCAGCCCGAGCCCTGGCACCTGAGCTACGCGCCCGTCGCCCGGCCCGCCTGCGCGGCATTGACCGTCGAGGTGCTGCGCGAGGCGATCGAAGGCGCCGGGGTGGAAGGCGAGGAGGTGTTGATCGGGCGACTCGCGCAGCTGCGCGAGCGCTACGTCGAGGAGCGCTGAGCGCTTACTGCGTCCAGGCGCGGCGGATGTAGCCCATCGCAAGTCCGCGCATCGTGCCCATCGGGTCTTCACCCGCGGCGAACACCGGCGGGTTCCGGCGCAGCATGCGCCAGCTCTCGCTGCGCAGAATCTGGTTCAGGAACACGAGGTTGCGCTCGATCGCCTCCATGTAGGGGTTGCGCCCGTCGAACAGCGCATCCAGGTGGCGATAGGCCGAGGCAAAGGCGCCGTCCAGGCGCTTCATGCGCGTCTCGGTGATGAACTGCGGGGTCTGGCGCAGCAGGTCGAGGCCCGAGGCGTATTTCACCTGTCGGCTGCCCTGGTTCGACAGCGGCAGGGCATAGCCGCCGAGGACGAATTCCGGATACAGCCGGTCGCGGCATTTCTCGAGGTAACAGCGGTCGGCCATCTGCGCGATCATGTCGGCGGTGCCGAGCAGGTGGCCGAGCTTGCGGTCGCGCTCGTCGAACACCTGGATCGCATCGAGCGGCACTTCATAGCCGGTGAAGTGGATGATCTGGGTCGCGATCGGCACCCAGTCCTCGAAACCGGCGGCGGGCAGGTATTTCTCGAGGAAGCGCGCGCCGCGCGCCACATGGGTGGCGGTGAGTTCGGCACCGTTCTGCGTCACCGTGTCGCTGCGCTCGCGCAGGTAGCCGACATCGTGAAACAGCGCGATCAGCAGGCCGACGGTCGCGCGCTCGGCGCCGAGCGCGCGGCCCGGCGGCGCTTCGCGCTCGTAACCCGCGCACAGCCGTGCCATCGCGAGGGTGATGTCGAGCGTGTGCTGCGTGTCGTGATAGACGGTGTCGAGCGCGTGGTATTCGGGGTCGCGCCCGGAGAAGACTTCCTCGAGGCGATCGAAGCCGCGCGCGACCGGCTCGAACGGCGCACCCGGCCAGGTGGCCGTGAACAGTTTCTTGACCGCTTCGCAAACGTCGCCCGGCGAACTGACCTGTACGGTGTTCGTCACGTCGAAGTCGCTGCGCCTGTTGTTGTGCATCGGCCGAGGTGCCGCAAGTATTCGGGCGAGTCTAGGCAGCGACTCGCCAAAAAACCAGCGACGTACCGCACACTTTGCGGCGCTCGGGGGTCGGCCTATATGTCAAAGCTCGCCGAGGCGGGCGCGTGGTCCGAGGGTCGCTCGGCGCGACGCGGTTCACGGTCGATCGACGCCGCCTTGCAGCGCTCCGTGAGCGCCTTCGATGTCAGCAGCAGGTCGATGCGCAGGCCCGCATTGCGCCGGAAGGCGCCCTGACGATAGTCCCACCAGCTATAGCTGCCCTCCGGTTGCTCGAAGAGGCGAAAGCTGTCGGTGAGGCCGAGCGCGAGCAGCTCGCGCAGCGCCGCGCGCTCCGCTTCGCTGACGTGCACCGAGCCTTCCCAGGCGGCCGGGTCGTGCACATCGCGGTCTTCGGGCGCGATGTTGAAGTCGCCGAGCACGATGAGCTGGCGGTGCTGCGCGAGTTCGGCCGCGAGCCAGTCGCGCACGGCCGCGAGCCAGCGCAGCTTGTAGGCGTACTTCTCGGAGCCGACGGCCTGGCCGTTCGGCACGTAGAGATTCACCACCCGCACGCCGTCGACGGTCGCGGCGAGCACGCGGCGTTGCGGATCTTCGAAGCCCGGGATGTCGGTGACGAGGTCGCCGAGCGGAGCACGCGCCAGGATCGCCACGCCGTTGTAGGTGCGCTGCCCGCTGAAGGCGACCTGGTAGCCGAGCGCTTCGATCTCCGCGCGCGGGAACGCCTTGTCCTCGAGCTTGGTTTCCTGCAGTGCGAGGGTGTGCACGGGATTCGACGCGAGCCATTCGGTGAGCTGCGGCAGGCGCACCCGCAGCGAATTCACGTTCCAGGTCGCGATCGTGCGCATCGAGGTCAGGCCGCGATCCCGTGCTGGCGCAGCAGCGGCGCGATGTCGGGCTTGCGGCCGCGGAATTCGATGAACGCCTCGAGCGGGTCGCGGCTGCCGCCGCGCGAGAGGATCGAGTCGAGGAAGCGCGCTGCGGTGGCGCGATCGAACACGCCGGCTTCCTCGAAGGCCGCAAAGGCATCGGCCGCGAGCACCTCGGCCCACTTGTAGCTGTAGTAGCCGGCCGCGTAGCCGCCGGCGAACACGTGGCCGAAGCTGTGCGGGAAGCGGTTCCACGCGGGCACCGGCACCACCCCGACTTCCTGGCGCACCTCGGCAAGGATCGGGGCGATGCGGCCGCCGAGCGCCGGGTCGTACTCGGCGTGCACGCGGAAGTCGAACAGCGAGAATTCCACCTGGCGCATGGTCGCGAGGCCCGCGTGGAAGCTGCGGGTGGCGATCAGCTGGCGCTGGCGGTCGGCGGGGAGCGGTGCGCCGGTGGCGTAGTGCGCGGCCATGGCGCCAAGCACCTGTTCGTTCCAGGCGTAGTTTTCGAAGAACTGGCTCGGCAGTTCGACGGCATCCCACGCGACACCGTTGATGCCCGCGACGCTCGGGTAGCCGACGCGGGTCAGCATGTGGTGCAGGCCGTGGCCGAATTCGTGGAACAGCGTGACGACGTCGTCGTGCGTGAGCAGGGCCGGCTGCTCGCCGCTCGGCGGCAGGAAGTTGCAGACGAGGTAAGCGACCGGGTTGGTGACGCCGCTGGCACTCACCTTGCGACCGACGCAGTCGTCCATCCACGCGCCGCTGCGCTTGTGCGGGCGGGCGTAGGGGTCGAGATAGAAGCTGCCGACCGGCGCGCCGCGCGCGTCGGTGATTTCGAAGTAGCGCGCATCCGGGTGCCAGGTGGTGACGCCGCCGCGCTCGGCGATGTGCACGCCGAACAGTTGCTCGGCCACGCCGAACAGGCCCGCGAGCACGCGCGGCAGCGGGAAGTAGGGCCGCAGCTCTTCCTGGGAAACGGAAAAACGGCTGCGCTGCAGGCGCTCGGACCAGTAGGCGAGGTCCCAGGCGTCGAGCTTCGCGCCGGCGAATTTCTCGAGTTCGGCGAATTCGCGCTCGGCGGCCGGGCGCGCGGCGCGTGCGAGTTCGCGCAGGAAGTCGATCACTTCGGGCACGCTCTTCGCCATGCGCGTCGCGAGGGCGTAGTCGGCGAAGTTGGCGAAGCCGAGGACGGTCGCGGCCTCGTGCCGCAGGCGCAGGATGTCGTCCATCACCTGCGTGTTGTTCCAGCGCCCGGCGAGCGGTCCCTGGTCGGAGGCGCGCGTGTTCCACGCCTCGTAGTAGGCGCGGCGCAGCGCGGCGGATTCCGCGTCGGTGATCACGGCGACATAGGTGGGCTGGTCGAGGCTCAGCAGCCAGCCTTCGGTGCGCTTCTCGTGCGCGCGCCTGCGCGCCTGTTCGACGACGCCTTCGTTGAGCCCGGCGAGCTCGGCCGGGTCGGTGACATGGTGGCTCCAGGCGTTGGTGGCATCGAGCACGTTCTCCTCGAACTTCGACTGCAGGGTCGTCAGCTCGAGCATCACCGCCTTGAATCGCTCCTTGCGGGCGGGTTCGAGGGCCACGCCGGCCAGGCGGAAGTCGCGCAGCATGTGGTCGACGACGCGCCGCTGCACCGGATCGAGCGTGGCCGCTTCGCGTTCCGCCACCGCCACATAGGCTTTGTACAGCGGCTCGCTCTGCGCGAGATCGGTCTGGTAGTCGGTCAGCAGCGGCAGGCACAGGTTGTACTGCTCGCGCAGCGGCGCCGAATTGAGCACGGCATTGAGGTGGCTCACCGGCGACCAGGCGCGCTGCAAACGATGGCTCATCTCTTCCATCGGTTCGACGACGCTGGCGAAGGTGGGCGTCGTCTCGGCCGCGATCGCCGCGAGGCGGGCACGGTTTTCGGCGAGCAGGCCACGTATTGCGGGGGCCACGTGCTCGGGGCGGATGGCATCGAATCTGGGCAGCAGGTCGTCGGTCAGGAGCGGGTTGGTCATGTCTCTATTGTACCGGGGTGTAAAATGCGAAATGCTTGAAAAATACGACCTTGCAGTGATCGGCGGCGGCAGCGGCGGACTCGCCTGCGCGCAGCGCGCCGCCGAGTACGGCGCCCGTGCCGTCGTCATCGAATCCGGCCGCCTCGGCGGCACCTGCGTGAATGTCGGCTGCGTGCCGAAGAAGGTCATGTGGAATGCCGCCGAGCTCGCGGCGGGGCTGCTCGACGCCGCCGATTACGGCTTTGCGCTCGACGTGCGTGGCCTCGATTTCGCGGCGCTCAAGGCGCGGCGCGATGCCTATATCGTGCGCCTGAATGATATCTACGCGCGCAACCTCGAGAAGCGCGGTGTCGCGCTGGTGCGCGGCCATGCGCAGCTCACGGGTCCGCACGAGATCCGTGTCGGCGAGCAGGTCCTCGCCGCCGATCGCATCGTGATCGCGACCGGCGGGCGTCCGTCGCGCATCCGTCTGCCCGGCGAGGAGCTCGGCATCGACTCCGACGGTTTCTTCGAGCTCGAGGCGCTGCCGCCGCGCGCGCTGATCGCCGGCAGCGGCTATATCGCCGTCGAGCTCGCCGGCATCCTCGCCGCGCTCGGTTCGCAGGTCACCCTGGTCATCCGCCGCGAGCGTGTGTTGCGCTCGTTCGATGTCATGTTGGGCGAGGGCGCGATGCGCGCGCTGCGCGATTCGGGTGTCAGTATCGTGACGGGCCGGACGCCGACCTCGCTCGCGCGCAAGGGCGAGGCGCTCGAGCTCACGCTCGACGATGGCAGCGTGCTGCCCCCGGTCGATTGCCTGCTGTGGGCGGTGGGCCGCGAACCCATGGTGGAGAATCTCGGGCTGAGTCGCGCCGGCGTGGCCCTCGGCGCGGACGGTTTCATCGCGGTCGACAAGTACCAGCAGACCAACCTGCCGCACGTCTTCGCGATCGGCGATGTCACGGGGCGGCTGCAGCTCACGCCGGTCGCGATCGCCGCCGGGCGGCGGCTGTCGGATCGCGTGTTCGGCGGCATGGCCGGCCGTCATCTCGATTACGACAACGTGCCGACCGTGATTTTCACGCATCCGCCGATCGGCACGGTCGGGCTGACCGAGGCCGAGGCGCGCCTGCGCCACGGCGATGGGTCGGTGAAGACCTACACCTCGGGTTTCGTGCCGCTGTACCACGCGCTGACGAGCCGCAAGCCGCGCGCCGAGATGAAGCTCGTGGTCGCAGGTCCCGAGGAGCGCATCGTGGGGCTGCACGTGATCGGCGAGGGCGCCGACGAGATGCTGCAGGGGTTCGCCGTGGCGGTGAAGATGGGCGCCACCAAGCGCGACTTCGACGACACGGTGGCGATCCACCCGACCAGCGCCGAGGAATTCGTGACGATGAGGTGACGGTGCCGGGCTTGCGGTGATTCGGCTATTGCGGCGCAGCCGCGCAAGGACCGGATTACCGGGTACCCGGCACCAGGACCTCCAGCACCGGGCGGGTGTCGGGGCGCACGCCGCGCCACAGGTAGAACGACTCCGCGGCCTGCTCGACCAGCATGCCCCAGCCGAGGTGCGCGGCCGAGGCGCCCTCGGCCAGCGCCCAGTTCAGGAACGGCGTGGGCTCGCGGCCGTAGGCGAGGTCGTAACACACGGTGTGCGGGCCAATGATCGTCGGCGAGACCTCGGGTCGCGCGCCGGCGAGGCTCGCCGCGGTGGCGTTGATCACGAGGTCCCACGGGCGAGCGTCGATCTCGTCGAAGCCGCAACCCTTGACCGGACCGAGATCGGCGAAGCTCGCCGCGATGACGCGCGCGCGATCGCCGTTGCGGTTTGCGATCAGCATCTCCGCGGGCGTCAGATCGAGCAGCGGCGCGACGATGCCGCGCGTGGCGCCGCCCGCGCCCAGGATCAGCAGGCGCAAGCCCGTGACGACGAGGCCGAGGTTGATGGTCAGGTCGCGCACCAGCCCGACACCGTCGGTGTTGTCGCCGAGCACCGAACCGTCCGCCTGCAGCGCGAGCGTGTTGACGGCGCGGGCCTGCTCGGCGCGCGGCGTCAGCGTGCTGGCGAAGTTGGCCGCGGCGGGCTTGTGCGGCACCGTGACATTGAGTCCGCGCCCGCCACCCGCGAAGAAGCCGGTGACGTGGTTGAGAAAATCGTCCGGGGTCACGTCGAAGAGCCGGTACACCATGCGCTGGCCGGTCTGCTTGGCGAACAGGCCATGGATGAACGGTGAGCGGCTCTGTGCGACCGGGTGTCCGATGACCCCGTACGAATCCACTTCGGCCTGCGGATCGGCTCCCATGCAGTGAGCTTACCGGCTTTCGCCGACGAGCGAGACGACGCGTGTGCCGCCGGCGCCCGCCGGGTCGAGCAGCGGGCGCAGCGCGCCCTGCCAGATGTCGCATCGATCGGCGAACAGCCAGGGCGGATTGACGACGGCGAGGCCCGAGCCGTTGAGGCCCGCGCGCGAGTCGGGCGGGTGCACCCACAGCTCGGCCGCCAGCGCCGGGCGGGGCAGGCCGCGCGCGAGTTCCTGCAGCCAGCGGTCGGTGTCGCGGGCGTCCTTCACCGGGTACCAGAGCGCGATCACGCAGCCCTCGAACCGGGCGAGTGCGTGCTGTACGGCGAGGATCGCGGCGCGAAAGTCGCCCCGCGTGTCCTCGTACGGCGGGTCGATGAGCACGAGACCGCGGCGCGACGGCGGCGGCAGCAGGGCTCGCAGGCGCTGGTAGCCGTCGCCGTGCTCGGCGACGACCCGCGAGGCGCGGCCGAGGGCCTTGCGCAGCGCCTCGAATTCGGCGGGCTGCGATTCGATCGCGACGCCGTGGTCCTGCGGGCGCAGCAGTTGCGCGGCGATGAGCGGCGAGCCGGGATAGTCGTGGCGGGCATCGGCGGCGCGGCGCCACGCCTCGATCACGGCCGCGTAGTCGAGGAGTTCGTCCGGCGCGCCGGCGCTGTCACGCAGCGCCGCGAGCACCGCCACCGCACCGGACTGCGCCTCACCGCTCTCGCGCGCGAACCCCGCGCCGAGCGCGTAGCGCCCGCGCCCGGCATGCGTGTCGACGTACAGGAAGCCCTTGTCCTTGCGCTGCAGGGCGCGCAGCAGCGCGACCAGCGCGACGTGCTTGTGCACGTCCGCGAAGTTGCCGGCGTGGTAGGCGTGCCGATACTTCATCGGCGCGCGCCCTCAGGCCGGCTTCGCTTCCGCCGCCGCCTTCTTCTTCGCCGGCGCCTTTTTCTTTGCGGCGGCTTTCTTGCTGGCGGCGGCCTTTTTCTTCGGCGCGGCCTTCTTCTTGGCCGCGGGCGCCTCCGCCGGCGCGTCGGCCGCCGGGGCCGCCGGGGCCGCCGCTGCCGCTTTCTTGCCCCTGGCCGCGGCGCCGCGCCGGCCGAAGCGTCCACCGCGTTCCGGCGCCGCCGCGAGCATCGCGCGACACTCCTCGAGGGTGAGCGTCTTCGGATCGCGGTCCTTCGGGATCTTGGCGTTCTTCTTCTTGTCGGTGATGTACGGGCCGTAGCGGCCGTTCAGCACCTGGATGTCGTCAACGCCGAAGTCCTGGATGATGCGGTTCGCGTCCGCGAGCTTCTTTGCCGCGATGACCTCGAGCGCCCGCTCGAGCGTGATCGTGTACGGATCGTCCTCCTTCAGCGAGGCGTACTTGGCGCCGTACTTCACATACGGCCCGAAGCGGCCGATGTTGGCCTGCACGGGCTCGCCTTCGGCGGTGGTTCCGAGGTTGCGCGGCAGCTTGAACAGCTCCATCGCTTCCTCGTAGGTGATCTTGTCCATCTTCTGGCCGGGACGCAGGCCGGCAAAACGCGGCTTTTCCTCGTCGTCCTTGGTGCCGATCTGCACGAACGGACCGAAGCGCCCCATGCGCACGGTGACCGGCTTGCCGCTCGCCGGGTCCTTGCCGAGCTCGCGCGCCTGCGCGACTTCGTCGCGCGAGACATGCTTCTCGGTGTGCTCGACGAGGTCGATGAACGGCTTCCAGAACTTCTTCAGCGGCTGCGTCCAGTCCTCCTCGCCGCGCGACACCGCGTCGAGCTCGTCCTCCATCGCCGCGGTGAAGCCGTATTCGACGTAGCGATGGAAGTGCTTCGACAGGAAGCCGTTGACGATCTTGCCGATGTCGGTCGGGATGAACCGCCGGTTGTCCATCTCGACGTACTCGCGATCCTTGAGCGTCGAGATGATCGACGCGTAGGTCGACGGGCGGCCGATGCCGTGCTCTTCCAGCGCCTTCACGAGCGAGGCTTCGGAGTAGCGCGGCGGCGGCTCGGTGAAGTGCTGCTCGGGATGGATCGCGACGAGCTTCACGGTGTCGCCTTCCTTCATCGGCGGCAGCACGTGGTCGGAATCGTCCTCGACGGCATCGTCGCGGCCTTCCTGGTACACGGCGATGTAGCCGGGCTTGACCAGGGTGGAGCCGTTGGCGCGCAGCGTATGCGCGCCGGCCTGCATGTCGATCGCGACGGTATCGAACAGCGCGTGCGCCATCTGGCACGCGACCGCGCGCTTCCAGATGAGCGAGTAGAGCTTCCACTGGTCGGGGTCGATGCGACCCTCGAGCAGCTGCGGCGTGATGGCCGCGGAGGTCGGGCGCACCGCTTCGTGGGCTTCCTGCGCGTTGCGCGACTTGGTCTTGTAGACGCGCACGTCCTCGGCGAGCGAATCCTTGCCGTAGAGCTGCGCGATGACGCTGCGGATGTCGGTGACGGCCTCGGCCGCGAGCGACACCGAGTCGGTACGCATGTAGGTGATGAGGCCGGTGCTGCCCTCGCCGTAATCGACGCCCTCGTAGAGCTGCTGGGCGAGGCGCATGGTGCGCTGCGCGGAGAAACCGAGCTTGCGGGCCGCTTCCTGCTGCAGTGTGGACGTCGTGAACGGCGGCGCGGGATTGCGCCGGCGCTGCTTGCGATCGATGCGCGAGACGGTGAGCGTGCCCGCGCTGCCTTCGGCCTGGCCGCCGGCCGCGGCACGCAGTGCGCGCTCGACCGCATGGGCGACTTCGCCGCTCGTGAAGCTGAACTGCTCGACCTTGCGGCCGTCGTACTCGACGAGCTTCAGCGGGAACTGCTGCCCGCTGTGCTCGCCCTCGGCATCGATCGTCCAGTATTCCTGCGCCTGGAAGCGCTGGATCTCCTCTTCGCGCTCGCAGATCATGCGCAGCGCCGGGCTCTGCACGCGACCGGCCGACAGGCCGCGACGCACCTTCTTCCACAGCAGCGGCGAGAGGTTGAAGCCCACGAGGTAGTCGAGCGCGCGGCGCGCCTGCTGCGCGTTGACGAGGTCCATCGACAGGCCGCGCGGCTCCTCGATGGCCTGGCGGATCGCGTTCTTCGTCACTTCGTAGAACGCGACGCGATGCACGTCCTTGCCGTCGAGCGCGCCGCGCTCGCGCAGCAGCTCGCTCAGGTGCCAGGAGATCGCTTCGCCCTCGCGGTCCGGGTCGGTCGCGAGGTACAGCGCGTCGGCTTTCTTCAGCGCGCGCGCGATGGCGTCGACGTGCTTCTCGTTCTTCTCGAGCACGCGATACTGCATCGTGAACTTGTTGTCCGGATCGACCGCGCCTTCCTTCGGTACGAGGTCGCGCACGTGGCCGTAGGAGGCGAGCACCTCGAAATCCTTGCCGAGGTACTTCTTGATCGTGCGCGCTTTGGCGGGCGATTCGACGATGACGAGATTGGATGCCATGCGGGCCTGGTTAGCGTTGATTCGTGGTGGCCAGAAACGACAGTCCGCGGACGAGCCGCGGACGCCTGGGATCGCGCGGAGCGCCGGTGTTCAATGCGGGACTGATCCGTCGGCGTCGAACACGAGATCTTCCATGCGCGCGTAGGCCTGCTCCTGGCCGGGTTGGCTCGAGAGGACCATCAGCACGACCCACTTCAGCTGGTCGATGCTCAGTTCGTCGGTGTCGAGCGCGAGCAGTCGGTCGATCACGATTTCGCGCTGCGCGGCGGTCAGGATGCCGGTGCGCTCGAGCGTGAGCAGGAAGCCGCGCGATTCGGTCGACATGCGCGCGAGTTCGCCATCGGCGTAGACGCGGATCGCCCGTTTGCCCATCGCGAAATCGGGGCGATGGCGCTCGCCGGCGAGGTCCGCGAGCCAGTCGAGCGCACGCTCGACGTTGGGCGCCGAGAAGCCCGCCTGTTCGAGGTCCTGCGCCAGCGCCTCGCGCTCGGGCACGTCAGGGGTGTCCTCGAGCATGTAATGGTCGAAGACGTAGATGAGGATGTCGAGAACGCTGCCAGTAATCATGTTTTCTGCTGCAGGCGGCCATAGCGGCCGCCGGGGTAAGGGGCAATGCGACCTTCGAGCTCGAGGATGAGGAGCATGGAGGCGACCGAATCGGCCGCCAGACCTGTCCGCTCGACGATCGTATCGACGCCCGTCGGGTCGAAGCCGAGGGCATCTAACAGGATTTCGTAATCCTTGTCCAACCGTGGCGCCGCCGCATCCGCGCCCGGGGCGGGCGCCTCGGCCGCCATAAGTGTTTGTCTGGAAAAGGGAATTTTCAGCTCTTCCAGGATGTCGCTGGCCGCCTCGACCAGCTTGGCGCCGCTGCGGATCAGCTGGTGGCAGCCGCGGGAAAGCGGATTGTGGATCGAACCGGGGATCGCGAAGGTCTCCCGCCCCTGCTCGCCGGCATGGCGGGCGGTGGTCAGCGAGCCGCTGCGCCGGGCCGCCTCGACGACCAGCACCCCGAGCGAGAGGCCGCTGATGACCCGGTTGCGCTGCGGAAAGTTCGTGGGCAGCGGCGGCACGCGGGGCGCGAATTCCGACACCAGGGCCCCGGTGGCGGCGATCTCCGCGGCCAGCGCCGCGTGCTCGCGCGGATAGGTCAGGTCGAGCCCGGCGCCGCAGACGGCGATGGTGCGCCCGCCGGCCTTGAGCGCACCGCGATGCGCGGCGGCGTCGATGCCGAGGGCCAGGCCGCTCGTGATGGTGAGGCCGGCGCCGGCGAGGTAGCGCGCGAACTCGAACGAGTCGGCCCGCCCGCCCGCGGTGGGATTGCGACTGCCCACGATCGCGAGCTGCACCGACGACAGCAGGCCCACGTCGCCGAGCACGTACAGGAAGGCCGGCGCGTGCCTGACCTCGCGCAGCAGCGGCGGGTAGTCGGCTGCGAAACACGACACGAGCCGCGCGCCGCTGGCCGCGAGCCATGCGGCATCGAGATCGACCTCGGCCGCATCGGGTGCGAGCGCCCAGGCGAGCGCCGCGTCGCGCCAGCCACAGGCCCGCAGCCGCGCTTCGCCGAGGCGCAGCACGCGCGCCGGCTCGTTGCCGGCCTGCGCGAGGGCGGCCGAGAGCTGCTCGACGGTGAGGCCGGGGCCGCGGGCCAGCGTCAGTGTGCTGGAGTCGGGGAGCATGCGTGTACCAGAATACTGCGCGCGCAGACGCGCCGCCGCGCCTGTTTCGGGGCGATGCGCGCCGATTCTGCCGACCGGAGAGTCCGCATGAGACTGCATGGTTACTGGCGCAGCAGCGCCGCCTATCGCGTGCGCATCGCGCTCAACCTGAAGGGCGTCGCCTGCGAGCAGGCGGCGCATCACCTGGTGCGCGGCGAACAGCGGGGCCCGGACTATCTCGCGCTGAATCCGCAGGGCCTGGTGCCGGCGCTCGAGACCGGTGGCGACGTGCTCACGCAGTCACTCGCAATCATCGAGTACCTCGACGAGACGATTCCAGAGCCGGCGCTGCTGCCGCGCGATGCGCGCGCGCGGGCTCAGGTGCGCGCGATGGCGCTCAGCGTGGCCTGCGACATCCACCCGCTCAACAACCTGCGCGTCGTGGACTACCTGCGTCGTGAACTGGCGCAGCCGGAGGGCGCGGTGGAACGGTGGATGCGGCACTGGATCGAGACGGGCTTCGCGGCGCTCGAGGCCGCGGTCCGCCGCCATTCGCGCGACGGCCGGCATTGCCATGGCGATGCGGTGACGATGGCCGACGTGTTTCTCGCGCCGCAGATGTACAACGCGCGTCGTGTCGGCTGCGACCTCGCGGGAGTGCCGACGCTGGTGGCGATCGACGCGGCGCTCATGGCGCTGCCGGCGTTTGCCGCCGCAGCGCCGGAGCGCCAGCCGGACGCCCCCGCCTGAGGCTCGCGCCTCAGGGCCTGCGGACGATGTCGGCGACGCGAATCGCCTCGGAGGCGCCGACGACGATCGCGTAGCTCATGCGGTCGTAGCTCTTGAACACGAGCGCCGTGCCGGCGCGCTCATTGGGCAGGGTCACCTTGTCGGAGAAGGCGCTGCTGCGTTCGAGCCGGCCTTCCGCGCGGCGGCCGCGGTCGCGCACCGTGGGTCCCGCACGGTCGATCGCGAGCACGTGGCCGGGGCCCACGCCGTGGCGCGTGCCGCGGTTGAGCGCGACGACCTGGTAGGTGCCGATCAGCGTGGTGTCGTCCAGCACCGAGATGATCGAACCGTTGACGTCGATGTTCGGCACGCGCACTTCGAAGGTGAGCGGCACGTCGGAGTCGTTGGCGATCAGGATGTCGCCTTCGAGCGTTTCGCGCGTGGCGTCGAGCAGCGTGGCGGTGAGCGGGTCGCCGGTGCGGGTGACGCGTGCCGTGCCCGTGTAGACGCCCTGGTAGCCGAGCACGTCGCCGTTGTCGGGGTCGCGCAGCTTCTGCATCGGATGCACGACTGCGAAGCGCGCATCGATCGGCGCGTCGAGGTTGCGCACGTAGATCTGCTGGCCCGTGCCGCCCACCATGTGTTCGTTGCGGAACGCGAGCACGTGCGGGGCGTCCTCGATCTGCTCGGCCGACAGCAGCGACGGCCGCGACAGGAACGCCGCGATGGCGCTGTAGGGGATGGTCGCGATCGGGCCGTCGCCGGGGGTGCTGCGCAGGCGCGGATTGAGGCGCGCGGCGCCGCCCTGTTCGAGGCTGATCTGCGGGCGGCCGTCGGCCCCGTAGGCGAGGGCGAGCACGTCACCCGGATAGATGAGGTGCGGGTTCTCGACCTGCGGATTCACGATCCAGATCTCGGGCCAAAGCCACGGATCGCGCAGGAACAGGCTCGAGATGTCCCACAGCGTGTCGCCGCGCTTGACCGTGTAACGGCTGGGGGCGTCGGGCCGAATGACATCCGAGGTGATGGTGGAGCCGGAGGGGGCCGCGCCCTCGCTCAGGATCGTGGCCGCCTCGGTGGCGGTCAGGTCCTGGCCGGCGCCGCCCGGCACCGGGGCGTCGGACACGTATTCCTGCTGTGGCGCGGTCTCATAGACGACCGGCTCGGAGGTCGAGCAGGCCGTGATCAGCGCGGCACAGGCAAAGACTGCCACGCGCGACCAGACCGCCGCGGGGCTAACTGTTTGATTCGAAAACATCCCTCACTCCTCTACACCGGGTGGGGCAAGCGACCCCGCTGTTATAATCTCTACGGGAACCGGCGCACACGGCCTGATGTCAACTTTGTGCACTGGTTCACGGGGCGCCGGCGACCCCGACCCCCGTTTGCCAGCCGATAAAACCCAGCCGGCTGAATACATTAGCAGCATTACCGAAGGTTTCCATGGCCCTGCTCCCGATCCTCGAATACCCCGACCCGCGACTGCGCACCCGCGCCGAACCCGTCACCGTGTTCGATGAGGCCTTCGGCCGCCTGGTCGACGACATGTTCGAAACCATGTACGCGGCCCCCGGCATCGGGCTCGCCGCCACCCAGGTCGACGTGCACCGGCAACTGATCGTGATCGACGCGTCCGAGGAAAAGAACGAGCGCCACGTGTTCGTGAATCCGGTGATCCTCGAGCGCAGCGGCACGGCGGTGACCGAGGAGGGTTGCCTGTCGGTGCCCGGCATCTTCGATGAAGTGCAGCGCGCCTCGCACGTGCGGGTACGTGCGCGCGACCGTCACGGCATCGAGTTCGAGCAGGAGCTCGAGGGGCTCCTCGCCGTGTGCCTGCAGCACGAAATGGATCACCTCGACGGCAAGCTGTTCGTCGATTACCTCTCGGACCTGAAGCGCGAACGGATCCGCAAGAAGCTCGACAAGGAGCGCAAGGCGCGGGGGACGTCCACGGCTGCGCCGGTGCCGGCACGCGTGCCGGCACTCTGAGCGCGGGACCGCAGGAGCGTGCGCATCGCGTTCGCCGGAACGCCCGGGTTCGCGCTGCCGCCGCTGCGCGCCCTCGGCGCGCGCCACAGCATCGTCGGGGTCCTCACCCAGCCTGACCGGCCGGCCGGTCGTGGACGGGCGCTGACCGCAAGTCCCGTCAAGCTCGAAGCCGAGGCGCGCGGCTGGCCGCTCGCGCAACCCGTGACGCTCAAGTCCGAAGAGGACCGCGCCGTGCTGCGCGCGTGGCAGCCGGACGTGCTGGTGGTCGTCGCCTACGGCCTGATCCTGCCGCAGGCCGCGCTCGACATTCCGCGCCTCGGCTGCATCAACGTGCATGCCTCGCTGCTGCCGCGCTGGCGCGGCGCGGCGCCGATCCAGCGCGCGATCCTCGCGGGCGATGCCGACAGCGGCGTGTCGATAATGCGCATGGAGGCGGGTCTCGACACCGGTCCGGTGTACGCGATGCGCCGCGTGCCGATCGGACCGCGCATGACGGGCGGGGAGTTGCACGATGCGCTCGCGGCCGAGGGCGCGGTGGCGCTGATCGAAGTGCTCGATGCCATCGAGGCCGGCACGGCACGGGCCGTGCCCCAGTCCGCGGCAGGCGTGACCTACGCGGCGAAGATCGACAAGGCCGAGGCGCGCATCGACTGGGCGCGCAGCGCCATCGAGATCGACAGGCAGGTGCGTGCCTTCAATCCGTGGCCCATCGCCGAGACGCGCTACGCCGGCGAGCAGCTGCGCATCCTGCGCGCGCAGCCGGATGCGGCGGCAGGTGCCGGCCGCGCTGCCGCGCCAGGCACCGTGCTGGGCGCGGGCGCGCAGGGCATCCGGGTCGCCTGCGGGAGCGGCGTGCTCGCCATCGAATCGGTGCAGCGCCCGGGACGCAAGCCGGTGCGGGCGGCCGATTTCGCACATGCGACGCCGCTCGAGGGCGTGGTGCTCGGATGAACGGCACGAGCGTGCTCACGGACGCCGCGCGCGCCGTGGCGCGCGTGGCGCACGAGCGGCGCTCCGCGGACGAGGTGCTGGGCAGCAACGCTGCGGTGCGGGCGATCGCGCTCGGCACGCTGCGCTGGTACCTGCGCCTCGCGCCCGCGATCGAGCGCCTGCTCACGCGCCCGTCCGCCTCGATGGCGCCGGCGGTGCACGCGCTGCTGGTCACGGCGGCGCACCAGATCGTCTATTCGCGCAACGCGCCGGAAGGCGTCGTCGACGCGGCCGTCGATGCGGCGCGCGCGCTCGGCGCGCCCCGCGCGAGCGGTTTCGTCAATGCGCTGCTGCGCCGCTTCGTGCGCGAGCAGGCGGCGATCTTCGCCGCGCTCGATTCCGACCCGGCCGTGCGCTACGCGCATCCGCGCTGGTTCGTCGCCGCGCTCGGGCGCGAGCAGCCCGCGCGGCGCGACGACATTCTGGCTGGCGGCAACGAGCGCGCGCCGATGACGCTGCGGGTCGATCTGTCGCGCAGTTCGGTGCCCGAGGCGCAGGCGGCTTGCGCGGCGCGCGGCATCGCGGCGCAGCCGCTCGCCGGCTACCCGAGCGCGCTGGTGCTCGACGCGCCGGTGCCGGTCGATGAGCTGCCCGGCTTTGACGAGGGCCTCCTGTCGGTGCAAGACGCCGGCGCGCAACTCGCCGCGACGCTGCTCGCGCCGCGCGCGGGCATGCGCGTGCTCGATGCCTGCGCGGCGCCCGGCGGCAAGAGCGGACACCTGCTCGAGGTAGCCGGCGCAGACATCGACCTGCTCGCGGTCGATGTCGATGACGAGCGCCTCGCGCGGGTCGCGGCGAACCTCGCGCGGCTGGGGCGCCGGGCGCGACTCGCCTGCCTCGACCTGCGCGACCCGGCGGCGCTCGCGGGCGAGGCGCCGTTCGACCGGATCCTGCTCGATGCGCCGTGCTCGGCGACCGGGGTGATCCGGCGCCACCCGGACATCAAGTTGCTGCGCCGCGCCGCGGACATCCCGGCCTTCGCGAAGCTGCAGGGGGCGATCCTGCGCAACTGCCATGCGCGCCTCGCCCCCGGCGGGCTGCTGCTGTACGCCACCTGCTCGGTGCTCGCCGCCGAGAACGACGCGGTGGTGGATCGCTTCGTCGGGGAGACCCCCGACGCGCGCCGCGCGGCGGACCCCGTGCAGCTATGGCCCGGACTGCGGGCACCCACCGACGGCTTCCATTATGCTCTGCTGACCAAGGCGGACCCGGCATGACGCGCGCACACATCATCCCCGCAGCCCTGCTTGCGTGCTTCGGCGTCGCGACGTCGGCTTTTGGCAACGCGCTCGACGGCGTGCTCGCGGTGCGCTCCGCCTATGTCAACGTCGACAGCGGCGTGTTCAAGCTGCACGCGCGCGTGGAATATCCCGAGACCGAGGACGTCCGCACCGCGCTCGGCGACGGGGTCACGCTGATGTTCGATCTCGAGGCGAACGTCGCGCGCGAGCGCCGCTACTGGTGGGACGCCGGCGTCGTGGCCAATTCGCTGCGCCGTGAGCTGTCGTACCACGCGGTCAGCAACCGCTATGTGGTGCGCGACACCGGCGGCGCCATCGGCGGCCGGCAGGACAGCTACGCGAGCCTGCACGAGGCGCTCACCGCCATCGGCACGGTCGACGACTGGCCGCTGCTCGTCGAGCCGCAGATCTCGCCCGACGCGCGCTATCGCATCAGCGTGCGCGCGAGCGTGCGGCGCGGCCGCCTGCCCGACACGCTCCGCGCGCTGATGTTCTGGTCCGACGGCTGGCATCGCACGAGCGAGTGGTACTCGTGGTCACTGCCCATCTGAAACGCTTCGGATCGGTCGCCCTCATCACGCTCTGGGTCGCGATCGGCGCGGCCTCGCTGATCCTGCTGGCGCAGACTGCGCAGAACTCGGCGCAGTTCGGGCGTCTGCAGCCCTGGATCCTGCTGGTCAACATCATCGGCGTGCTCGCGCTCACGATGCTGCTGGTCCGGCGCATCACGCGCCTCGTGCGCGACTATCGCAACCACGTGCCGGGCTCGCGCCTCACGGTGCGCAGCGTCGCGACGTTCGGCGCGCTGGTGGTCGCGCCGCTACTGATCGTGTACGTCTTCTCGCTCGACTTCCTGAACCGCGGCATCGACAGCTGGTTCCGCGTCGAGATCAAGCAGGGCCTCACCGAGGCGCTCGACCTGTCGCGCGCGGCGGTCGACCAGCGCGTGCGCGCGCATGCCGGCAGGACCGAGCAGTTCGCGAGCAGCCTCGCCTATGTCGCCGACGCCGACATCGCCGCGGCGATCGACGAGGAGCGCCGTGCGCGCGGTGCGCTCGAGCTGGCGCTGTTCGGTTCGGGCTCGCAGCTGATCGCGGCGAGCAGCGCCGCGCTGCTGTCGGGTCCGCCGGAGCGGCCCACCAGTGAGGTCGTGCGCCAGGTCGGCGAGGGGCGCTCCTACGTCGCGCTCGAGCCGCGCGCGGACGGCGAGTACTACATTCGCGTCGCCGCGCCGGTCGGCACGTCCGGCATCCGGCGCGATCCGCGTTACGTGATGGCGCTGTACGAGGTGCCGCCGCGGCTCGCCGCGCTGTCGGAGGCCGTGCAGCGCTCCTATTCGCAGTACGGCGAACTCGCTGCGATGCGCGATCCGCTGAAATACAGCTTTCGCCTGACCCTGACCCTGGTGCTGCTGATCGCGATGCTCGCGGCGATCAATGGCGCGATCGTCTCCTCGCAGCGTTTCGTCCGGCCGGTCCAGGATCTGATCGCCGGCACGCGCGCGGTCGGCAAGGGCGACTTCGGCGCGCGCCTGCCGCTGCCCTCGCGCGACGAGCTCGGCTACCTCGTGCAGTCGTTCAACGACATGACGCGACGGCTGCGGCGCGCGCGCGAGGAGGCGAATCGCAGCCAGGCCGAGGTCGAGCACGAGCGCAGCCGCCTCGCGGTGATCCTCGCGCGCCTGTCGGCAGGCGTCATGTCGGTCGATCGCCAGCTCAACGTGCGCACCGCCAACGAATCGGCGAGCGCGATCCTCGGCGTCGACCTCGCGGCCGCGAACGGACGCAACCTCGAGGAGCTCGCCGCCGCGAATCCGCGCGTCGAGGATTTCCTGCGCGAACTGCGCGCGCGCCTCGGGGACGGGCGCGAGGAGTGGCGCGAGCAGATCGAACTCCCCGGGGACCAGGGGCGCCGCGTGCTGATGTGCGCCTGCACGCCGCTGCCGGGCGGCGAGGACGAGCCCGGCTACGTATTCGTGTTCGACGACATCACCGCGCTGCTCGCCGCGCAGCGCGAAGCCGCCTGGGGCGAGGTCGCGCGCCGCCTCGCGCACGAGATCAAGAACCCGCTCACGCCGATCCAGCTGTCCGCCGAGCGTATGCGACGGCGTTTCCTCGCACAGATGAACGCCGCGGACGCCGCCGTGCTCGAGCGGGCGACGCATACCATCGTGCAGCAGGTCGAGGCGATGAAGCAGATGGTGAATGCGTTCAGCGAGTACGCGCGCACGCCGGAAATGACCGTCACACGGTTCGCGCTCAACCACCTCGTCACGGAGGTGGCGGACCTGTATCGTGCGCAGAATGCCGGCGTCGCGCTGCGCCTCGAGCTTGGCGAGGAGGTCGAGTCGGTCGAGGCGGATCGCGGGCGCGTGCGCCAGGTCCTGAACAATCTGCTGGCGAACGCTTTCGAGGCGGTCGAGGGCCGGGAGAATGCGCGGATCGGGGTAGCCACCTCGCTCGGCGGCGAAGCTGGCGAGCCGGTGGTGACGATCGAGGTCAGTGACAACGGGCCCGGCTTCCGGCCCGAGATCATCGACCGGGCGTTCGATCCGTACGTGACGAGCAAGACCAAGGGGACGGGGCTGGGCCTCGCCATCGTGCGCCGCATTGCCGAAGAGCATGGCGGGCATGTCGAAGTGGAGAACCTGGCGGAGGGCGGGGCGTGCGTGCGCGTGAGGCTGCCGCTCACCGAAGCCGGGCGCACGCTGGCCGGCCGCGAGCGCCGGAACGATTTGCGAAGGGAACGTGCATGAGTGCAGCTCACATTCTGGTGGTCGACGACGAGTCGGACATCCGCGGATTGCTCACCGAGATCCTCACCGAGGAGGGCTACGAGGTCGAGGCGGCGGCCAATGCCGCGGAGGCGCGCGCGGCGCGCGCGAACCGCGCACCCGACCTGGTGCTGCTCGACATCTGGATGCCCGACGTCGATGGCATCACGCTGTTGCGCGAATGGTCGGCGCAGGGCGGCGAGAGCTGCCCGGTGGTGATGATGTCCGGTCACGGTACCGTCGAGACGGCGGTCGAGGCGACGCGCCTCGGCGCATTCGATTTCGTCGAGAAGCCGTTGTCGCTCGCGAAGCTGCTGCGCACCGTCGAGCGCGCGCTCGACGCGGGCCGCCGCCGCCGCGGCGGGCGCCTGACCGTGCCTCCGCTGATGGTCCCGGTCGGCAAGAGCAGCCTGATGCGCCAGCTCCGCACCGAGCTCGCGCAGCTCGCCAACAGCCAGCGCGTGCTGTTCATCGGCGAGTCCGGCAGCGGCCGCGAGGCGTTCGCGCGCTATCTGCACGAGGCGGGTCCGGATGCGTCGCAGCCGGTGGTCACGCTCGTGGCGAGCACCGTCAGCTCGAGCGATCCCGAGCCGCTGCTGCTCGGCTCCGAATCGGGCGGCGTCGTGAAGCCCGGCGTGCTGGAACAGGCCGCGGGAGGCACGCTGTTCATCAGCGAAATCGACGACCTGCCCGCGAGCGCGCAGCGCATCCTGCTCGGCGTGCTCGAGACCATGCACTTCACGCGGGTCGGTGGCACCGAGCCCGTGGTCTTCGATGCGCGCGTGTTCGCTTCGGCACAGCCCGGCATCGAGCAGCGCGCGGCCGACGGCAGCTTCCGCCGCGACCTGCTGTCGCAACTGAATACGCTGATCTTCCTGGTGCCGCCGCTGCGCGAGTACGCCGAGGACGTGCCGGAGCTGCTGCGCTACTACGTCGATCGCCTGGTGGATGCCGAGGGTCTGCGGTTTCGCAGATTCAGCGTGGCGGCGCAGAACCGCCTGCGCAACTACCCGTGGCCCGGCAACATCCGCGAAATGCACAATCTCGTGCATCGCCAGCTGCTGCGCGGCGGGCCCGAGGAGATCGAGCTCGAGGAAGTCGAGCGCGAACTCGCGGTGCGCACGCCGCAGGAAGAGCCGCTCGTGAAGCAGGACCTGCTGGCGCTGCCGCTGCGCGAGGCGCGCGAGCATTTCGAGCGCACCTACCTGCAGCAGCAGCTGCTGCTGTGCCAGGGCAAGGTCGGCCTGCTCGCCAAGCGCGTCGGCATGGAGCGTACGCACCTTTACCGCAAGCTGCGTTCACTCGGCGTCGAGTTCCGCAACATCGCCGACGACTGATGGACGAGCACGGCGCGCCGCATGGCGAGGCGCCCGTGGCGGTGTTCGTTGCGGACGACTTCGCGGCCTGCAACGAGCGCGCGTTCGTGCTGACCGCGGTCGGCATTCCCTTCCAGATCGCGCGCGCGCCGGCCGGGCACGCGCTGCTGGTCGATCCGGCGCAGGCCCGGGCCGCGCGCGAGCACCTCGCGCGCTATGCCGCCGAGCGCCTCGCCGTGCGCGCGGCCTCGCCGCCGCGCCGGATCGCGCATCCGTTCGCCTGGTTCGGCAGCCTGCTGTACGTGGTGGTGCTGCTCGCCGTCACCCTCGCGGTCGGCGCCGGCCTCGGTCCGCTCGATGCCTACGCGCGCGGGGTCGCCGACGCGGGGCTGATCCGCGCCGGTGAGTGGTGGCGTGCGATCACCGCGCTAACGCTCCACGTCGATGCGCCGCATCTCGTCGCGAACATCGGTGGTGGCGCCTGGTTCAGCTATCTCGCCGGACGGCGGCTCGGCCCGGGCGCCGCCTGGGCACTGATCGTGCTTGCCGCGATGGCCGCCAATCTGATCCAGGGCCTGCTCGGCCCGGTGCCGTATCGCTCGGTCGGAGCGTCGACCGCGGTGTTTGCGGCGCTCGGGTTGCTCGCCGCGCACTCCTGGCGCGAGCATTTTCCGTTGCGCGCGCGCTGGGCCGTGCGCTGGGCGCCGCTCGTCGGCGGCGTCCTGCTGCTCGGCTGGCTCGGCAGCTCCGGCGAAGACACCAATGTGATGGCGCACATCCTCGGCTTCAGCTGCGGCGCGGCGGCGGGGCTGGCGATCGCGCGCAGCCGCGTCGAGGCGGCGCTCGCGCGTGTGCCGCAGTGGGTCGGTGGCGCGCTCGCGATCGGCCTGGTGGTACTGGCGTGGAGCCTCGCGCTCGCGAGGGGGTAGGGGCGGCGGCGCCGCGCCCACGCCCTCACTGCGCGGTCCAGCCCCCGTCGATCGCGATCGCCTGCGCCGTCACATTGCGCGCCGCGTCGCTGATCAGGTAGGCCGCGAGCGCAGCGATCTCCTCCACCGTCACGAAGGCTTTCTTCGGCATCGGCTTCAGCATGATCTCGCTGATCACGCGCTCGGTGCTGAGCCCGTGTTCGCGAGCCTGCGCCTCGATCTGCCTCTCGACGAGGGGCGTGCGCACGTAGACCGGGCAGATGGTGTTGATCGTGATGTCGAGGTCGGCGTTCTCGAGCGCAAGCGTCTTCGAGAGGCCGATCAGGCCATGCTTCGCCGCCACGTAGGCGCTCTTGTAGGGCGAGGCGACCAGCGAATGGATCGAGCCGATATTGACGATGCGCCCGAATTTGCGCTCGCGCATGCCGGGCAGTACCGCGCGCGCCATGTTGGCCGCGCCGGTGAGCATCACCGCGACCAGCAGGGCCCAGCGATCGGCCGGGAAGTCCTCAAGCCGCGCGACATGCTGCAGGCCGGCGTTGTTTACCAGCACCTCGACGCGCCCCGCGGCGCGCACCACCGTGTCGATGGCGGCCGGCTGCGTCACGTCGAGGGCGATACCGGTGGCCTTGCCGCCGAGGGCATCGATTGCGTCGGCGACACGCAGCGCGGCGGCGCCGTCGCTGTCGGTGGCGATGACTTCGTGGCCGGCCGCGGCCAGCAACTGCGCGAGTTCGGCACCGATGCCGCTGCCGGCGCCGGTGATGAGGATGCGTCGTGTCGTCATGGGCTCAAGCTACCGGAGCGGGCCGCGTGCCGGCGCTGCTACCTTAGTACTATTCTGCATCGACGCGCGAGGCGTTGAACTTCCCGCATGACAACCACACACATCGCCGCCACCGCGGCTGCCGCTGCCCTCGTCGTGCTGGCCGGATGCACGGCGGGATCACGCCTCGAGCCTGCACCGCGCGCGACCGGGAGCGCCGCCGCCGCCGCCGTGCACCGCGCGCAGCGAGTCGGTGAGCCGATCCGCTACGAGTTCGATGGTGTCACCGACGACCTGCTGACCGCGGGCCTCGGCGCCGCCGGCCTGCTGGGGCCGGCGCCGGGATTCGCCGATGCGCGCAATCCGGGCGCGCTCGAGCTGCGCCGGCGGGCGATCTACATGAATTACCGCGGCCTGGCCGACCTCGCCGCAGCCCCCGGGGGTGGGTCGGCGGTGGCGGGCGTCGAGCTGCTCGTCGGGCTGTACACGCCGGAGACCGGCGCGTCGACGGCGATGCTGCAGATCCCGCGTGATTTCGACACCGCCAATCCCTGCCTGGTCGCGGTCGCGAGTTCCGGCTCGCGCGGCATCTATGGTGCGCTGGCAACCGCCGGCGGCTGGGGCCTGCGTCATGGCTGCGCCGTGGTGCATACCGACAAGGGAACGGGCAGCGGCGTGTTCGAGGTGGCAGGCGGCCGCGGGGTGCGCCTCGACGGCACGCTCGGTACCGCAGGCGATCCGCTGCTGTCGTTCGCGCCCGATCCGGCGGCCGTGGCCCGGCTTGCGGCGCAGCGGCCGCAGGCCGTGCTGTTCCGCCACGCCAACTCCGGCGTCAATGTCGAAGCGCACTGGGGCGAGTACCTGCTGCAGGCGATCGACGTGGCATTCGCACTGCTGAACCGCGAGTACCCGGATCGCGCCGCCGCTTTCGAGCCGGCCAACACCCTGGTGATTGCCGCCGGCATCTCGAACGGCGGCGGCACCGTGCTGCACGCGCTCGAGCGCGACGTGGCCGGCTGGATCGACGGCGCCGTCGTCTCGGAACCGAATGTCTCGGTGCCCGACACCGGGGCTTTCGGCTATCCGGTGCGGCCGTTGTATGAGCTGGTGCTCGAGCATCTGTTGCTGCAGCCCTGCGCGGTGCTGGCAGACGAGGATGCAACGGCGCCCTTCCGCGCCGCGACCGTCGCGGCGCGGCCGGCGCTCGAGCAGTGGTGCCGCGATCTCGTGGCGCGCGGCGAGCTGCCGGCGGGTGAGCCCGACGCCATCGCCCGCGCCGCGCGCGATCGCCTGATCGCGCTCGGCATCGAGCCCGATGCGCTGCGACTCGGGCACGTGAACGTGCACGCCTCGCTGTGGAGCGCGGTCGCGGTGGCCTATACCTCGGCGTACGCGCGCCTGCCACCCGATGAACTGCCCTGCGGCGTGAGCTTCGCGGCGACCGATGCCGCCGGCCAGCCGCGAGCGCTCGCCGACGAGGAACTCGCGCGCTTCTTCGCCGATAGCACCGGCATCGCACCGACCGCCGGCGTCAATCTCGTCGCGGCCGACGCGAGTGGCACGCTGCGCGTCGCGAATTTCGGCAGCATCGATCTCGCGCTCTGCCTGCGCGGCCTGCACGATCGCGTGGCACCGGGCCTCGCTGCGGCGCGCGCCACGCCGCGTGCCGACCCGCGCCCCGTGATCCTGATGCACGGGCGCCTGGACGGACTCGTGCCGGTGGGCCACAGCTCGCGACCCTGGTTCCACGCGAGCATAGTCGCCGGTGGTGAGACGGCCGGCGTGCGCTACTATGAAATCGAGCGCGGCCAGCACTTCGACGCGTTCCTGCCGGCGCCCGGTTTCAAGGACCACTATGTCGCGATGCAGCCGTACTTCGATACTGCGATGGACCTGATGGCCGCGCACCTGCGCACGGGCAGCGCGCTGCCGCCGAGCCAGGTGGTGCGCAAGGGCCTGGTCGCCGCACCGGGCGCGGATGCGATCACGGCTGAACGCGACGCTCTGCTCATCCCCCGCTGAGTGATACCGATGAGCGATTTCTCGACTTGCGACCTGTGCGACGCCCATGCGGAGGAGCTGCAGGTCGCGGTGCTCGGCCTCGGTGTACGCGCGCTGGTGAAGGCCGTGCCGATGTGACCACACCCGCCGATCACCGCGAGCTGGAATGGCAGCTGGCTGCCACGGATCTCGACGGTGTGCGGAAATGGCTGATGACGAAGCGCCCCGGCGCCGAAGGCTGGTACTGCAAGCCGCGCGCCACGGTCGAACATCACGATATCTATCTCGACACCGACGACTGGCGCATCCATCGCGCGGGCTTTGCGCTGCGCGTGCGCGATGCCTCAGGCAGGCATGAGGCGACACTGAAGGAGCTGCGGCCGGCGCGGGACGGCTTTGCCGACCGGCGCGAGCTGTCCGAACCGCTGGCGGATGCCGGGGACGAGGGCGTGGCCGCTTGGGTGGGCCCCGTCGGTGCGCGCGTGCGCGCGGTGGCGGGCGCCCGGGCCCTGCGCACACTCTTTCACGTGCGCACGCAGCGCGAGCGCTTCGGGATCGGGCGCGCTGGCAGTGACGCAGGCGCCGGCGAACTGGCGCTCGATTCCACGACGATCTCCGCGCCGGACGGCGCGGTGCGCGCGACGCTGCAACGGGTCGAGGTCGAAGCGTCGGGCAACGACAGCGAGCCGCTGGTCGAATTCGTGCTCGCGCTGCGGCGCGAGTGCGCGCTGGAAGCGGCAGCCGACAACAAGTATGCCTGCGGCCTGGCAGCGCTCGCACTCGTGCCACCCGCAGCGCCTGAGCTTGGGCCCACGGGGATCGATCGCGACCTGCGCATCGACGAAGTGGGCTACGCCGTGCTCCGCCTGGGTTTGCTGGCGTGGTATGCCAACGAGCCCGGCGCGCGGCTCGGCGACGACCCGGAGGCGCTGCACGACCTGCGTGTCGCAGGCCGGCGCATGGAGAGTGCGCTCGGTTTCTTCGAGGCCGATCTGCCGGCAAGGCTCGTGCGCCTGCGGCCGCGGCTCAAGCAGGTCGTGCGCACGCTCGGCGCCACCCGTGACCTGGACATCGCACTCTCGCAGCTCGAGGCATTCCGGCGCGAGCTGGAGCCTTTCAGGCAGGAGGCGCTGAACGTGCTGCGGGGGCGCCTCGAGGCCGAGCGCCTGCGTGCCCGGGCAAAGATGCTCCGCGCGCTCGATGCGGTCGCCACCCAGCGCATGCTGGCGCGGCTCGAACGGCTGATCACGCTGCCAGCCGGGCAGCGCAGGCGTTCCAGGCACCTGCCGGCGGTCGAGGTCATGCCAGACCTGCTGCGGGCGCGCTACCGCAAGTTGCGCAAGGCGATTGCGCCGCTGGCAGCGGATTCCCCGGCCGGCGAACTCCACGCCGCGCGCGGCAAGGTGAAGAACCTGCGCTACGCCACCGAGGCGGTGACGGCGATCTACGGCAAACCCGCCGAGGAGTTCCTGCGTGTGCTGCGGCAATTGCAGAACCGCCTGGGCGAGCAGCACGACGCCCATGTGGCGCAGGAGCGCCTGCACGCGCTCCTGCGGCACCCACCGAGGGGCGTCAACGGCGCAATGATGTTCCAGTTTGGCCGGGTGGCCGAACGCTATGCGGCGGCAGACCGGCAGGCGCGGCGCGGGATCGCCAAGCCGCGGGACAGACTGCGCAAACGCTGGAAGAAGCTGCGACGCAGGCTGAATGAGGCGAACGCGCCGGTAGCGATACCGGCGCGTTCTCTGGATCCCGACTCCAGACCCTGACCTCAGTACCGGTACGCCACCGAGAAGGTGTACGTGCGCGGCGGTCCGTAGTAGCCGATCTGGCTCATGTTCGCGAACACGCCCGTGGTGCCGAAGTCGTAGCCTGCGGTGCGATACCACTCGTCGGTCACGTTCTTCGCATCGACCGCGAAGCGCCAGTGTTCGTCAGGCGTCGTGTACGACAGGCCGAGGTCGAGCAGGTCGTACGACGGCTGGTCGGTGACGCTCACGAGCGTGAACGGTGGCGGGGCGATCGAGGTGTCGTCGCGCCACTGGTAACCCGCCCGCGCGATCGCCGTACCGCCGAATACGCTGAAGCGGTACTGCATGTCGGCCGAGAAGGTCCACTCCGGCGCGTTGATCACCGGTGTGACCGACTCGAAGTTCTGCGGCGGACCGGGCGCGGCCGGGTTCGACGCGAAGAACTCCTTGACGTCGGCATCGAGGTAGCCGATGGCCGTGGACAGAGTGAAGGCCTCGACCGGCCGCCAGGTCGCCTCGAGCTCCACGCCCTGGTTGACCTGTTTGCCGGCGTTCAGCACCGCGGTCGCGTTGCTCGGCACGCCCATCACCTCGACGAACTGCTGGGTCGTAACCTGCACGTCCTCGTACTCGGCATAGAATACCGTGGCGTTCAGCATCAGGCGGCGATCGAACAGCAGGCCTTTGATGCCAATCTCGTAGTTGTCGACCGTCTCCGGCTTGTAGCCGTCGCGGGTGCCGGGGAACACCGCGGCATTGCCGCGCATGTCGAAGCCGCCGCTCTTGAAGCCCCCGCTGTACTGCGCGTAGAGCATCACGTCGTCGGTCGCCTGGAAGTCGACGCCCAGCTTCGGCGAGATCTTGCTGTCGCTGCGGCTCTCGGTGTAATCGCTCAGGACCGAGAACAGCACGATGCCGGGCGGCAGGTTGTTGCGATCGAACATGCCGGTGTTCGACGGGATCTGGCCGAGGTACTGCGCGTTGTAGACCGTGGCGTCCTTCTTGTCTTCGTTATAGCGCGCGCCGAAATTCAGGTTCCAGCGATCGGTCAGCGCGAAGGTACCGTCGAAATAGGCCGAGTAGCTTTCGGTGTCCACCTCGCCCTGGGTCAGCTGGATCAGCCCGCCGAACAGGCCGCCGAGCACGGCGTCGAAGGAGCCGGCGGCGGTGCCGTCGAAGTAGTACAGGCCGCCGACGCCCTTGAAGCGCTCGCCGGTGTAGGTCGCCTGCACCTCGAAGCTCGTCTGGTCGTCCGCATACTGTGCTGGCACGTTGAACGAGTTGACATTGAGGGTCTCGAAGTCGAGGAAGGTCGTACCGTCGCCCTCGCGATAGGCGCCGACGACCTTGAGTGCCCACTGGTCATTGATGTCGGTCGTGAAGGTGGCCGAGACGCCCTTGTTCTCGAAGTCCTCCTCGTCGACCGGCATATCGTTGCGCACGTCATAGCGGTCGTCGAGGCGCGGGCCGAACACGTCATTCAGCCGCTGGCCGCCACGGACGTTCGATTCGTCCTTGATGTAATCGCCCATGATGCGCAGGCGGCTCGAGTCGCCCCACAGGAAGTTCACCTCGGCGCGCGCGGCGAGGATGTCCTTGTCGCTGACGTCGTCGCCGACGCTGTTGAACTGGTAGGGGTTCGCATCGGCCACCACTTCGCCGAAGCCGTCGCGGGTGAGCCGCGCGAGCGAGGCGCCGACATACACATGTTCGCCGAGGGCGGTCGAGGCCGCGAGCTTCGCGTCGAGCTGCCCGTAGCTGCCGGCCGCGAGCGTCGCGTTGAAGGCGGGTTCGCCGACGATGTCGCGGGTCACGTACTTGATTGCGCCGGCCAGCGTGTTCTTGCCGTAGAGCGTGCCCTGCGGGCCGCGCAGGATCTCGATGCGCTGCACGTCGTAGATGTCGAACAGGGCGCCCTGCGGGCGCGCGACGTACACGTCGTCGATGTAGATGCCGACGCCGGGCTCGAAGCCCCACAGCGGATCGTTCTGGCCGACGCCGCGGATGTAGGCATTGATCGTATTGCTGGTTGCGCGGCCGGGGTTGACCTTGATGTTCGGCGCGAGGCTGTTGATGTCCTCGAGGTTGTTGATCGCGAGTTCACGCAACTGCGCATCGGAGAATGCCGAGACCGCGGCCGGCACGTCCTGCAGGCTCTCCTCGCGCCGGCGGGTCGTGACGATGACCTCCTCCAGTGCCACGGTGGCGGTGGCGGAGGCGTCCTGGGCGAGCGCTGTCGCGTCGCCGCCACCAAGCGCGAGGCCGGCAATTGCCGCGATGGCGAACGGCGTCGTTTCTCTGATCGTCATGGGGTCCCCCCTTGCATGAATAGCCGGGACCGTACGCCGCCCCTCCCGTCGCTGCATTGGTACGTTAGTACTATGGAGGCCCCGCCCCCGGACCGGGCACCGTGGCGGCCCTATGCTCAGTCTCTTCGGACTGCTGCTCGGGCTCTCGCTGCTCGTGTGGCTCACCATGC
>DAOQXO010000014.1:0-38796 GCA_035342635.1 Steroidobacteraceae bacterium
CTCGATGCGGTCGTGCAGATGGAGGTCGACTACGACAAGCTCGTCAAGCGCATCTCCGGGCGCCGCAGCTGCACGAACTGCGGGCGCGTGTTCAACATCCACACCGCGCCGCCGCCGTCCGCGGGCTGCTGCGCCGCGCCGCATCTCGTGCAGCGCCCCGACGACAAGGAAGAGACGGTGGCGAAGCGCCTCAAGGTCTACGACGAGCAGACGCGGCCGCTGGTCGAGCACTACGCCGCGCAGGGCCTGCTGCGCATGATCGATGCCGACGCGGGCATGGAGGAAGTCACCCATCGGCTCGAGGCTGCGCTCGCGCCGCGCACCGGCGACGGCGTCGAGGTGGTCGAGGAAGCCTAGCGCCAGGCCGGCAGCTCAGGCCGATTCGCCGAGCGCACCGAGCAATTCCTGTCCCACCACCTGGCGCCGCCATCCGGAGATCACGGCCACATCGCGGGCGCCGCCCGCGAGTCTTTCGAGTTCGCGCCGCGGGGCGATCACTTCCGCGCTGATGCCGGTGTCGCTCGCAGCCGCGCGCGTCAATTCCGCGAGGCGCTTCACCATGGCGGTGACTTCGGGGTCGGGACGCCCGCGCGTCGGCTGGGGCGGCGGTGGATCGGGTATCGCCGCTGCCCGCACGAGTTCGAGGATCGCAGCTCCGGAGCGCTGCGCCACGCCGGCCGGCAGCCCGGGGATCGCGGCGAGCGCGGCAAGGCTGCGCGGCACGAGCGCCACGATCTCCTTGAGCACCGCATCGTCGAGTATCCAGCCGCGCGGCCGGTTGCTGTCCATGGCCCGCCGCTCGCGCCAGGCCGCGAGCGACCTGGCGAGCCGCTGGCGGCCCGGATCGAGCGACAGCACGCCCTTCAGGCGCTGCCAGGCCGCGTCCGGTTCGACCGTGAAGGTCGCCGGATCGGCCAGTGCGCGCAGTTCCTCCTCGAGCCAGTGCAGGCGGCCGAGCTTGTCGAGCCGCTCGAGCAGTGCATCGCGCAGCGCCAGCAGGTAGCGCACGTCATCGAGCGCGTAGGCGATCTGCTCGGGGCTCAGGGGGCGGCGCGCCCAGTCGGTGCGCGTGTGCGCCTTGGCGAGTTCCTGCCCGAGCAGCTGGCGCACGAGTTCCGCATAGCCGACCTGTGCAGGGAAGCCGGCGAGCGCGGCCGCGACCTGCGTGTCGAATACCGGCCCGACGCGGCCGATGGCCGCCCAGAGCACCTCGAGGTCCTGGCGCGCGGCATGCAGGATCTTCAGCGGCCCATCGGGGCCGAGCGCCGGCGCCAGCGCGGCGAGCGGGGCGCCGCCGAGCGGGTCGATGCATACCGCACGCCGCGGCGTCGCGGCCTGCAGCAGGCACAGCTCGGCGCGATAGGTGCGCTCGCGCATGAATTCGGTGTCGAGGCCGATCGCCGGCGCGGCCGCCAGTTCCGCGCCGAGCTCCGCGAGTTCCCCGGCGGCGGCAATGAGTGGTGCGCTGTTCGGCATGCAGAATGGTCCCGGAGACTCCCGTACAATCGGTCCGGCATTATGCGAGCCGAATCACGAGCCCGAAAGCACCGGCCGGCATGTTGAGCCTGGTCCGGCTGTACGCCGACATTGCGTTGCTGCGCCGTGGGCCGGAGGATCTGCCCGCGTCGCTGTTCCTGCTCGTCGCGACCGTAGTCGCGAACTTCCTCGTCAATTTCGCCGTGAGCCTCGTGCTGCCGCCGATCGCCGGTCCGTGGCACATGCACCTGATCGTCGACATCGCCTTCACACTCGCGTGGTGCGCGGCACTGCTGCGGGTGTTCGGCAGGCCCGAGCGCTTCCTGCAGACGACCACCGCCGTGTTCGGCTACCAGACGGTGCTCGCGCCGCTGTGGATCGCGACCGCCTGGCTTGCCGGCCGATTCCAGGACGACGAACTGTGGCTCGTGCCCGTCGCGATTCTGGGGCTCGGCATGCTGGCGTGGATGCTGGCCGCGAACGGCCGTATCCTGCGCTCGGCGCTCGAGCAGCCGATGCCGGTGTGCATCGGCCTCGTGCTGCTGCAGACCTTCGTCGGCCAGCTCGTGCTGCTCGGCCTCTTTCCATCGCCGGCGCCACCCTGATGCACATTCACATCCTCGGAATCTGCGGCACCTTCATGGCCGGGATCGCCGCGATCGCGAAATCGGCCGGACATCGCGTGACGGGCTCCGACCGGAATGTCTATCCGCCGATGAGCACCCAGCTCGCGGCGCTCGGCATCGACATCGTGCAGGGCTTCGACGCCGCGCAGCTCGATCCGCCACCCGACGTCGTCGTCATCGGCAACGTGATGACGCGCGGCGTGCCGGTCATCGAGGCCGTGCTCGATCGCGGCATCCCCTACCAGTCCGGTCCCGAATGGCTCGCGCGCGCGGTGCTCGAGGGTCGCTGGGTGCTCGCCGTCTCCGGCACGCACGGCAAGACCACGACCTCGAGCATGCTCGCGTGGATACTCGAATATGCGGGCCTCTCGCCGGGCTTCCTGATCGGCGGCCTGCCCGGCAATTTCGACGTCTCGGCGCGGCTCGGCGCGGCGCCGTTCTTCGTGATCGAAGCCGACGAGTACGACACGGCGTTTTTCGACAAGCGCGCGAAGTTCGTGCACTACCGGCCGCGCACGCTGGTGCTGAACAACCTCGAGTACGACCACGCCGACATCTATCCGGACCTCGCGTCGATCCAGCGGCAGTTCCACCACCTCGTGCGTATCGTGCCGCCGTCTGGGCTGATCGTCGCCAACGCCGCCGATCCGAACCTCGACGCGACGCTGGCCATGGGTTGCTGGACCCCGCGCGAGGGCTTCGCCCGCGCCGGCGGGGCGGGTGCGCACTGGAGCGCGCGATCGTCGGGCGCGGACGATTACGCGCGCTTCGACGTGCTCGCGGGCGGTGAGCCGGTCGCGACGGTCGAGTGGACGCAGTTCGGCGCGCACAACGTCGACAATGCGCTCGCGGCGATCGCCGCCGCGCGCCACGCCGGCGTGCCGGTGGCGGTCGCGGCTGCCGCCCTCGGCAAGTTCAAGGGCATCAGGCGGCGCATGGAGTTGCGTGGCGAGGTGGCCGGCGTACGCGTGTACGACGATTTCGCGCATCACCCCACCGCCATCGCGACGACCATCGACGGCCTGCGCCGGCGTGCCGGTGCGGCGCGCCTCGTCGCGGTGCTCGAGCCGCGCTCGAACACCATGAAGCTCGGGGTGCATCGCGATACGCTCGCCGGCTCGCTCGAAGGCGCCGACGAGGTGTGGGTGTACGCGCCTGCCGACATCGGCTGGGACGTCGGGGGCGCGATGGCGTCGCTGGGCGCGCGGCTGCACGTGCGCGGTGACGTCGACGTGCTCGCAGCCGATCTCGTGCGCGAACTGCGAGCCGGCGATCAGCTGCTGATCATGAGCAACGGCGGCTTCGGCGGGCTGCACGACAAGGTGCTCGCTGGTCTTGCGCAGTCGCGGGAGCGCGTGCGCGCCTGACCATGGGCACGAGCACGGAGCTGCCGCTGTTCCCGCTCGGTACCGTGCTGTTTCCCGGCGGTCCGCTGCCGCTGCGGATCTTCGAGACGCGTTACGTCGACATGGTGCGCCGCAGCCTGCGCGAGCAGCGCGGATTCGGCGTGCTGTGGATCAGATCGGGCAGGGAAGCGGGCGAGGTCGCGCAGACCGCGAGCGTCGGCACGAGCGCGCGCATCGTCGATTTCTACCAGCTGCCCGATGGCCTGCTCGGCCTCACCTGTCTCGGCGAGCGCAAGTTCCGGCTGCTCCGCCGCTGGCAGGCGAGCGACGGGCTCAATCTCGGCGAGGTCGAATGGCTCGCGCCCGAGCCGTCGGTGCCCGTGCCCGAGTCGCTGCAGCACCTCGCCCTGCTGCTGCGCGCCGTGCTGCCGCAGCTCGGCAACCTGTACGAGGCCGTGCCGCGCCACTTCGGCGACGCCTCGTGGGTCAGCGCGCGCATCGCGGAAATCCTGCCGATCGAACTCGCCGAGAAGCAGGCCTGTCTCGAACTCGACGACGGGGTTCAGCGGCTCGCGCGGCTCGCGCCGCTGATCCTGCGCGAATAGAAGCGCACGAGCGCCCAGCCGATCACCGGAATCCACGCGAGCACCAGCCAGCCGATCACGCCGTCGTAGCCCGACACGAGCGCGCCGAGCGCGTGGGCGTCCGCGCGCTGCGAGGTTTCCCTCACCACGCTGATGACGCACACCCAGCCGGCGTGCAGGCCGATGCAGGCGGCGATGTTGCCCGTAAGGCGGCGCACGATGCCGAGCAGCACGCCGACCCCGGTGAGGCACAGGAAGGCATCGAGGATGCCGAGCGGCTGTGCGAACGAGCGCAGCGCGCCGCCGAGCAGCGCCACGCCGCTCCATGCATCCACCTCGGCCGCCGGAATGCGGTGGCGGGCGATGAAATGGGTCGCGGCGTAGATGAGCGCCGTGGCGATGATCGCCATGCGCGCGCCCGATTGCCGCGCGATGCCCGTGTACATCGCGCCGCGCAGGAAGGTCTCCTCGATGAACGCGACGACGAGCCCGCTGCCGAGCCCGCCCAGTACATAACCGAAAACCTCGGTGCCGGGCACCGATTCTTTCGGTTCCCGCAGGCCGAGGGCGAACAGCAGGGCGATCACCGGCAGCATCGAGGCGATGCCGAGCACGACGGCGAGCGCGCCTTCGGTGAGGAACGCACGCCGCGGCAGGCCGTAGCCGAGGCTCCTGCGGTCCGCGAGGCCGAGGCGCCGCGCGACGATGATGAAACCGATCAGCAGCGCGAGCATGCCGACGCGGTTGGCGACGCGATGGAACGGCACGTCGAGCACGGGTCCCGCGAGCAGCCACGCCGGCCACGCGAACAGCGCGATCGCCGCGAGGCCCGCCACGATCAATCCCAGGAACCACAGAAGCGCCTTCATGCACCCAATTCTGCACAAACACACGCCTTTGTGCGCTCGCCCGCCGCGGCCGGCGCCGCGACACTCTGCGGCACATACAGCAGGGAGGGCCTGGCCATGATCACACCGTCCCCGGCCGAAGTGCTGAGCGCGCTCGCCAAGGGCTTCGATCCATCCTCCGGCGAACTGCTCGATGCCACCGGCATCTGGCAGCAGCCCGCGATCACCGATGCCTTGCGCGCGGGGGCAGCGGCGCTCGGGGAGGAGGCTGCAAGCGCGCCTGCCACCGCGCAGCCCCGTCCAACGGCGCCGGCCAATGTCGGCCAACCCTGGACCCCGCAGGAAGAGCAGGAACTGCTGGCGAGCTTCGCCGCAGGCACGCCGCTGCCGGAGATCGCCGCGCGGCACCTGCGCTCGCTCACCGCGATCGAGGCACGGCTCGAGCGGCTCGGCAAGATCACTCCCGAGCAGCGCGTGACCCGCAACCGGTTTACCGCGACCCGAGCGCCCGCGGAGTGATGCCCCGCCGCTCGAGCAGCTCGAGCAGGCCATCCTCGCCGACCAGGTGCAACGCACCCACCACCACGAGCGTGTCGTCCGGGCGCGCGAGCAACGCGACGATCTGCGGGATCCAGCGCTGGTTGCGGGCCGTGACGAGCGCACCGTAGAGCGCCGGCGCCTTGCCGTACTCGTCGAGCAGCAGGTGCGCGAGCGCCCCGGTGTCGGCGCGCCGCCAGGCGTCGATCATGCGGCGGACCTCGGTCGGCGCCGCATCGAGCTCGTCCAGGGTCTGCTCGAGAAAGGTCGCCTGGTCCTCGAGGGACAGACCGTCGAGCACCGCAAGCTGCTCCTCGATCGTCTCGAGTCCGCCGATCGGCTTGCCGTCGGCCAGCGCGCGCGCGACGAGCTGCCGTTCCACGCCGAGGGCGAGATCGAGGTCCAGCTTCACGAACATCATGGGCAGCAATCCCATGGCGACCGCCCACGGCTCGAGCGTCGCCACGCTGTCGAGCGGCAGGCCGAGCTTGCGCGCCTCACGATCGAGCCGCTCGAACCGCGCCGGTCCCAGTAGCGTGCGCAGGGTTTCGCCATCGGCCAGGAAGCCGTTCGCGGCGAGGTACTCACCCGCCGCGAGTTCGTCGAGGTCGTCGAAATCGATCTCCATCACGAGCTGCTCGGCATCGCGATAGGCGGTGTCGAAGCCGGGGGGCAGCCGGCTCTGCGCCGGGTCCAGCACGTGTACCGACCCGGCCAGGTACACGGTGCCGCCGTTCGGCCCCTGGATCGCCCAGACCGGCCCCGCGCCGTCCGCATTCGCGGCGGCGCCGGCCGCCATCGCGACCAGGCAGGCTGCCGCGGCGGGCCAGCGGATCATTCGTCGAGCCATTCGATGTGCGTGTCGATCCGCCCGTCGTCCAGCAAGGCGAGGACACGATAGGCGGGCGGCTTGCGGTCGATCGCGAACTGCTCGGAGCCCGGCAGGAACTGGGCGCAGGTCGCCGGGGTCGCGAGCAGCCGCACGCCGCTGCGCGTCGTGTCGAGTTGCTGGTGCACATGTCCCCACAGGACCGCGCGCACGTTGCGATGGCGATCGAGGATCTCGAAGAACTCGTCGCGATTGTCGAGCCCGACCCGGTCGAGCCAGGCGCTGCGCATGTCGATCGGGTGGTGGTGCAGGCAGACGAGCACGTGCCGCCCGCTCGCCGCAGTAAGCGCGTGATCGAGCCGCGCGAGCGTGGGCGGCGCGAGGTGCCCGACGGCGCTGCCCGGCACCGAGCTGTCGAGCATCACGATGCGCCACATGCCGACATCGAAATGCCCGTCGATGTGGAACGGCGTCGTCGCGAGCGCGACGCGCATCTCGTCGATCAGGTCGTGGTTGCCCGCGATGCAATGCACCGGTTTGCCGAGGTCCGCGAACAGCCGGCGGATATGCGCGTAGCCGCCCGCATCGTCCTGTACCAGGTCGCCGGTCAGCAGCAGCGCATCGAGATCCCAATGGTGCCGGCGCGCGTGCGCGATGGCGCGCTCGAGCGCGGGCAGGGTGGCGATGCCGCGCAGGCTGCCGGCTGCATCGCCGTAGAGATGCGGATCCGTGAACTGGATGAGTCGCGGTATCACGGGCAGAATTTTAGCAAAGGGGTCGGCGCGGCATGGTGACGCATTACCGTCGCGGCGCGTCGTGATTCGGCGACGGCGCGCCACTTCACGCCGCACGTGCGTGATATCGTGAACCGGACCACAGTGGGGCCGACATATGACCAATTACACGATAGCGATGACCGCCCAGTTGCAGCGCTACCTGATCGAGCACACGGTGCGCGAGCCGGCGATCCTCGCGGCGCTACGCCAGCTCACCGCGAAGATGCCGCAGGCCAACATGCAGATCGCGCCGGAGCAGGGCCAGCTGATCCAGCTGCTGGTGCGCCTGATCGGCGCGCGCCGCTGCCTCGAGATCGGCACCTTCACCGGATATTCGGCACTCTGTGTCGCGCTCGCGATGCCCCGCGACGGCGAACTCATCGCCTGCGACGTCAGCCTCGAGTGGACGCAAATCGCGCGCCGCTTCTGGCGCGAGGCGGGCGTCGATGCGCGCATCGACCTGCGCATTGCGCCGGCGCTCACCACCCTCGATGAGCTGCTGCAGGGCGGCGGCTCCTCGTTCGACTTCGCCTTCCTCGACGCCGACAAGGAAAACTACCTGGAGTACTACGAGCGCGTCGTCGAGCTGCTGCGCCCGGGTGGCCTGCTGGTGGTCGACAACGTGCTGTGGGCCGGTGCCGTGGCCGATGCCGGCGTGCAGGACGCGGAGACCAACGCGATCCGCGCGCTCAACGATCGCGCACGCGACGACGAGCGGGTCGACATGTCGCTGGTGCCGATCGGCGACGGCCTGCTGCTCGCGCGCAAGCGCGGCTAGGCGCGCCGGCTAGTTGAGGCAGACGACGAGATTGGCGTGGTAGGCACGCCAGTCGATCGGCACGACGATCGGGCGCGTGTCGGGTGAATAGCCGATCGTGGTCGAGCTGCCGGCCACGACCGACGGAGTCGAGATGATGAAATTACGCCCGAAGTCCCTGCGCGCATTGCCGGAGAGCGTGTTCGCCACCTCGCCGACGAGGTCGCGCAGGTTCGCGTCGCTCATGTCGGTTTCCTGCATGCGCATCAGCATCACGGAGAGCATGCCCTTCGGCGCGGTGAAATAGACCACGCCCTTGCGCTTGCCGGAGATGCGGATCATGCCGGTGTAGTCGAAGACCTCGGGCGCCTTGCCGAGCGCGAGGTAGGGCGTGCCGACCACGGCCGGCTGCTGCACGGCGGTGTCGAAATAGTTGAGCACCGCCGCGACAAAGGTGCCGATTTCTCCCTGCAGTGACATGGTGCCCGCTCAGCTCTCGATCAGCTTCACCAGCGCATCGTTGAGCTGGCGTTCGGTGAACGGTTTGCAGAGAAAGCCGCTGGCGCCCTTCTCGAGCGCCTCGATCGCCGTGGCCTTGTCGGCCAGCGCGGAGATCACGAGGATGCGGATGTCGGGGTCGCGGCCGACCAGCTGCTCGACGCATTCGATGCCGTCCATCTCCGGCATCGTCAGGTCCATGGTGACGAGCGTCGGGCGAGTCTGCTCGTGCAGCTCGAGTGCCTCGCGGCCATTGCCCGCGAGGCCGACGATCTCCACCTGCGGGATGTCCTGCGAGCGCTCGATCTTGCGACGCATGATATTCGAGTCGTCGACGATCATCAGGCGGTGCTGGCGTACGGCGTTCATGGGCTGCGGACTCAGGCGACGTGGCTCGCGCCGGCCTGCACGGCCGCCTGCGGCAGCTTCATGCGGAAGCGTGTGAACTTGCCATCCGCCGTCGCGATGCCGATCGAGCCGCCGAGGTCGCGCACCGTCTGGCTCACCGCGTCGAGACCCACGCCGCGGCCGGCGTGCTCGGTGACCTTGTCGGCCGTCGAGAAGCCGGCGCGGAATATCAGCCCGTACACGGCGGGGCGCTCCATGCGCGCCGCATCGGCCGGCGACACGAGCCCCTTGCGCAGCGCCATGTCGAGGATGCGCTCGTACGGCAGGCCCTGACCGTCGTCTTCGACGGTCAGCACGTAACCGTCGGCGCCCGCCTCATCGAAGCTGACGCGCACTGCGGCGGTCTCGCTCTTGCTCGCCGAGACGCGGTGGTCCGGTGTCTCGATGCCGTGCACGACGGCGTTGCGCGCCATGTGGATCGTGATGTCCCGCGCCGCCTTGCGATAGGCCGGCGGGATCGCCTCGAGGCCGCGGCACTGCAGCGCCACGCGCTTGCCGTGCGCCTGCGCGGTGTCCTTGACGACCTTGGCCAGCACCTGTTCGAGCGTGGGCTCCTCGGACGTGAGCAGCTGGTTCGCGAGCAGCGGCGGCACGACGGACTTCATCGTATCGCCCTTGGGTTGCACTTCGCTCAGTCGGTCGGCGAACTGGCCGACGCCGCCGAGGTAGGACATCAGTTCGTCGAGCTTGACGACGATCGGGATGAAGTCGTTGCCGTCGATCTGCGCGCGGTCGCGGAGCGCCACCAGGCTTTCCTCGAGCTGGTGCACGCGCGAGGCGACGGAGGTCAGCGACAGCGCGCCGGCCTCGCCCTTGATCGTGTGCACTTCGCGGAACACGCCATTCAGCTTCGAGCGCAGTTCGGCCTCTTCGCGGCCGGGCTGCTTCAGGATCGCGTTGCACTTGCGCAGCGCCATGTCGGCGTCGCGCACGAACGACTGCAGCTGCGCGCCCGGCACCTGCAGCAACTGCATGACGAGGTCGAGCTGCGCCTGGTTCTCGGCCTTCGACTGCTCGAGTTCGCGCGAGATCTGCACCCGATCGGTGACGTCGGTGACGATGCCGAGCAGGTGCTCGCCCTGGCCGCCGGCATTCCTGACGCGCTTGAACGCGAACGACAGGAAGCGCGAATCGGTGCCGCCGCCGGACTTCGGGAACTGCACTTCGATCTGGTTCAGCGGATTGACCGTATCGATCAGGTCCTCGTGCACCTTCTCCTTCCACAGCAGGTTCACGAACTTCATTGCCGTGGCGAGCGTCTTGGCCGGCACCAGCGGGCGCAGCAGGTCCTCGAACGAGGTGGCGCGCACGTTCTCGGTGTGCAGGATGCGGGTGAGGGAGGCGGAGTAGACGGCGCCGAGCGCCAGGTTGCGGTCGAGCAGGAACAGGCCCTCGCGCACGGTGCCGAGGATGTCCGCGACCTGGCGTTCGGCACGGCGCGCGTCGTCGGTCGCGCGCCGCGAGCGCAGCGCGAAGTAGAGCATCAGGGCGAGCAGCAGCGTGGACACGGCAGCGCCGATCAGCAGGAAGCTGCGCAGGCTGCCGCCCCGGTCGCCGACCGCGTCCTGCAGGCCGGTCGCGAGGTCCTTGAGCGCGCCGCCGACGTCGCGCATCGAATCGTCCTGCGCCGCGAGCGCGGCATCCACGTCGGCCTTCAGCGCGCGACCGGTGGCATTCAGACGCGAACCGGAGAGCGTGTCGGAGTAGGGCGTGCCCTTGTGGCTGTCGACCGCAACGAGCAGCGGCGACAAGCGTGCCCAGGCGGCGTCGAGCGCGCCGCGCACGCGCTGGATCTCGACGGTGCCGCCGAGGCCGGCCGCGATCAGGTCGGCGTCGATGCGCTCGAGCGCCTTGTCGAAGCCCTCGCGCGCGGCGGCGATGTCCGCCAGCGGCTCGCCGATGAACGTGCGCGACTCGAGTCCGCGCTGCACCAGCGTCAACTCGGTGCCGAAGTACTGCGGCAGCGAGCGCAGCTCCGAGGCGAGCTGCAGCGCGCTCGATGCCGACTGCAGCTGCGAGGCCCGCTGGATGCCGAGGGTCAGCAGCAGCGTCAGCACCGCTGCGAAGGTCGTGGCGACGACGACCGGCATCAGCTGCGCGAGGTCGAAGTCGGTGCGCCGGCGTTTCATCATCGGTCTCCGATCCTGAAGGTCAAGCGCACCGAGGCGCGCGGCAGCCGCTCTGCGTCGGCCGCACTGATCTGCTCGTAACGCCAGCCGCGCACCGCATCCATGGCGGCGGCGTCGAACACGCCGGGCGGCGTCGATTCGATGACCTGAAGGTCGCGCGGGCGACCCTCGGGAGTCAGCGCGAAACCGACCACCACCTCACCCTCGATGCCGTCGCGTTCGGCCTGCGCCGGGTACTTCGGCGCGCCGCGCTTCTTCGCCTTCGGCATCCTGGGCGGCGGTGCCGTGGCCGCCGTGCCCGCAGCCGCCGCGCCCGCTGCCGGCGCAGGGCTGCGCGCCGTACGCTGCGCGGTTTCGGCGCGCTGCTGCTCGCGTGCGGCGGCGGCGTCGCGCGCGGCCTGCAGCTCCTTGCGCGCGTCGGTGGCGTCGCGCGAGCCGCCGGCCTTGGTAGCGGCCGCGAGATAGCGTTCGGCGCCGGCGAAATCACCTGACCCGGTCGCGTCACGGGCCGCGCGGGTCAGCGCGGCCAGGTAGTCGCGCTGGAAGGCGACCACCTGGGAATGGCGCCGGTCGATCTGCTGCAGCGACGCGAGCTGTGCCGACGGTCCGCGGGCGGAGGTGTCGAGCAGCAGCGCCGGAGTCAGCGACGCGCGCGCCTCGGCAACCGCGCGCGCCAGGTCGGCGTTCCTGCGCTGTGCATCGATGCTGCGCCTGAGGTCCTGCACCAGCGCCTTTTCGGTGCCGAGCGCGGCGAGTTCGTCGATCAGCCGCTCCGCGCCCTGGAACTGGTCGTTCGAGATCGCCTCGCGGGCGCGAGCTGCTAGCCATTTCGGGCGCGCGGCGGCCATGTCCGCCTCGACCGCGGCGAGCGCCGAGTCGTTGGGCGCGGCGACGCGCAGCACGTCGAGCAGCTTCGCCGCCTCGTCGATCTGCCCGGCTTTGATCTGCGCCTGCGCCTGGCCGGCGACGATCGCGACGATGCGCTGCACGCCATCGATCGCCTCGGCATTGGCCGGCTCGACGGCGAGCACGCGAGAGTAGAGCGCGAGCGCGTTGCCCGTGGCCGGCTCGACATAGCGCCGCTCGGCGAAGGCAATGCGGGCGGCGGACAGCAGTTCGGGAACCGAGCGCGTGTCGGCCGGCGCCGCGTCGGCCTGTGCGGGCGCCTCGGCCGGTTCGGCCACGGGCGTTGCAGTCGTTGCGGCAGGTTCGTCCGCGATCGTCGCGGGTGAGGAGTCATCGCCGCCCAACCACAGCCACGCGGCACCGGCGAGCACGAGCACGGCGGCCGCGGCCGCCGCGATCATCGGCAGGGGCAGCTTGCGCGGCGTGGATCCGTCGCCGGCGGCGCCGGATGCCGTCGCGGCGCCTGCGGAGGCAACGCGCGGCTCGGCAGTGAGGGCCGCGGCGATGGCGTTCGTTTCCAGGTTCTCGCGTTCGAGCAGCTGCATGATCGCGCCGCGCGTCAGCGCGAGGGTCCATTGCGGGCGCGCCGCCGCGGGCGCCACCACCACCAGGGCGAACGAGGGGAACTCCGCCTCCATAGTGCGCACGATCTCGGGCGCATTGGCGAGCGTGGCGGCGTCGATCAGCGCGACGCCCGCACGGCCGCGAACCATTTCGGCCCACGCGCCGGTGCCGTCGGTGGTGTGTGAACGAAAGCGATCGTCCATCGCCGGCCCGAGGCTCAGCAGGAATTCGTCATCGGACGTGAAGACGATGACGTCCTTGCGCGTCTTGCGGGAATGACCGCCCGGGATTTCGGCTGGTGCGTGTGCCTGTGCCTGTGCGGTCGATCCTGACTCTTGCATCCGCGTACCCCCTTGCCCGTGTCCGCCGTCAATGGCCGGACCAAGAGGAATATTCCGTCGCCGACCGGCGACGTGACGCGACACATTTCACGGAATCCGGCCGGCTTATGTGCCGTGGCGCACCGGTAATGTCGTGATGCCAAGTGCATCACACAAAGGCAGGCCCGGAAGCGCGAGCACGCTTCCGGGCCTGTGTACCGTGGTCGGGGCCCCGGGCCCGACCAGAGGGCCCGGGCGCGCGGCTAGTAGCGGTAGTGCTCGGGCTTGAACGGGCCCTGTGGCGCCACGCCGATGTATGCCGCCTGCTCCGGCGTCAGTGTCGTCAGCTTCGCGCCGATACGCTCGAGGTGCAGCTGCGCGACCTTCTCGTCGAGATGCTTCGGCAGCACGTAGACCTCCTTGCCGTACTTGTCACCGTGCGCGAACAGCTCGATCTGCGCCAGCACCTGGTTGGTGAACGAATTGGACATCACGAAGGACGGATGCCCGGTGCCGCAACCCAGGTTCACGAGCCGGCCCTCGGCCAGCACGATCAGGCGCTTGCCGTCAGGGAAGATCACGTGGTCCACCTGCGGCTTCACCTGTTCCCACTTGTACTGCTTGAGGGCCGCGATCTCGATCTCGCTGTCGAAGTGGCCGATGTTGCACACGATCGCCTGGTGCTTCATGCGGCGCATGTGCTCGTGCGTGATCACGTTGAGGTTGCCGGTCGCGGTGACGAAGATGTCGGCCTTGTCGCAGGCCTCGTCCATGGTGACGACCTTGAAGCCCTCCATCGCGGCCTGCAGCGCGCAGATCGGGTCGATCTCCGTGATCCAGACCTGCGCCGAGAGGGCGCGCAGCGATTCGGCCGAACCCTTGCCTACGTCGCCGTAGCCGGCGACCACGGCCACCTTGCCGGCGACCATCACGTCGGTGGCGCGCTTGATCGCGTCGACCAGCGACTCGCGGCAGCCGTACAGGTTGTCGAACTTCGACTTGGTGACCGAATCGTTGACGTTGATCGCGGGGAAGGGCAGCTTGCCGTCGCGTTGCAACTGGTAGAGCCGCTTGACGCCGGTGGTGGTCTCTTCGGTGACCCCCTTGATGTGCGCCAGCCGCTTCGAATACCAGTCAGGGCTCTGGCCGAGCCGTGCCCGGATGGCGGCGAACAGCGCGACCTCTTCCTCGTTGGTCGGCTTGGCGATCACCGACGGGTCCTTCTCGGCCTGCGCGCCGAGCAGCAGCAGCAGCGTGGCGTCGCCGCCGTCGTCGAGGATCATGTTGGCGTACTGGTTGCCCGGCCAGTCGAAGATGGCGTGGGTGAACTGCCAGTACTCGTCGAGGGTCTCGCCCTTGTAGGCGAACACCGGCGTGCCGCCCGCGGCGATCGCCGCGGCGGCATGGTCCTGCGTCGAGTAGATGTTGCACGACGCCCAACGCACGTCGGCGCCGAGGTGCTTCAGCGTATCGATCAGCATGGCGGTCTGGATCGTCATGTGGAGCGATCCGGCGATGCGCGCGCCGCGCAGCGGAAGTACCGGGCCGAACTCCTTGCGGATCGCCATCAGACCGGGCATTTCGGTCTCGGCGATTGCCATCTCCTTGCGGCCCCAGTCCGCTTCCCTGATGTCGCGTACGAAATAGTCGGGCGTCGTGCCCGACGGCTTGGCTACTGCAGTCATGTCGTCCTCCGAAATCATGACGAGCGCCGTTGATACCTGGCACGTCGGTTCCTGAGCCTGGCAGGGCTTGCCCCTGTCGCAGCGCTCCTCAGGTCGACGCCCGGCCGCCACCCTGGCAGCCGGTATTCCACAAACTCGTTGCCGTTACGCGGCCCGTGCGCGCGTGCGCCGCAGCTCCGCTGCGAGCGCTGCCGCCTTGTCGGTGCGCTCCCAGGTGAAATCGGCGTCCTCGCGGCCGAAGTGGCCGTACGCCGCGGTCTTCAAATAGATCGGGCGGGTCAGGTCGAGCATCTCGCGCAGGCCGTAGGGCGTCAGATCGAAGAAGCGGCGCACGAGCTGGGTCAGCTTCTCGCGCGGCAGCTTTCCGGTGCCGAAGGTCTCGACCATGATCGAGGTCGGCTCGGCGACGCCGATCGCGTAGCTCACCTGTACCTCGCAGCGGTCGGCGAGGCCGGCGGCGACGATGTTCTTCGCCACGTAGCGGCACGCGTACGCGGCCGAGCGGTCGACCTTCGACGGATCCTTGCCCGAGAACGCCCCACCGCCGTGGCGCGCGAAGCCGCCATAGGTATCGACGATGATCTTGCGCCCGGTCAGGCCGCAATCGCCGACCGGTCCGCCGATCACGAAGCGCCCGGTCGGGTTGATGTGGAACTTCGTGCCCTTGTGCAGCCACTTCTTCGGCAGCACCGGCAGGATCACCTCGTCCATCACCGCCTCGCGCAGCGTCTTCGTCGACACGTCGGGCGAGTGCTGGGTGGAGAGCACGACCGCGTCGATCGCGACCGGCTTGTTGTCCTCATAGCGCAGCGACACCTGGCTCTTGGCGTCCGGGCGCAGCCAGCGGAGCTTGCCGCGCTTGCGCATCTGCGCCTGACGCTGCACCAGCCGATGCGCGTAGGTGATCGGGGCGGGCATCAGCACGTCGGTCTCGTTGCTCGCATAACCGAACATCAGGCCCTGGTCGCCGGCGCCCTGCTTGCGCTCGTCCTTGCGGTCGACGCCCTGGGCGATGTCGGCCGACTGCTTGCCGATCACGTTGAGCACGCCGCAGGTGGCGCCGTCGAAGCCCATGTCGGAATGGTTGTAGCCGATGCCGAGCACGGTCCTGCGCACCAGCGCCTCGAGATCCACCCACGCGCTGGTGGTGACCTCACCGGCGACGATCACCACGCCGGTCTTGATCAGCGTCTCGCAGGCCACGCGCCCACGGGGATCCTGGGTCAGGATCTCGTCGAGCACCGCATCGGAGATCTGATCGGCGATCTTGTCCGGGTGACCTTCCGAAACCGACTCGGAGGTGAACAGGTAGCTGTTGGGCATCAGTGTTGGGGTCGAGGCAATTAAACTCCCATTATAGCTGGCGCGACCGCGCAGTGGCAGTCGGCAACCCCATGCAGACTTTGCCCCGGTTTGCTGTCGCGGCGCCGGTGATGGACAATGCGCGCCCGCTTTTTCTGCCCGGTATCTGCCCACCCATGCCGACACGCCGCGATCTCGCCAATGCCATCCGTGCCCTTGCCATGGACGCCGTCCAGGCCGCGAAGTCGGGACATCCGGGTGCGCCGATGGGCATGGCGGACATCGCCGAGGTGCTGTGGCGCGATGTGCTGAAGTACAACCCGCGCAACCCGCGCTGGGTCGACCGCGACCGCTTCGTGCTGTCGAACGGCCACGCCTCGATGCTGCTGTACGCCGTGCTGCACCTGACCGGCTATCCGCTCACGCTCGAGGAAATCCGCAATTTCCGCCAGCTTGGTGCGCGCACCGCCGGGCACCCGGAGCGCGACCTTGCCATCGGCATCGAGACGACCACCGGCCCGCTCGGCCAGGGCTTTGCCAACGCCGTCGGCATGGCGCTCGCCGAGAAGATGCTGGCGGCCGAGTTCAATCGCCCGGGCCACGAGATCGTCGGCCACCACACCTATGTGTTCGTCGGCGACGGCTGCCTGATGGAGGGCATCTCGCACGAGGCGGCCTCGCTCGCCGGTACGCTGAAGCTCGGCAAGCTGATCGCGGTGTTCGACGACAACGGTATCTCGATCGATGGCAAGGTGCAGGGCTGGTGCACCGACGATGTCGCCCGGCGCTTTGCCGCCTATGGTTGGCACGTCATCAAGGACGTGGATGGCCACGATTCGGCGGCCGTCGCGTCGGCGCTGCGCAAGGCGCGCAACCACAAGAACCAGCCCACCATGATTCTCGCGCGCACGATCATCGGCTTCGGTGCTCCGAACAAGCAGGGCACCAAGAGCGTGCATGGCGAGGCGCTCGGCGTCGAGGAAGTCTCGGCGGCGCGCACCACGCTCGGCTGGCCCCACGGGCCGTTCGAGATCCCGGATGAGATCCGTGCGCAGTGGGACCGCCGTGCGCAGGGTGAGGCGGCCGAGAAGAGCTGGCAGCGCCGCTTCCGCCGCTACCGCAAGGCGTTCCCCGAACTCGCGGCCGAGTACGAGCGGCGCATGGCGGGGCGATTGCCGGACAACCACGCCGCGCTGCTCGATGCGGCGCTCGCCGCCGCGCGCGCGCTCGAGTCGCCTCAGGCGACGCGCGTGTCGTCGGGTGCCGTGCTCGATGTCATCGGGCCGGGCCTGCCCGAACTGCTCGGCGGTTCGGCGGACCTCACCGGCTCGGTGAATACGCTGCGCAAGGATTCGCGCACCGTGACCGCCGACAACGCGGGCGGCAACTACATCCATTACGGCGTGCGCGAGTTCGCGATGACCGCGATGATGAGCGGCTTCACGCTGCACGGCGGTTTCCGGCCGTACGCGGGCACGTTCCTCGTCTTCTCCGACTATGCGCGCAATGCCGTGCGCCTCGCGGCGATGATGCACCAGCCGGTGATCCTCGTGTACACGCACGATTCGATCGGCCTCGGCGAGGATGGCCCGACCCACCAGCCGGTCGAACACCTCGCGAGCCTGCGCGCGATGCCGGGTCTGTCGCTGTGGCGCCCTGCGGACGCCGTCGAGACGGCGATCGCGTGGCGCATGGCGCTCGAGCGCATGAACGGGCCGACGGCCCTCGTGCTGACCCGGCAGGCGCTGCCGCAGCAGCCGCGTACCGCGGAACAACTGGCCGCGGTCGCGCGCGGTGGCTATACGCTGATCGACACGGAGGGCGTTCCCGAGGCGATCGTGATCGCGTGCGGTTCTGAGGTCGGCATCGCGGCGGACGCCGTGCGCGCGCTCCAGGCGCAGGGCCGGCGCGTGCGGCTCGTGTCGATGCCGTCGAGCGGCGCCTTCGATGCGCAGGATGCCGCGTGGCGCGAGGCGGTGCTGCCGCGGGCGGTCACGCGCCGTCTCGCCGTAGAGGCGGCCGCCCGCCAGAGCTGGTGGCGCTACGTCGGCAGCGACGGCGAGGTGATCGGTATCGACAGCTTCGGCGCCTCGGGCAAGGCGGCGGACCTGTCCAGGCATTTCGGCATCACGGCCGACCACATCGTGGCGGCCGTCGGCAAATTGCTCGCGTAAATTGCTCGCGTAAGTGGTACGGAGGAAGGAACGGTCATGGCAATCAAGGTAGGCATCAACGGGTACGGGCGCATCGGCCGCAACACGCTGCGGGCACTGTATGAAACGAAGCGCACGCACGAAATCCAGATCGTCGCGGTCAACGACCTCGGCGACGCGAACACCAATGCCCACCTGACCCGCCACGACACCGCCCACGGCAAGTTCCCCGGCGAAGTGCGCGTCGACGGCGATTCGATGCTGATCAACGGCGATCGCGTGCGCGTATTCGCCGAGCGCGACCCGGCGAAGCTGCCCTGGGGCGAACTCGGGGTCGATATCGTCATCGAGAGCACCGGCCACTTCACCAGCAAGGCGAAGGCGGGCGCGCACCTCAAGGGCGGCGCGAAGAAGGTGCTGATCTCGGCGCCCGGCGGCTCGGACGTCGATGCCACGGTCGTCTATGGCGTCAACCACGGTGACCTGAAGGCGAGCCACGAAGTCGTCTCGAACGCCTCGTGCACGACCAACTGCCTCGCGCCGGTCGCCAAGGTGCTGCACGAGAGCATCGGCATCGTCGGCGGGCTGATGACGACCATCCACTCCTACACCAACGACCAGGTGCTCACCGACGTCTATCACTCCGACCTGCGGCGCGCGCGCTCGGCGACGATGTCGATGATCCCGACCAAGACCGGGGCGGCCGCGGCACTCGGGCTGGTGCTGCCGGCGCTGAAGGGCAAGCTCGACGGTTACGCCGTGCGCGTGCCGACGATCAACGTGTCGCTCGTCGACCTGACGTTCACGCCCCAGCGCGCGACCACGGTCGAGGAAATCGACAAGCTGATGCTGGCCGCGTCACAGGGTCCGCTGAAGGGCGTGCTTGCATACACCAGCGAGCCGCTGGTCTCGATCGACTACAACCATGATCCGCATTCCTCGACCTACGACACGACGATGACCAAGGTGATCGACGGCAAGCTGGTCAAGGTCTGTTCCTGGTACGACAACGAGTGGGGCTTCTCCAACCGCCTGCTCGACGTCGTGTCCGCCTGGTCGCGCGCCAAGTAGGACGCGCCGTGAAGCTGCTGCGCATGAGTGATGTCGACCTCGCGGGCAAGCGGGTGATGATCCGCGAGGACCTGAACGTGCCGATCGACAAGGGCGTGGTGACCAGCGACGCGCGGATCCGCGCCGCGCTGCCGACGATCCGCCGGGCGATGCAGCAGGGCGCCAAGGTGATCATCCTCTCTCACCTCGGGCGGCCGGTCGAAGGCCACTACTCTGCGGAGAACTCGCTCGCGCCGGTGGCCGTGCGCCTCTCGGAGCTGCTCGGCAAGCCGGTGCCACTGCGCGAGAACTGGCTCGCCGGCGGTGTCGACATCGGCTACGGCGAAGCGGTGCTGTGCGAGAACGTGCGCTTCAACAAGGGCGAGAAGGCGAACGATGCGACGCTGGCGCGGCGCATGGCGGCGCTGTGCGACGTGTTCGTGATGGACGCGTTCGGCACGGCGCACCGCGCCGAGGCGAGCACCCACGGGGTCGCAACTTTCGCACCGGTAGCCTGCGCGGGCCCGCTGCTGGTCGCCGAACTCGAGGCGCTCGAGCGCGCGCTCGACGCGCCCGCCCGCCCGCTCGTCGCGATCGTTGCCGGCGCGAAGGTGTCGACCAAACTGACGGTGCTCGAGTCGCTGATCGCCAAGGTCGACAAGCTGATTGTCGGCGGCGGCATTGCCAATACCTTCCTCGCCGCGACCGGCGTCGCGGTCGGCAAGTCGCTGCATGAAGCGGACATGCTCGATATCGCGCGCTCGCTGCTCGAGCAGGCGCGCGCGCGCGGCACCGAGATTCCGCTGCCGACCGACGTGGTCGTAGCGCGCGAGTTCGCCGCGACCGCGCACGCCGACGTGCGCTCGATCCACGATGTCGGACCCGAGGAGCTGATCCTCGACATCGGGCCGGATACGGCCGAGCGGTTCGCAGCGCTCATCGAGGCCGCCGGCACGGTGATCTGGAACGGGCCGGTCGGCGTGTTCGAGTTCCCGCAGTTCGGCGAGGGCACGAAAGCAATCGCCAATGCGATCGCCCGCAGCAAGGCGTTCTCGCTGGCCGGTGGCGGTGACACGCTCGCCGCGATCGAGAAGTACGGTGTCGCCGAGGGCATCTCGTACATCTCGACCGGTGGCGGGGCGTTCCTCGAGTTCGTCGAGGGCAAGACGTTGCCGGCCGTCGCCGCACTCGAGGCACGCGGCTCAGGCTGATCGACTGCTAACGACCGGCCTGCGGTCGTGCTAATTTGCGAGCCATGCAGCGCCGTACCAAGATCGTGGCCACGCTCGGCCCCGCGACCGATGACTGTCTCGTGCTCACCGACATGGTGCGAGCGGGGCTCGATGTCGCCCGCATCAATTTTTCCCACGGCGATCACGCCGACCATGCGCGTCGCGTCGCGCTGGTGCGCGAGGCGGCGGCACGCGCCGGCAAGATCGTCGGCATCCTGGCCGACCTCGGCGGGCCAAAGATCCGCATCGAGAGCTTTCGCGACGGACGCGTGCGGCTCGCCGAAGGCCAGGCATTCGCGCTCGACCCGCGCATCGCCGCGGACGCCGGCGTGCAGCATGAGGTCGGCATCGCCTACGGCAACCTCCACCGCGACGTGAGCGCCGGCGACACGCTACTGCTCGCCGACGGCCAGATCGTGCTCGACGTCACGGCCGTCGATGGCCCGCGCGTCGAAACCGTCGTGCGCATCGGTGGCGAACTCTCGAACAGGAAGGGGCTGAACCGCAAGGGCGGAGGCATCTCGGCGCCGGCCTTGTCCGACAAGGATCGCGACGACATCCGTTTCGCGGCCGGCCAGGAGATCGACTACGTCGCCGTGTCCTTTGCGCGCGATGCCGCCGACATCCGCGAGGCGCGCGCGAAGCTGCGCGAGTGGGGCGGGCAGGGGCGCATCGTCGCCAAGATCGAGCGCCACGAATCGGTGGAGAACCTGCCGTCCATTCTCGACGAGACCGATGCGGTGATGGTCGCCCGCGGCGACCTCGGCGTCGAAATGGGCTACGCGGAGATCACCGGTCTGCAGAAGACGATCCTGCACCAGGCGCGCGGCAAGTTCCGCGTCGCGATCACCGCCACGCAGATGATGGAGTCGATGATCCAGAGTCCGGTGCCGACCCGCGCCGAGGTGAGCGATGTCGCCAACGCGGTGATGGACGGCACCGATGCGGTGATGCTGTCGGCGGAGACGGCCGTGGGCCGCTTTCCCGTCAAGGCCGTGGAGGCCATGGCCCAGGTTATCGAGGGCGCGGAGAAATACCAGCTGTCGATCGCGCGCGCGCGCGACCGCAACGTCGGGCATTTCACCCGCACCGACGAGGCGATCGCGATGGCGGTCATGTACACGGCGAACCACATGCGCGTACGCGCCATCGTCGCACTGACTGAATCCGGTTCGACGCCGCTGTGGATGTCGCGCATCCGCTCGGACATCCCGATCTACGCGTTCACGCGCCATCCCGCGACCAGCCGGCGGGTGACCCTCTACCGCGGCGTGTACCCGGTACCCTTCGACGTGACCGAAGCCGATGGCGCGCACGTGCAGGAGTCGATCTTCGCGCGGTTGCTGGAACTGCGCCTCGTCGATTCCGGCGATCGCGTGATCATCACGACCGGCGCGCTCACGGGCGTATCGGGCGGCACCAATGCGATGCAGATTCTCGAGGTCACGCGCGAGTAGATGTTGCGCTTCCTCCGCCGCCTCGCGTATGTCCTGCTCGCCGCCGCAATCGCGGCGGTGATCGGCGCGTGGCTGCTGATGCGCGCATCGTTGCCGCAGCTCGACGGCGAGATCGAGGTCGCGCGGCTGGCCGCGCCGGTGACGATCGAGCGCGATGCGCTCGGCACGCCCACGGTGAGCGGCTCGGACCGTGCGGCGCTCGCCTATGGGCTCGGCTTTACGCACGGGCAGGACCGCTACTTCCAGATGGACCTCGCTCGGCGCCTCGCCGCCGGCGAGCTTGCGGAACTGTTCGGCGAGGTGGCGCTCGAGCAGGATCGCAAGGCGCGCCTGTTCCGCTTCCGGCGCGTTGCGCGTGCGCTGGCCGAGAGCCTGACGCGCGAGGAGCGCGCGGTCGTCGACGCCTACGTGGACGGCGTGAACGCGGGCCTCGCGAGTCTGCGCAGTCGCCCGTGGGAATACTGGTTGTTGCGCGCCGTGCCGCGGGTGTGGCGCGCCGAGGACACGGCGCTCGTCGTCCACTCCATGTGGTGGCAGCTGCAGTACCACGATTTCGCCGGTGAGCAGCGCCGTCTGGCGCTGACCGAGGCGCTCACGCAGCGCCTCGGAGGCGCGCGTGCAGCCGCGGTGCTCGGGTTCGTGCTGCCGGCGGGCAGCGCATGGGATGCGCCCGTCGAGTCGCAGTCGCCGCCGCTCGCCGAGCCTGCAATCCCCGGCCCCGAGGTATGGGACCTGCGCACGGGAGCCGCGACCGATGCACCGTCGCCGCGGGAGGCGGCGGCTGCGCGTCGCACCGGCGCGTCGCGCGGCATCGGCAGCAACAACTGGGCGCTCGCCGGCGCGCGTACCGCATCGGGCGCCGCGCTCGTCGCCAACGACATGCATCTCGGACTCGACGTGCCACCGGTGTGGTATCGCGCCCGCCTCACGACGCACGATGGCCGCTACGATCTGAACGGCGTCACGCTTGCCGGCGTGCCGGCGCTCGTCGCCGGATCGAACGGGCGCATCGCCTGGGGATTCACCAACAGCTACGGCGACTGGCTCGATCTGCGCTGGACGCAGTGCGACCTCGAAGCCGGCACCTGGCGCGATCTCGCGGGCGTCGAGCAGCCCTTCGACATCGACACGGCGCGCATTCGCGTGCGCGGCGGGCAGACCGAGCGCCTGCGCATCAGGAGCGGCGCGGAGGGCGTCGTGTTCGCGACGCGCGAGCAGGACGGCCAGGGCGAATGCCAGCTCGCGACCTGGGTCGCCACCCAGCCGGGCGCGACGACCCTCGGACTGCTGGGGCTCGAGAGCGCCGCTTCGGTAGCGGACGCGCTCGAAGTCGCGGCCGGCGTCGGCATTCCGCACCAGAACATGATGGTCGGTGACCGTGACGGACACATCGCCTGGACGCTGCTCGGGCGCATTCCCGCCACGCGCGGTCCGCTGCGAGCGGCCGGTGGGGCCTATCTCGCGCCGTCGATGCAGCCCCGCGTTGTCGATCCCGCCACCGGCAGCCTGTGGAGCGCGAATGCGCGCGTCGTCGGCGGCGAAGCCGGCGCACTGATCGGCGACGACGAAGATGCGCACGGTGTGGGCTTCGACCTCGGCGCGCGCGCGATGCAGATTCGCGACGGTCTCGCAGCGCTGCGGGCGCCGGCAACGCCCGCCGACATGCTCGCGATCCAGCTCGACGATCGGGCGCTCTATCTCGCGCCGTGGCGGCAGCTGTTGCTCGAGCTGCTCGATGCGGCCGCGCTCGACGGCGCGCCGCGGCGCGCCGCCTTTCGCGAACTGATATCGGCCCCGATGGACGCGGCCGCCGTGGACGCCGTCGGCTATACGCTGGTGCGCAGGACGCAGCAGCAGGTCGTGGACGCGACCTGGTCCATGGTGCTCGCCGGCGCGGGCCTCGCCGGCGAGGCATATCCGCCGCCGGCGCAGTTCGCCGCGACGGCCTGGCAGCTCGCCACGGCGCGCCCGGCGCACTGGCTGGCGCCGGCATATGTCGACTGGCGCGCGTTCCTGCTCGCACAGGTCGATGCCGCGGCGACGGAACTCGAGCGGCAATGCGGCGCCCTTGCGCGTTGCGCCTGGGGCCGCCAGCGCGCGGTGGGCATCGCGCATCCGCTCGCGGGCGCACTGCCGCTGCTCGGGCGACGGCTGCTCGCAATGCACGTGCCCGAGCTGCCGGGCGATCACGACATGCCGCGGGTGCAGGGCGCGGCATTCGGCGCATCCGAGCGCTTTGCGGTCTCCCCCGGCCACGAGGCGGATGCCTACCTCACCGTCGCGGGCGGCGCGAGCGGCCATCCGCTGTCGCCGTTTTTTCGCGCCGGTTTCGATGACTGGGCGCGTGGTGCGCCGACACCCTTCCTGCCGGGGCCCGCGCAGCATAAGCTGGTGCTCAAATGACCAATTCCCGATTCAGCGGCTCGGAGCGCTACATCGCGACTCCGGAGCTCGCCATGGCGGTAAACGCCGCCGTCACGCTGTCGCGTCCGCTGCTCATCAAGGGCGAGCCCGGTACCGGCAAGACACAGCTCGCCGAAGAAGTCGCGGCCTCGCTCGGCCGGCCACTGTACGAGTGGCATATCAAGTCGACCAGCAAGGCGCAGCAGGGTCTGTACGAATATGACGCGGTCTCGCGTCTGCGCGACTCGCAGCTCGGCGATGGACGCGTGCACGATATCGCCAACTACATCGTCAAGGGCAAGCTGTGGGAGGCCTTCGAAGCCAACACGCAGCCGGTGCTGCTGATCGACGAGATCGACAAGGCCGACATCGAATTCCCCAACGACCTGCTGCGTGAACTCGACCGCATGGAGTTCTACGTCTACGAGACGCGCCAGCTCGTCAAGGCGAAGCACCGGCCGATCATCCTGATCACGAGCAATAACGAGAAAGAGCTGCCCGACGCCTTTCTGCGCCGCTGCTTCTTCCATTACATCCGCTTCCCCGACGAGGTGACGATGCGCCGCATCGTCGACGTGCATTTCCCGGGCCTCAAGCAGTCGCTGCTCGCCGAGGCGCTCGCGTCGTTTTTCCGCCTGCGCGAGGTGTCGGGACTGAAGAAGAAGCCCTCGACCTCCGAGCTGCTCGACTGGATCAAGTTGCTGGTCGCCGAGGACATCCCGCCCGAGGCGCTGCGTGGCGACGACGCGAAGAAGACACTACCGCCGCTGTACGGGGCGCTCCTCAAGAACGAGCAGGACATGCACCTCGTCGAGCAGGTCATGTTCCTCTCCCGGCGTGCTCGTTAGGTTCTTCGGCGAGCTGCGCGCCGCCGGCGTGCCGGCCACGCTGCCGGAGTTCCTGGCCCTGCTCGAGGCACTGCAGGCGCGCGTCGCCTGGCTGTCCGTCGAGGACTTCTATTTCCTGGCGCGCGTGTGTCTCGTGAAGGACGAGCGCCACTACGACCGCTTCGATCGCGTGTTCGCCGAGCACTTCAAGGGTATCGAGAAGGCGTTCGAGGCGATCACGGCGTCAGTGCCCGACGAATGGCTGCGCTCGCTCGCCGAGCGCGTGCTCACGGAGCAGGAGAAGGCGCAGGTCGAGGCGCTCGGCGGTTGGCAGAAACTGATGGAGACGCTGCGGCAGCGCCTCGCCGAACAACGCGAACGCCACGAGGGCGGCAACAAGTGGATCGGCACCGGCGGCACTTCGCCCTTCGGCGCAGGCGGCTACAACCCCGAGGGCGTGCGCATCGGGCAGGGCGGGTCGCGGCACCGGCGCGCGGTGAAGGTGTGGGATCGGCGCGAGTTCGCGAACCTCGACGACTCGCTCGAACTCGGCACGCGCAACTTCAAGATGGCGCTGCGCCGGCTGCGCCGTTTTGCCCGTGAGGGCGCGGCCGAGGAACTCGATCTCGATGGCACGATTTCGGCGACGGCGCGCAACGCCGGCCATCTCGACCTGAAAATCGTGCCCGAGCGGCGCAACGCGGTGAAAGTGCTGCTGCTGCTCGACGTCGGCGGCTCGATGGACGAGCACGTGCGGGTCTGCGACGAGCTGTTCTCAGCCGCGCGCAGCGAGTTCCGCCACTTCGAGCATTACTATTTCCACAACTTCCCGTACGAGTCGCTGTGGAAGGACAACCGCCGCCGCCACACCGAACGCATCCCGACCGACCAGTTGATCCGGACCTATGGCCCGGACTACCGGCTGATCTTCGTCGGCGATGCGGCGATGAGTCCCTACGAGATCACGATGCCGGGCGGCAGCGTGGAACACTGGAATGCGGAGGCGGGCGCGACCTGGCTGCGCCGCCTGACCGCGCATTTCCGCCACTTCGTGTGGTTGAACCCGGAGCCCGAGAAACGCTCGGCCTATACGCCATCGACCGTGATCACGCGCGAACTGGTCGAAGGGCGGATGTACCCGCTGACGCTCGCGGGGCTGGACCGCGCGACAGCCGAGCTGCGGCGGCGCGGGAGCATGCCGCCGCAGCCGCCGCCAGCGGCGGCGGGGATCAGCCCTTCGCCGCCGCCTGCAGCGCCTTGATGTCGGCGAGCACGAGCTCGGAATGGCCCTTCGGATCGACCTTCACGTAGTGCTTGGCGATGCGGCCTTGCGGATCGATGATGAAGGTATCGCGCCGCGCCAGCTCGAGCAGGCCCATCGCCTTGTAGAGCACGCCGTAGCTCTTCGCGGTCTCCTTGGCGGAGTCGGCGAGGATCGTGAACGGCAGGCTGTGCTCCCTGGCGAATTCCTCGTGCGACTTCACGTCATCGACGCTGATGCCGTAGATCACGGCGCCGGCTTCGCGGAACGCAAAGATGTTGTCACGGAATTCGCAGGCCTGCGTGGTGCAGCCGGGCGTGTTGTCCTTCGGGTAGAAGTACAGCACGACCCATTTGCCGCGCTGCTCCTCGAGGGTGCGCCAGGCACCATTCTGGTCCTGCAGCTTGAAGGTCGGGGCCGCGGATCCGACCGCGGGCGAATCCTGGGCGAGTGCGGGCATGGCCACGGCGGCCATCGCCAAGATGGCGGCAAGCAGTGTCGAACGATCGGGTAGCATGGACTTCTCCACGATTGTCGGGATGCTGGGGCGCGAACTGATCGATTCTACCAGCCGCGGGGCATGCGCCAGAATACGCGCGTGATGCGGCAAGACACCATCATTTCCGGACGCCCCGTACAGGCCCTGATCCTGACGGGCGGCGGCGCGCGCTCGGCCTACCAGGTCGGTGTGCTGCGGGCGCTGTCCGAGATGCTGCCGCGCCGCGGAATCCCGTTCCCGGTGCTGGTCGGGACTTCGGCCGGTGCGGTCGCCACGGCGGCGCTCGCCGCCGAGGCAAGGCGCTGGCGCGGCGCCGTCGCCTCGCTCGAACATGTGTGGGCCTCCTTCCACAGCGACCACGTGTTTCGCGTCGGCTCGGTGCACATGCTGGCGTCGGGTCTGCGCTGGCTCGTGGCGCTCGTGTCGGGCGGCATGCTCGCGAACCCGCCCAGGTCGATCTTCGACAATGCGCCGCTTGCGGAGCTACTCGGACGCAACATCGACTTCGGCGCCATCCGCCACAGCGTCTCCACCGGCATGCTGCGTGCCGTCGCGCTGTGCTCGACCGGCTACACCAGCGCGCACTCGGTGGCGTTCTTCGACGGCGCGGAGGAGATCCAGGAATGGGCGCGGGCGCACCGCGAGGGCCGCCGCGTCGACCTCACGCTGTCGCACCTGATGGGCAGTCTCGCCGTGCCGTTCCTGTTTCCGCCCGTGGAACTCGGCACCGAGTATTTCGGCGATGGCGCGATGCGTCAGCTCGCGCCAATGAGCCCGGCCGTGCACCTCGGCGCCGAACGGGTGCTCGTGATCGGCGTGCGTGCGGCAAATGCGGCGGGCCTGAGCCAGGTGTCGCAGCTTCCGCGCTCACCGACGCCCGGTCAGCTGTTCGGCTTCATGCTCGACACGCTGTTCACCGACGGCATTTACGCCGACCTCGAGCAGCTGATTCGCCTCAACGCCATGGCGCGTACCGCGCCCGAGGCCGTGCCCGACGTGCGGCTGATCGAGGCGATGGCGATTTCGCCGAGTATCGACCCGCGCGAGATCGCCGCGCGCCACCTGCACGAGTTGCCGCGCAGCCTGCGCGCGTTCCTGCGCGTGATCGGTGCGCGCGGCGTCGCTGGCCACCAGCTCGCGAGTTACCTGATGTTCGAGTCCGGCTACACCTCGGAGCTCATCGAACTCGGCTATGGGGATGCCGTGCAGCAGCGCGACCGACTGCGCGCCTTCCTGCTCGGCTGAGGGGCTAGACCAGGAACAGGGCGCCGAGGCCGAGCAGCGTCGCAAACCCGATGCAGTCGGTGAAGGTGGTGAGGATCACGCCGGCAGAGAGCGCGGGGTCGATGCGCAGGCGACGCAACGCGAGCGGAATCAGCACCCCGACGGTCGCTGCGGCCAGCAGGTTCATCAGCATGGCGGCGGCGACGATCGCCGCGATCTGCCACCGGCCGATCAGCGCCAGCGTGACGAGGGCCACGGTCGATGCGACCACGATGCCGTTCAGGCCGCCGACCGCGATTTCCTTGAATAGCAGCCAGCGTGCGTTGGTCCAATCGACCTTGCCGAGTGCCAGGCCGCGGATCAGCAGCGTGACCGTCTGCGTGCCGGCGATGCCACCCATGCTCGAGACCACCGGCAGCAGCGCCGCGAGCACGGCGACCTTTTCGATCGTGTCCTCGAAGCTCGCGACGACGAAGGCACCGATGAAGGCCATCATGATGTTGATCGCGAGCCACACGAGGCGGCGGCGCGCGGACGGCAACACCGGTGCGAAGACGTCTTCTTCCTCGTCGAGGCCGGCCATCGACATGACCGAGTGCTCGGCTTCCTCGCGGATCACGTCGAGGATGTCGTCGACGGTGATGCGGCCGAGCAGCTTGCCCTCGGAACCCACGACCGCCGCGGATACCAGGTCGCGGTCTTCGAACAGCCGCGAGACGTCGTGCGCGTGCATGTCCGGGTCGATGCGCGGCGCCTCGGTGTCGAGACAATCGCCGACCAGGTGGTCCGGATCCGCCGTCAGCAACCGGGTCAGCGGCACGGAGCCCAGGTAGCGGTCGTGCCGGTCGGCCACGAACAGGCTGTCGGTACCTTCCGGCAGCTCGCCGCGCATGCGCAGGTAGCGCAGCACCACTTCGATCGGCACGTCGGCGCGCACGCTGACCGTGTCGGTGTTCATCAGGCCCCCGGCGCTGTCCTCCGGATAGCCGAGCACCGTGCGCAGCCGCTCCCGGTCGCGCTGGTCCATCGAGTGCAGCAGCTGCTGCGTGACGGTCTCGGGCAGCTCATCGAGCAGGTCGGCGAGATCGTCGACCTCGAGGCCTTCGGTCGCGGCGACCAGTTCCTCGGCGCCCATCTCCTCGATGAACCCGGCGCGCACGTTCTCGTTCAGCTCGACGAGCACGTCGCCCTCGAGCTCTGGATCGACCATTTCCCAGACGATCTCGCGCTGCGCGGGCGGCAGCGATTCGAGCAGCAGGGCGATATCGGCGGGGTGCATCGCATTGACCATGCGGTGCGCGGCGCGCAGCGTGCCCTGGTCGAGCGCGTCCCGCAGCGCCGACAGGCGTCCAGACTTCAGTGGTGTGGTATCGGTGTCGCTCATGACCGACGGCTATCCAGGCGGGCCCCGCGCGGGCGCGCGGAGTCTAGCAGCCGGTGACGACGCGCGACACGGCGACTGCGAGGCCTACACGGCAGTGAACGCCGCAGCGACTGCGCCGTCCGCATCGAGCAGATCGAGGCGATTGCCCTCGATCCGCCAGGCGGTGACACGCTTCAGCGCCTCGTGCAGGGCCTGCTCGATCTCCATGCCCTGCAGGCAGGCCATCATGGTGCCGGCCATCTGCGTGAAGGCGAGCTTCGCGCCGTCGACGCTGTAGCCGCCCATCATGCGGTTGCAGCCGGCGTAGCCGCTCACGCGATGCCTGGCGGAGTCCAGCACGAAATAGGGCGCACGCTGCCCGGCGGCCAGAGCGACGGGCGTGCCGCCGAGCTGCGCGAGCTGCCAGTAGGTATCTTCGAGTGCGACGACCGGCGGCGTTTCGCAGGTCCCCGCGACGACGTTCACGAACTGCTCGACGATCAGGTGCGGGCGCACGGGTCCCTCCATGGGTTCGCGAGCTTCGATGCGCCCGATCACCGTGGCGACCAGGGTGGCGCCCGGCTCCGGCACCACCTTCCGGTAGCCTGACTCCAGCGCGGCGTTGTCGCCCTCCATGGCCACCGGTATCCGTTCATCGGTGCCGCAGGCCGTGAAGAGGCCGGCATCGGCCATGTAGCTGTACGTGCCGCGCAATAACCCGGGTCCGGGGGTGGCATCGGGCACGTCGGGACTCCCCGCCCGCGCGGCGCCGGCCCTCACCATCAGGATCTCGAGCGGTGCGGACGAGTCGTCCGCCGGCAGCGGTGTATGCGTATCGGAGGTGAACAGCACGGCGTCGCCATGGAGCACGCGCGCGCGGATCGAATAGCTGTGCGTGGCATCGATGTGCGCCGGATCGTAGCTGAGCGTAAAGGCGAACGGCGGATTGCCGGGCGATTCGACGCGCGTCTCGGCGAGGATCCCGGCGGCGGCGCCGGCCCGCGAGACGTCCTCGAGTCGCACCTCGAATACGGCGCCCGGCGGCAGCGCCATGCGCTCCCGATAGGTGGCGGTGCCGGAGACGCTGGCCATGGCGGGGTTTGCGTCCTGGTTGCAGGCGCTGGTGAGCAGCGCGCCGAGCGCGAGGCCAGCGAGATTTCGCAATGCGGACATGTCCATCAGTCCTCCCATTCAGTGCGCCCCCGGCCGCTCACGCAATTCGTTGTGGCGGGTGGAGACATGCGGATGATGCGCCGAAAATCGTCCGGCCAGTTGGTTCGCGATGTAGACCGAGCGATGCTGGCCGCCGGTGCAGCCGATCGCAACGGTCAGGTAGCGGCGGTTGGCCGCGGTGTGCTCGGGGATGCGCGCTTCCACGAAGTTCGCGATGTCCTCGATCAGCCGCGCAACGGCAGGCTCGGCCTCGAGGAAGCGGATCACTTCCGGGTCCTGGCCGGTCAGCGGGCGCAGCTGTGGTTCCCAGTAGGGGTTGGGCAGCGAGCGCGCGTCGAATACGAAGTCGGCATCCCCCGGGATGCCGCGCTTGAAGCCGAAGGACTCGAACGTGATCGCGAGGCGCGGTGTGGCTCGCTCATCAGCCGATTTCAGCACCCTGTCGCGCAGCGCGTGCACGCCCATGCGCGAGGTATCGATCACCTGGTCGGCCGCATACATCATGGGTTCCAGCAGGTCACGCTCGAGCGCGATCGCCTCGCGCAGGCCGATGTCGTTGCGGCTCATCGGGTGCTTGCGGCGCGTCTCGGCGAAGCGGCGCAGCAGCTCGTCGTCGCTGGTCGTGAGGAACAGCACCTCGCACTGGATGCCGCTCTTCTTCAGTTCGGCGATCAGCTTCGGTACGGTGGCGATTTCCGCCGCCGTGTTGCGCGCGTCGAGTCCGACGCCGATGCGCTCGTAGGCCGCCTCGGCGCTGCGCACCGTGTGCGAAATCAGCGGAGTCAGCAGCGCGGCCGGGATGTTGTCGATGCAGTAGTAACCGAGGTCCTCGAGCATGTGCAGCGCCACGCTCTTGCCGGATCCGGACAGCCCGCTGACGACCACGAGGCGCATGGCGCGAGACTGCGGTGGTGCGACTATTGCCGGGTGGCCTTGCGAGCCTCGGCAGCGTGGTGATCCTGCAGCTTCTCCTTGTGCTTGCGGACCAGGCGATCGAGCTTGTCGGCGAGTGCGTCGATCGCGGCGTACATGTCCTCGTCGATCGCATCGGCATGGATCGAGCCGCCGCGCAGCTGCAGCGTGGCCTCGGCCTTCTGGCGCTGCTTCTCGACGGTCAGCACGCAATGCACGTCGATGACGCTGTCGTAGTGGCGCACGATGCGCTCGAGTTTTTTCTCGATGTAGCTCTTGAGCGGCGGGGTGACCTCGACATGGTGGCCGGTGACGGTGACTTGCATGGTGCTCTCCTGGATCATCATTTCGACGCTGCGCGCCGTCTTTCGTTCGACGGCGCGATGCGCATCGCTTCGCGGTACTTGGCGACCGTGCGGCGCGCGACGGGAATACCTTCGGCGGACAGCAGTTCGGCGATGCGACTGTCCGACAGCGGTGCGGCGGGGTCCTCGTCGCGGATCAGTTTCCTGATCTTGGCGCGGATCGCAGTCGAGGAGGTTTCCGCAGCCTCGCCGCCGCCGACATGGCTCGAGAAGAAGTAGCGCAGCTCGAACACGCCGCGCGGCGTGTGCATGTACTTGCCCGAGGTGATGCGCGAAATCGTCGATTCGTGCATCTCGATGGCCGCGGCGATGTCCTTCAGGATCATCGGCCGCATGTGCTCCTCGCCGTGCTCGAGGAAATCGGCCTGGCGCTCGACGATGGCGCGCGCGACCTTGAGCAGCGTGTCGTTCCTGATCTCGAGGCTTTTCAGCAGCCAGCGCGCTTCCTGCAGCTGCGCGCGCAGCGTCGCATGCGAGGAATTGCGGCCGAGCGCGCTCGCGTACCCCTGGTTCAGGCGCACCCGCGGCAGCGTGGACGGATTGATCTCGACGCTCCAGCCGCGCTCCGTGCGACGCACGAATACGTCGGGCACCACGAACTCCGGCGAGCCGCTGCCGACCGCGGATCCGGGCCGCGGCTGGCAGGTGCGTACGAGAGCCAGGGCCTCGGCGAGTTCGTCCTCGGTGACGCGTAGTTCGCGGCGCAACAGTGCGAGTTCGTTCTTGGCGACCGCGTCCAGGTGCCGCGCGGCGATTTCGAGCGCGGTGGCGAGGCCCGGCGTGTCGGCATCGAGCTGGCGCAGCTGCAGCGTGATGCATTCGGCGACCGAGCGCGCGCCGACACCCGCCGGGTCGAGAGTCTGCACAGCCGCGAGCACCGCGAGTACCTCCTCGTCCGTGCACTCGACGTCCGGGCGCAGCGTCGCGGCGATCTCGGCCACCGGCTCGAACAGGTAGCCGTCATCGTTCACGGCATCGACTATGGCGCGCGCGATCGCGAGGTCGCGGGCATCGAGATTGGCGACTTCGAGCTGCGCGAGCAGGTGATCCTGGAGCGATGTGTCCGACTGAGCGGCGTAGTCCTGCTGGCGATCGTCGTCATCGGGTGACCACGGCGAATCGGAGCCGCCCGCCGACTCGCCCGACCAGTTGTCGGTGATGACCTCGACGTCGACACGGGGCTCCTCGCGCTGCGGCGCCACGCGTTCGGCGGGCGACTGGATCGCCTCGAAAATGCCGGTCTGCTCGGGTTCCTCGACCGCCTCGAGCATGACGTTCGACTCGAGCAGCTCGCGGATGTGTGCCTGCAGCTCGAGCGCGGGCAGCTGCAGCAGCCGGATGGCCTGCTGCAACTGCGGAGTCATGGTCAGCGACTGACCCAGCCTGAGCTGCAGGGAGGGCTTCAGCATGGCGGAGGGGGGTACGCCCAACAGGTTGATTCGGAAAGAATATTGAGGATAGCGACCACCGGTCAGAGACGGAAGGTTTCGCCCAAGTACACCTCACGGACTTGGGCATTGGCAAGGATTTCTTCGGCATTTCCGGCAGCGATCACGGTGCCCGAGCTGACGATGCAGGCGCGGTCGCAGACGCCGAGCGTTTCCCTGACATTATGGTCGGTGATCAGGACGCCGATGCCCTTGGCGGTGAGCTCGCGGATGATGCGCTGGATGTCGAGCACCGACAGCGGGTCGACCCCCGCGAACGGTTCATCGAGCAGCATGAAGCGCGGTTCCGCGGCCAGTGCACGCGCGATTTCGACGCGGCGGCGCTCGCCGCCCGAAAGCGACATGCCGAGGCTGTCGCGCACGTGCGCGATGCGCAGTTCCTCGAGGATTTCCTCCAGCCGCGCTTCGCGACCGGCGCGATCGAGGTCGGCGCGTGTCTCGAGGATCGCGAGCACGTTGTCCTGCACGGAGAGCTTGCGGAACACCGACGCTTCCTGCGGCAGGTAGCCGACGCCGAGCCGCGCGCGCCTGTGCATCGGCATGTGCGTCATGTCGGTGTCGTCGAACCAGATGTGGCCGGCATCCGCCGGCACGAGACCGACGACCATGTAGAAGGCGGTAGTCTTGCCGGCGCCGTTCGGGCCGAGCAGGCCCAGCACCTCGCCGCTCGACACCTCGAGCGACAGATCCGTGATGACCGATCGTTTGCCGTAGCGCTTGGCCAGGCCTTCCACCCGCAACCGGCTCATGGAGCCGGCTCGTCCGCGGGCGTGGCATCCTTCTGGGGCCGGATCGTGATCCGCACGCGGTCGGTGTCCCCGGGCTGGGTTTCGGCGAGCACGCGCTGGTCGGCGACGTTGTAGACGAGTTCCTGGCCGCTGATCTCGTTGCGACCATCGGTCAGCCAGGCATCGCCGGTGAAGGTGACCCGGTTCGCCGCCATGTCGTAGACGATCGTCTCGGCGCGGCCGTGCGCCTTGCCGGGCGTGCGGACGAGCTGCTGCTCGAAGCGGGCCGGCTTGCCCTCGATCGTCGCGCTTTCCAGCACGTTGTCGCGAAACCGCACTTTCGCCCGGTCCGATTCGAGGGTGCCGCCGTCGCGATCGATGCGCACCCGGCCGGTGAACTCCCAGGTCGAATCCACGAAATCGAGTCCGGTAGCGCGCGCGTTCGCGGCAGCGACGCGCGCGCCGCCCTGGGTGATGACGACATCCCGGAACACGACCGTATTGCTGCGGTAATCGACGTCGGAGGAGGCGGCATCGACGTTGATCGGCAGGGTGCGCGGGTCAGGTTCGGCCGCCGGCATCGTGCGTGCGGCGCACAGGGCCGCCAGCGCGAGCCCGGCCAGCAGGCGCGCCGGACGGCGTCGGTCAGGGGGGCAGGAAATTGCCATGGACCGCCGATTCTAGCCGAAGGGTCTCGGCCCCGAGGTCCGCGCGCACGCCACGCGCGGTGAGCCGGTGCCCGGACCACTCGATCGTGACCGGGGCGCTCGTGTGCGCGACGTCCCGCCCGGCGTCGAAGGTCAGCCGGTTGGTCGTGAGGTGCGCCGGGTCGCCCCCGTCCGCCAGGGTGCCGGTCAGCAGCACATCGCCGGTGAGTTCGACCACGTCGCTTGGCGGCGCCACGGTGCCCTGGTTGGCGCTCGCGCGCCAGGTGCCGCCCCTGGGATCGGCGTAGTGCATCACCGGTCGCGAGAGCGTGATCGTCGGGTCGTTCGGCGCCTGCTCGATCAGTTCTGCGTCGAGGCGGTAGCGCGGCCGGCCGTCATCGCCGGTCTCGATCACTTCGGCATCGCGGGCCAGGTAGCCGGGATCGGCGGCCGTCGGCAGGCTGGCGCCGATGCCGTCGGGCGCTCGCGCCGAGCGGCTGAGCACGATCGAAGCGATGACCGTCACGATGACCGCGAAGCCGATGAGCCAGCGGGTCATCGGCGCTTCCGGGCGCTCTTGCGCGGCCGGCGCGCCGAGGCCGCACATAACAGGTCGCACACTTCGCGTACCGCGCCGCGACCGCCGCGTGCGCTGGTGGTGTGGTCGGCAGCGCGCCGCGCCGCCTGGTGTGCATCGGGGACGGCGAATGCGAGGCCGACGACCTGCATCATCGGCACGTCGGGCACGTCATCGCCGATGATCGCCGCCTCGATCGGCAGGATGCGCAGCCGCCGGCACAGGCGCTCGAATACCGGCAGCTTGTCGGCGACGCCCTGGAAGACGTGGCGGATCCCGAGGTCGCGGCACCGGCGGCGCACGGCCGCGCTGTCGCGGCCCGATATCACGGCAACTTCGATGCCCGCGCGCTGCGCTTCGCGGATGCCATGGCCATCGAGCACGTGGAAGACTTTGAGCACTTCACCGCGCGGGCCGTAGTAGAGGCGCCCGTCGGTCAGCACGCCGTCGACGTCGAGCACCAGCAGGCGGATTGCGGCCGGCAGCGTGGTGGCGCGGACCATGGCTACATGACCCCCGCGCGCAGCAGGTCGTGCACGTTCAGTGCGCCGATCAGACGGCCCGCCGTGTCGATCACCGGCAGCGCGGTAATCCTGTGCAACTCCATCATGTGGACCGCTTCGGCGGCGAGTTCGCGCGGCCCGATCGCCTTGCCGGGCGAGGTCATCACCTCCGCCATGCGCGTGCGCTGCACGTCGACCGGCTGGTCGAGGATGCGGCGCAGGTCGCCGTCGGTGAACACGCCGAGGCTCCTGCCCGACTCGTCGACGATCACGGTGAGGCCGAGGCCCTTGCGGGACATCTCGACGAGGCCCTCCTTCAGCAGCGCATCGGGCGCGACGCGCGGGATGTCGTCGCCCCTGCGCATCACGTCCTCGACATGCAGCAGCAGCCGGCGGCCCAGCGCGCCACCGGGATGCGAGCGCGCGAAGTCCTGCTCGGTGAAACCGCGCGCATCGAGGATGGCAACGGCGAGCGCATCGCCCATCGCGAGGGTCACGGTGGTGCTGGCGGTGGGCGCGAGGTTTAGCGGGCAGGCTTCCTCCGGCACGCTGATGTCGAGCACGACGGCCGCGGCGCGCGCGAGGGTCGAGTCCGTGGCGCCGGTCATCGCGATCAGTGGCACGCCGAGGCGCGACAAGTGAGGCAGCAGCGTCACGACCTCGGGCGTCTCGCCGGAGTTCGAGATCGCCACCACGACGTCACCGCGGGTGATCATGCCGAGGTCGCCGTGGCTTGCCTCGGCCGGGTGCAGGAAGAAGGAGGGCGAGCCGGTACTCGCGAGTGTGGCGGCGATCTTGCCGCCGATATGCCCCGATTTGCCCATGCCCGTGACGACGATGCGCCCCGCGCAGGCGAGGCACAGGCGGCAGGCCGCCGCAAAGCGGGCGTCGAGGCGCTCGAGAAGCGATTCGACCGCGGTCGCCTCGATGCGCAGCGCGCGGCGGCCGGCGGCGAGCAGTCCGGCATCGGTGGTGGCGGGCGATCCGGGTGCGTCCGTTGCGGCGTTCATGCCCGAATGATACCGCCACGGCCATGAACACTTTAGTATTGCCGGATGCAACCCAGCGAAGTCGCCGAACTGATCCGGGCCGCCCTGCCCGGTGCCCAGGTCCACGTGCAGTCGGAGGACAACGTGCATTTTGCGGCGCTGGTGATCGCTCCCGGCTTCGCCGGCAAGCGCGGCATCGCGCGCCACCAGATGGTCTACGCCGCGCTCGGCGAGCGCATGGGCGGCGAAATTCACGCGCTGTCGATCGACGCGCTGACTCCGGAAGAGGCCGCCGCGCGCGCCGCGGGCTGAATGGACAAGCTGCAGATCCAGGGCGGCGTGCCCCTCGAGGGCGAGATCCGCATTTCCGGCGCCAAGAACGCCGCGCTGCCGATCCTCGCGGGCACGCTGCTGGCCGACGGCCCCGTGACCGTGGCCAACGTCCCGCACCTGCAGGACGTGACGACCATGATCGAACTGCTCGGCCGCATGGGCGTCGATGTCACGATCGGCGAACGCATGCATGTCGAGGTCGATCCGACCACGCTGCGCGAATGCTACGCGCCGTACGAACTCGTCAAGACGATGCGCGCCTCGATCCTCGTGCTCGGGCCACTGCTCGCGCGCCACGGTCGCGCGGATGTCTCGCTGCCGGGCGGCTGCGCGATCGGCGCGCGCCCGGTGAACATCCACGTCGCGGGCCTGCAGGCGATGGGGGCCGACATCAGCATCGAGGGCGGCTACATCCGTGCACGCGCCTCGCGCCTGAAGGGCGCACGGCTGGTGCTCGAGGCCGTCACGGTGACCGGGACCGAGAACCTGATGATGGCCGCGGCGCTGGCCGAGGGCGAGACCGTGATCGAGAACGCGGCGCGCGAGCCCGAAGTCGTCGATCTCGCGAACTTCGTCAATGCGCTCGGCGGCAAGGTGCGCGGTGCCGGCACCGACACCATCGTGGTCGAGGGCGTCGAGCGCCTGGGCGGCGCGCACTATGTCGTGCTGCCCGACCGCATCGAAAGCGGCACCTACCTCGTCGCGGGCGCCATCACCAGCGGCCACGTGCGCATCAAGAACACGCGGCCCGATCACCTGGATGCCGTGCTTGGCAAGTTGGTCGAGGCGGGCGCCAGGATCGACGTGGGCGAGAACTGGATCGAAATCGACATGCGCGGCAAGCGGCCGAAATCGGTCGACATCCGCACCGCGCCCTATCCGGGCTTCCCGACCGACATGCAGGCGCAGTTCGCGGCGCTCGATACGATCGCCGACGGCGTCGGCACGATCATCGAGACGATCTTCGAGAACCGGTTCATGCACATGCTGGAGATGCGCCGGCTCGGCGCCGAGATCCGCCTCGAGGGCAACACTGCGATCATCCGCGGCGTGCCGAAACTCACCGCCGCGCCGGTCATGGCGACCGACCTGCGTGCCTCGGCCAGCCTCGTGCTCGCCGGACTCGTCGCCGAGGGGCGCACCGACATCGAGCGCATCTACCACATCGATCGCGGCTACGAGACGATCGAGGAGAAGCTCTCGCAGCTGGGGGCGCAGATCCGGCGCGTACCGGGATGAAGCGCACGGCGCGCGGGGGCGCCGGGCGTGCGGGCGAGGCCGATGCATGACCGTCTCCTCTCGGGTCGCGCGCCGCTTCTGACGAAGCGGTGCCCTCGGTGCGGCGGCGCTCGGCGCATCGTGTCGGTGGCAGCAGGGCCATCGGTAGTCGCCTCGCTCTGACCGCCGCGCCTCGGCGCGCTCCACGTTCGTCGACGGTCACGCATCGGCCCCACCCGCGCATCCTGTGCGGGCGCGCGGGGGCGCCGGGCGTGCGGGCGAGGCCGATGCATGACCGTCTCCTCTCGGGTCGCGCGCCGCTTCTGACGAAGCGGTGCCCTCGGTGCGGCGGCGCTCGGCGCATCGTGTCGGTGGCAGCAGGGCCCTCGGTAGTCGCCTCGCTCTGACCGCCGCTCCTCGGCGCTCTCCACGTTCGTCGACGGTCACGCATCGGCCTCGCCTTCGCGCCTTGTGCCCGCGGTCCGCACCGACGGTACACGGCCGCGGTTACACGTCCGGCAACGAGCGTGGAGAGCGCCGAGGAGCGGCGAGCTGCGCGAGGCGTCCGTGCGCGTTTCAGATTTCGGTGAGCCGATGCGCCGAGCGCCGCCGCGACGAGGGCACACCGGCGGTAGCCGGTGCGCTCGACCCGCGAGGCGGCGGACGTGTAACCGCGGCCGCGAAGCGGCGGACGTGTGGCCGCAGCCGCGAGGCGGCGGACGTGTGACTGTGGCCGCGAAGCGGCGGAGGCGTGACCGCGAAGGTGTGGCCGCAGCCGCGCGCCGCCGCTGCACTACGACGTACGCCGCAGTGCAGCGGCGGCGCGCGGCTGCGGCCACACCT
>DAOQXO010000015.1:0-37191 GCA_035342635.1 Steroidobacteraceae bacterium
GCTCTCGCCGGCGTGCGCGAGCCTCGACATGTTCCGCGACTACGCGCAGCGCCGCCGCGCGCGCCCGAGCGGGCCCAGGTCACTGTCGCGGCATTCATGGGCAGCGCTCCGTCATGCCGCGACAGTGCCCTGGGCCCGCTCGGGCGCGCGCGGCGGCGCCTTCCGCACCGACTGGGTGACGGTTGCGCTGGTGCTCGCGATCACGCTGCTCGGTCTCGTCATGGTGACCTCGGCGTCCGTTTCGATCGCGAACAACGAGACGGGCCAGCCGTTCTACTACCTCGAGCGCCAGCTCGCGCTGCTGCTGGCCGGGGGCGTGGCGGCCGTGGTGCTGACGCGCGTGCGCACCGAGTTGCTCGAGAAGCTCGCGCTGCCGCTGCTGATCGTCGCGATCGCACTGCTGGTCGCGGTGCTGATCCCCGGTCTCGGTCACGTAGTCAACGGCAGCCGGCGCTGGATCCGTCTGCTCGGCTTCAACTTCCAGGCCTCGGAGCTCGCGCGCCTGCTCGTGCTGATCTATGTCGCGAGCTATGCCGCGCGGCGGGAATCGGAGCTGCGCACGAGCTTCTCGGGACTGGCGCGGCCGCTCGGCCTGCTGGCGCTGGTCGGCGTGCTGCTGCTCGCCGAGCCGGACTTCGGCGCGGCCACCGTGCTGTTCGCCACCGGCTTCGGCGTGCTGTTCATGGCGGGTGCGCGGCTGCGCCACGTGCTCGCGATGGTGCTGGCCGCGGTAGCCGCGTTCGGCGCGCTCGTTGCGCTGTCGGGCTATCGCATGCGCCGCCTCGCGACCTTCCTCGACCCGTGGGCCGATCCGTACGACAGCGGCTTCCAGCTCACGCAGTCGCTGATCGCGATCGGCCGCGGCGAATGGTTCGGTGTCGGCCTCGGCGAGAGCGTGCAGAAGCTCTTCTACCTGCCGGAGGCGCACACCGACTTCCTGTTCGCCGTGCTGGCCGAGGAGCTGGGCCTCGTCGGTGTCGTGCTGACCGTTGGTCTCTTCATCGCGCTCGCCTGGCGCGCCCTGCACATCGCGCAGCTCGCGTCCGACGCGGGGCTCAGGTTCCAGGCCTGCCTCGCGGCCGGCTTCGGCCTGTGGATCGGCATGCAGGCCTTCATCAACATCGGCGTGAACATGGGCGCGCTGCCCACGAAGGGGCTGACGCTGCCCTTGATGAGCTACGGGCGCTCGAGCCTCATCGTGACGATCGCGTGGGTCGGCATCCTGCTGCGTGTCCATCACGAGGCCGCCTCGCGTACGCGCGGGCCGGCGACGGTGAGCGCATGAGCGGTGGCACCGTGATCATCATGGCGGGCGGCACCGGCGGGCACGTATTCCCGGCGCTGGCGCTGGCGCGCATCCTGCAGGCGCGCGGCCACGACATCGTGTGGCTCGGGACGCGCGAGGGCATCGAGGCGCGGCTGGTGCCGGCTGAGGGTCTGCCGATCGAGTGGATTTCCATCGGCGGACTGCGCGGCAAGGGCATGGGCACATTGCTCGCAGCTCCGTTCCGTCTTGCGCGCGCGCTATACCAGAGCCTGCGCGCGATGCGCCGCCATCGCCCGATCGTCGTCGTCGGCCTCGGCGGCTACGTCACCGGTCCCGGCGGCCTTGCGGCCTGGCTCGCGCGCCGGCCGCTCGTCGTGCACGAACAGAACGCCATCGCCGGCTACACCAACCGCGTGCTGGCGCGCATCGCGCGCGATGTGCTGGCGGCCTTTCCCGATGCCTTCGACGGCGCCGTGCCGGTGAGCGTGATCGGCAACCCGGTGCGGCGCGAGTTCTTCGAGCTCGGCGAGCCCGCGGCGCGCGCGGCCGGTCGCGGTGCCGTGCTGCGCCTGCTGGTGGTCGGCGGCAGCCAGGGTGCGAACAAACTGAACGCGGTCGTGCCATTCGCGATCGCGCGCCTCGCCGGCAGCGTCCGTTTCGAGGTTCGCCACCAGGCCGGGCCGCGCTGGCTCGACGCGGCGCGCAAGAGCTACCGGGATGCCGGCGTCGCCGCCGAGGTCACGCCGTTCATCGACGACATCGCCGCGGCCTACGGCTGGGCAGACCTTGTGATCTGCCGATCGGGTGCGCTGACGGTCTCGGAGCTCGCTGCGGCCGGCGTCGCCTCGATACTCGTGCCGTTCCCGGCCGCGGTCGACGATCATCAGACGGCAAATGCTCGTTTCCTGGTGCGCGAGGGCGCGGCGCTGCTGGTCCAGGATCGCGAACTGACGGCCGAGCGCCTCGCACGCGAGCTGCTGGAGCTGTGCCGCGGCGGCCGCGAGCGGCTGGTCGCGATGGCCGGTCGCGCGCGCCAGCTGGCGCAGCCGCGCGCCGCCGAGGATCTCGCCGACGCCTGTCTCGCCGTGGCGCGCCGGCCGGCGGGGGCGGGCGCATGAGCACGCCGCTGCACGATCGCATGCGCCGCATCAACACGATCCACTTCGTCGGCATCGGCGGCAGCGGCATGGGTGGCATCGCCGAGGTGCTGATGAACCTCGGCTATCGCGTACAGGGCTCGGACCTGAAGCCGAACGCCGTGACGCGTCGCCTCGCGCAGCTCGGCGCCGCGATCACCTTCGGTCATGGCGCCGCGAACGTCGCCAACGCGGACGTCGTGGTCGTCTCGAGCGCGGTTTCGGCCGACAACCCGGAAGTCGTGCAGGCGCTTGCACAGCGCGTGCCGGTCGTGCCGCGTGCCGAGATGCTGGGCGAGCTGATGCGCTTCCGGTACAGCATCGCGGTCGCAGGGACGCACGGCAAGACGACGACCACGAGCCTCGTGGCGAGCATCCTCGCCGAGGGCGACGAGGACCCCACTTTCGTGATCGGCGGACGCCTGAAGAGCGCCGACAGCAACGCGAAGCTTGGCGCCGGACGCTACCTCGTCGCCGAGGCGGACGAGAGCGACGCATCGTTCCTCCACCTGCAGCCGATGATCGCGATCGTCACCAACATCGATCACGACCATCTCGCGACCCATGAGGGCGATTTCGAGCGCCTGAAGCAGAGCTTCGTCGACTTCCTGCACAACCTGCCGTTCTACGGCCTCGCGGTGCTGTGCACCGACGACGCCAACGTGCGCTCGATCCTGAGGCAGGTGTCGCGGCCCGTGATCGGCTACGGACTCGGAGAAGGCGTCGATCTGCGGGCCGTCAACGTGCGTCGCGAGGGCCCGCGCACGCACTTCATCGCCATGCGGCGCGGCGCGGCGAGCGGGCTCGAGGTGACGCTGAACCTCGCCGGTCTGCACAACGTGCTCAACTCGCTCGCCGCGATCGCGGTGACACAGGAAATCGGTATTGCCGATGAGGTGATCCAGCGCGCGCTCGCGCGCTTCGAGGGTATCGACCGGCGCATGCAGCACATCGCCGATGTCGCGGTCAGGGGCGGCAGCGTATCGATCGTTGACGACTACGGTCATCATCCGGTGGAAATCGCCGCGACACTCGATGCCGTGCGCCAGGCCTACGGCGGCCGGCGCGTCGTGCTCGCCTTCCAGCCGCACCGCTATACGCGCACGCGCGACCTGCTGGACGATTTCGCGAGCGTGCTGGCGGGTGCCGATACGCTGCTCGTCACGGAGGTCTACGCGGCGGGCGAGGCGCCGATCGCCGGCGCCGACGCTCGCGCGATCTGCCGCGCGGTGCGCAGCCGCGGTCGGGTCGAGCCGGTGTTTGTCGAGAAGGTCGACGAGCTGCCGCGGGCGCTGGCGGCGCTGATCGAGGCGGGCGATGTCATCGTGATGATGGGCGCCGGCAACATCAGCGCGGTTGCGCACGAACTGCCCGCACGCCTCGCCACGGCAGGGAGCGCGCACTGATGGGTACGCCGGTGCTCGCCGCCGACCTGGTGCCGCTCGTGAAGACCGACGAGCCGATGTCGCGCCACACCTCCTGGCATGTGGGGGGGCCGGCGCAGATGTACTTCACGCCGCGCGACCGCCGCGACCTCGCGCGCTTCCTTGCCGCCCTGCCGGCGGGCGTGCCGGTGCTGTGGCTCGGCCTCGGCAGCAACCTGCTGGTACGCGACGGCGGCGTGCGCGGCGCCGTGATCGCCACCAACAGCGCGTTGGGCGGCCTCGAGCGCCGCTCCGCCGAGAGCGTCTACTGCGAGGCCGGCGTGGCCTGCGCGCGCATCGCCAAGCAGTGCGTCAAGTGGGGACTGGGGCCCGCCGAGTTCTTCGCCGGCATTCCGGGAACGCTCGGCGGTGCGCTCGCGATGAACGCGGGTGCGTTCGGCGGCGAGACCTGGAACCACGTCGTCTCGGTCGAAGTGATCGACCGCAGCGGCCGCGAGCACACGCGTGCGGCCGGCGAGTACCAGGTCGGCTATCGCAGCGTGCGCCCACCGGCGCCCGACGAGGGCTTCGTCGCGGCCCTGCTGCGCTTCTCGCGTCGGCCATCGATGCAGTCGCACGAGATCCGCGCGCTGCTCGAGAAGCGCAAGGCGACGCAGCCGATCGGCGAGTGGAGCGGCGGCTCGACGTTCACCAATCCGCCCGGCGATCACGCCGCGCGGCTGATCGAGGCGGCGGGCCTCAAGGGTCATCGTATCGGCGGCGCATCGGTATCGACGAAGCACGCCAATTTCATCATCAACCATGGCGATGCCACGGCTGCGGACATCGAGGCACTGATCCTGCACGTGCAGGCGGTCGTCGAGGCGCAGGCGGGCGTGAGGCTCACGCCCGAAGTGCGCATCGTCGGCGAGGCCAAACCATGAAACTCGCGTATCACGCCGGGCGCATCACCGAGGTGACCGACGCCGTGGCCTTCGGTCGGGTGGCTGTCATGCTGGGCGGGGCTTCCTCGGAGCGGGAGATCTCGCTGCTCTCGGGCAATGCCGTGCTCGCAGCGCTGCAGCGATGTGCCGTCGATGCGCACGCTTTCGATCCGGCCGAGCAACCGCTCGCCGATCTCGTGAGCGGGGGTTTCGATCGCGTGTGGCTCGCGCTGCACGGGCCGGGCGGCGAGGACGGCACGATGCAGGGCGCGCTCGAGTGCCTAGGCATCCCGTACACCGGCAGTGGCGTGCTCGGCTCGGCGGTGTGCATGGACAAGCTGCGCACCAAGCGCCTCGTCGCGGCGGTCGGCGTCGCTACGCCCGAAAGCGTGGTGCTGCGCGGACCGGAGGATTTCGGCGCAGCGCTCGAGCGGCTCGGCCTGCCGCTGATCGTGAAGCCTGCCTCGCAGGGCTCGTCGGTCGGCATGACCAAGGTTACCGAGGCCGCGCAGCTCAACGCCGCCTGGCAGGCAGCCGCCGTGCACGAGCCGCTGGTGTTCGCCGAACCATGGGTCACCGGCGCCGAGTACACCGTCGCGATCCTCAAGGGGCGCGCACTGCCTTCGATCCGCATCGAGACGCCGCAGGTGTTCTACGACTACGAGGCGAAGTACTTTCGCAGCGACACGCTGTACCACTGCCCGTCGGGTCTGTCCGCGGGCGAGGAGCGTCGCCTCGGCGAACTGGCGCTCGCGGCATGCGACGCCTGCGGCGTGACCGGCTGGGGCCGGGTGGACTTCATGGCCGATAGCGACGGCCAGATGCTGTTCCTCGAGATCAACACCGTGCCGGGCATGACCGACCACAGCCTCGTGCCGATGGCGGCGCGCGCCGAGGAGGTCAGCTTCGACGAACTCGTGTGGCGTGTGCTCGAGACGAGTTTTGCGCGCACTCCGACCATGAGGACGCGGACCTGATGCGCCTGCGCAGCCGCAATCGTCGCAAGCAGACGGAGCCCGCATGGCGCCTGCCGTCGATCGACTGGCGGCGCCTCGCGGCGACGGCCGGGAGCCTCGCCGCGCTCGGCGGCGCAGTCGCGGGCGTGGCGTGGACGCTCGACCAGCCGATCGAGACGATCAGCGTCGAGGGCCGGTTCCAGCGCGTTTCCCCGCTCGATGTCGAACAGGCGGTCAAGCAGCGCGTGCTCGGCACCGGCCTCGTCAGCGTCGATCTCGAGTCGGTGGGCCGCAGCCTGCAGTCGATCCCGTGGGTCGACAGCGCCAGTGTGCAGCGGGCCTGGCCGCGCGGCCTGCGCGTGCACGTGCAGGAGCAGGTGGCCGCGGCACGCTGGGGCGCCAACGGCCTGCTGAACACGCGCGGCGAGCTGTTCATTTCCGAATCGCGACACATTCCACCCGAGCTGCCGCAGCTTTCGGGGCCGATCGGCACCGAGCGCGACGTGGCGGAGCGCTATCTCGCCGTGCGCGGCCGGCTGATGGAGGCGGGTCTGCGCATCGCCGCGATGCGCCTCGACGAGCGCGGAGCGTGGGAGTTCGACCTCGACAACGGCGTCACCGTGCGGCTCGGTCGCCGCGACGTCGATGCACGCTTCGAGCGCTTCATGGTCGCGGGTCTGAAGCTCGTCGGCGAGCGCGGCGGCGACATCACCTATGTCGACATGCGTTATTCGAACGGCTTTGCGATCGGCTGGCGCACGCGCGGCGTGCAACTCGCCACCGGCAAGCTTCCCGCAGACGACAACCCGGATGCCTGAGCAGACATGGCGAAACGTGCAGAAAGAACCCTGATCGTCGGCCTCGATATCGGCACCTCCAAAGTGGTGGCGCTGGTCGGGGAGATTGCCGCCGACGGCACGATCGAGGTGATCGGCCTCGGCTCGCAGCCCTCGCGCGGTCTGAAGAAGGGCGTGGTCGTCAACATCGAGTCCACCGTGCAATCGATCCAGCGTGCGGTCGAGGAGGCCGAGCTGATGGCCGGCTGCGAGATCCACTCGGTGTTCGCCGGCATCGCCGGCAGCCACGTGCGCAGCCTGAATTCGCACGGCGTGGTGGCAATCCGTGACAAGGAAGTGTCGAGCCACGACGTCGTGCACGTGATCGACGCCGCCAAGGCGGTCGCGATCCCGGCCGACCAGAAGATCCTGCACGTGCTGCCGCAGGAGTTCGTCATCGACGGCCAGGAGGGCATACGCGACCCGATCGGCATGTCGGGCGTGCGCCTCGAGGCGAAGGTGCACATCGTCACCGGCGCCGACAGTGCGGCGCAGAACGTCGAGAAGTGCATCCAGCGCTGCGGCCTCGAAGTCGACGACGTCGTGCTCGAGCAGCTCGCGTCGAGCTTCGCCACGCTCACCGACGATGAAAAGGAACTCGGCGTGTGCCTCGTCGATATCGGCGGCGGCACGACCGACCTCGCGGTGTTCTCGAACGGCGCGATCCGCCACACGGCCGTGATCCCGATCGCGGGCGACCAGGTGACCAACGACATCGCCGTGTCGATGCGCACGCCGACCCACTACGCCGAGGACATCAAGGTGCGCTATGCCTGCGCGCTCTCGCAGCTCGCCAATCCCGACGAGAGCATCGAGGTGCCGAGCGTCGGCGATCGCCCGGCGCGCCGCCTCGCGCGCCAGACGCTCGCCGAAATCGTCGAGCCGCGCTACGAGGAGCTGTTCAGCCTGGTGCGCGACGAACTGCGTCGCAGCGGCTTCGAGGAAGCGATCGCCGCGGGCATCGTGCTGACCGGCGGCAGCGCGAAGATGGAAGGGGCGATCGAGCTCGCCGAGGAAGTCTTCCACGTGCCCGTGCGCCTCGGCCTGCCGCAGCAGGTGCAGGGCCTCACCGACGTGGTACGCAACCCGATTTATTCGACGGCCGTGGGCCTGCTGCTCTACGCGCGTGACAACGCGCTGCCGGGCAATCGCGGGCGCACGTTCGGCGGCAGTGCGAAGTCGATGCTGGAGAGGATGAAGTCCTGGTTTGCAGGCAATTTCTGAGTTCTATCAAAGGAGCGTAGCGAAAATGTTCGAATTAATGGACGCATACAGCCAGAGCGCCGTGATCAAGGTGCTCGGGGTGGGCGGCGGCGGCGGCAACGCCGTGGCCCACATGGTGGGCACGGGCATCGAGGGCGTGGAGTTCCTGTGCATCAATACCGATGCCCAGGCCCTCAAGCACTCGAAGGTCAAGACGGCGCTGCAGATCGGCGCCAACATGACCAAGGGCCTCGGCGCCGGCGCCGACCCCGAGGTCGGTCGCCAGGCGGCGATGGAAGACCGTGACCGCATCATCGAACTCATCGAGGGCTGCGACATGCTCTTCATCACCGCGGGCATGGGCGGCGGCACCGGCACGGGCGCCGCGCCGGTTGTCGCGCAGGTGGCGAAGGAGATGGGCATCCTGACGGTGGCCGTGGTCACCAAGCCGTTCGAGATGGAGGGCGGCAAGCGCATGCTGGTCGCGGAGCACGGCATGGCCGAGCTCGGCAAGTATGTGGATTCGCTGATCACCATCCCGAATCAGAAGCTGCTGACCGTGCTTGGACCGCAGGTCACGCTGCTCGATGCGTTCAAGTCGGCGAACGAGGTGCTGCAGGGCGCCGTCCAGGGCATCGCCGAGCTGATCACGCGCCCAGGCCTGATCAACGTCGACTTCGCCGACGTGCGCACCGTGATGTCGGAAACCGGCATGGCGATGATGGGCTCGGGCTCGGCGAGCGGCGAGGGCCGCGCGCGCGAGGCCGCCGAGGCCGCGGTGTCCTCGCCGCTGCTCGAAGACATCAACCTGCAGGGCGCGCATGGCGTGCTCGTGAACGTGACCGCAGGCATGGACCTTTCGATCGGCGAGTTCCAGGAAGTGGGCACCATCGTCAAGCAGTACGCCTCCGAGGACGCGACCGTCGTCGTCGGCACCGTGATCGATCCGGATCTGGCCAGCCAGCTGCGTGTGACCGTGGTGGCAACCGGCCTCGGGCGTATCCCCGTGTCGACGGCACGTCCGCGCGACGCCGGGCGCGAACCCGCGCGTGCCGAGCCGCCGATGCGCGTGGTGCGCCGTTCACCGCTCAGCAGCTCGGATTACGCCGCGCTCGACCGTCCGACCGTGCAGCGCCAGCGTGCGGTGGGCGACGGGTTGCGGGCCGACATCGCGGATGAGGATGTGCTCGACATCCCGGCCTTCCTGCGGCGCCAGGCCGACTGACGCGCAGGCGACGTTGTGCTACGGTAGCGCCCCGTTCCTGCCGGGGCCGGTGCGCCCTTGCCGGCGCCTCGCTCCAGCCGGTTTCCTGATGGGGATCGGGCGCTACCGCTAAGGCCAAAATGGTCGGTCAACGTACTCTGAAGAATGCCATCCGCGCCTCCGGCGTCGGCCTGCACACCGGCACCAAGGTGCTGATGACGGTGCGTCCTGCGCCGCCCGACCATGGCATTGTGTTCCGGCGCGTCGATCTCGACCCGCCGGTCGATATCCCGGCCTGCGCCGAAAACGTCGGCGAAACCACGCTCGGCACGGTGCTCGTCAAGGGCAACGCGCGTGTTTCCACGATCGAGCACCTGATGTCGGCCTTCGCGGGTCTCGGCATCGACAACGCGATCGTCGAAGTGAACGCGCCCGAAGTGCCGATCATGGACGGCAGCGCAGGCCCCTTCGTGTTCCTGCTGCAGTCGGCGGGCATCGAGGAGCAGGCGGCGCCGAAGCGCTTCGTGCGCATCCTCAAGCACAAGCGCGTTGAGGACGGCGACAAGTGGGCCGAGTTCCACCCGTTCGACGGCTTCAAGGTGAATTTCCGGATCGAGTTCGACCACCCGATCTTCAAGCGGCGCACGCAGAGCGCCTCGATGGATTTCTCGACCACTTCCTTCCTCAAGGAAGTGAGCCGGGCACGCACCTTCGGTTTCATGCGCGACCTCGAGGCGATGCGCTCGCACAACCTGGCACTCGGCGGCAATCTCGACAACGCGATCGTGCTCGACGACCAGGGCATCATGAACGAGGACGGCCTCAGGTACGAGGACGAGTTCGTGAAGCACAAGATCCTGGACGCGATCGGCGACCTCTACCTGCTCGGTCACAGCCTGATCGGCGAATTCAGCGGGTACAAGTCGGGCCACGGCCTCAACAACCGGCTGTTGCGCGCGGTGCATGCCGACAGCGAGGCCTGGGAAGAAGTGGTGTTCGAATCCGCGAAGGACGCGCCGATCAACTACGTGGGTACCGAGGCGCTGCCGAGCAGCGCGGCCTAGCGCGCGGGCGTGGCCCGCGCCGGGGGCTGGACCTTGACCCGCACGGCCCCGAGGTCGGGGTCGTACTCGCGGGCCTGCGCGAGCAGGTCGTCGGCGGCAAACTGCAGCCGCGCCGCCCAGGCGGCGGAGGCGACATAAATCGTCAGAATATGACCGCGCTCGACCGCGGAGGTGACATGGGGGGCAAGATCCGTGGCCACGGCCGCCTGCACGAACCTGAGCCAGTCTCCAGCGGCTTGCGCGCGCCGCTGCAGGGCGGTGAGGGGTGACGAGGGGCGGGCCAGCAGGTCGGTCAGCGGGCGCGGTTTACCATATCGGGCAGACCCTGATTTTCCAGTCTGTGCGCCAGTCTTCTTGTGTCGATTACGCTCATTCGGCATATTTCACCCGCCATTGGTGCGAGAATAACGGATGAATCTGATTTTCTTCTCCCGGCGCGAAGGGCGCGCCCGCCATCTGAACCTTGCCCACCCGGTCACGCTGGGAGCGGTGGGTGCGCTGGCAGTGGGGGTCCTCGGCATCGCCTTCGTGCTCGGCCTCGAACTCGGCCAGCGTTCCGGCAAGGTGTTCGCGCGCGGTGATTCCCAGCACTGGGCGCTGCAGATCAAGCAGCAGCAGGCGGAAATCGCCAACATGAAGAACGCGCTGCAGGAGCGGATCGATGCGCTCTCGATGCGCATGGGCCAGGTCAATGGCCAGATGATCCGCCTCGATGCCCTCGGCAAGCACCTCGCCCAGATGGCGAATATCGACGAGCGGGAATTCAACTTCGACGCCGCGCCGCCCGCCGGCGGTCCCGAGGACGGGGCCGGGGGCGTCGCCGCCCAGATTCCCGACATCACGAGCATGCTGAACGACCTCGAGGCCCGCATCAACCTGCGCGACGCGCAGCTCGCGGCGCTCGAGAACGTGCTGATCGCGCGCCAGCTGCGCGAGCAGATCCACCCCGAGGGCCGCCCGGTGCGCCAGGGGTTCATCTCCTCTTATTTCGGCTCGCGCCAGGACCCGTTCACTGGCCTTGGGGCGTTCCACAAGGGCATCGATTTCGCGGCCCAGGCCGGCGCGGACGTCGTGGCCGTGGCCGCGGGGATCGTCACCTGGTCGGGCGAGCGCGCAGGTTACGGCGAGCTGGTCGAGGTCAACCACGGCAACGGCTATGTCACCCGTTACGCGCACAACCGCCGCAACGTGGTGGCTGTCGGGCAGACCGTGCAACGCGGCGACGTGCTGGCGCAGGTCGGCTCCACCGGCCGCTCGACCGGTCCGCACGTGCACTTCGAGGTACTGCGCCAGGGCCGCCAGGTCGACCCGCTGACCTTCATCCGGCGCTGACCCGCTGCTCCCCTCAGGGGGCGTTTCCGAATCATTTCCGCTGCGCGCGGTCTATCCGTACAATATCCGCCCTTTCCCGGACCAGGGGCTATGTAAGCCACTGATCTGGTTTATTTTTTCAAGGATAGTCCGTGCTCGCACTGCTTACGCGCGTCTTTGGCAGCCGAAACGACCGCCTCGTCAAGAACTACGCCCGAACCGCCCGCGCGATAACCGCCCTCGAACCAGCCCTGCAGGCGCTCGATGACGAGGCCCTGCGCGGCAAGACCGCGGAGTTCCGCGCGCGGCTCAAGGACGGCGCGAGCCTCGATGACCTGATCGTGGAGGCTTTCGCGGTCGTGCGCGAGGTGGCACGCCGCACGCTCGGCATGCGCCATTTCGACGTGCAGCTGATCGGCGGCATGGTGCTGCACGAGGGCAAGATCGCGGAAATGCGCACCGGCGAGGGCAAGACCCTGGTCGCGACGCTCCCCGCCTATCTCAATGCGCTCGCGGGCAACGGCGTGCACGTGGTCACGGTCAACGAGTATCTGGCGCAGCGCGACTCGGACTGGATGGCGCCGATCTACCGCTTCCTCGGCCTCACCGTGGGCGTGATCAGAAACTCCCAGTCGAGCGCCGAGAAGCGTGAGGCCTACGCCTGCGACATCACCTACGGCACCAACAACGAATTCGGCTTCGATTACCTGCGCGACAACCTCGCGTTCCGGCTCGAGGATCGCGTGCAGCGCGGACACGCCTTCGCGGTGGTCGACGAAGTCGACTCGATCCTGATCGACGAGGCGCGCACGCCGCTCATCATCTCCGGCCCCGCCGAGGAGAGCACCGAGATGTACCTGCGGGTCAACTCGCTGGTACCGCGGCTCAGGCCCCAGCAGGAGGAGAACGGCCCCGGCGATTTCTCGATCGACCTCAAGCAGAAGCAGGTGCACATCACCGAGGAAGGCCACGAGCACGTCGAGCGCCTGATGCTCGAGGGGGGGCTGCTGCGCGAGGGCGAGAGCCTCTACGATTCCGGCAACATCCGCCTGATGCACCATCTGAACGCGGCGCTGCGCGCGCACGCGATCTACCGTCGCGACGTCGAGTACATCGTGCGCGGCGGCGAGGTGATCATCGTCGACGAGTTCACGGGTCGCACGATGCAGGGCCGGCGCTGGTCCGACGGCCTGCACCAGGCGATCGAGGCCAAGGAAGGCGTGCGCGTGCGCGAGGAGAACCAGACGGTCGCCTCGATCACCTTCCAGAACTACTTCCGCATCTACAGGAAGCTCTCGGGCATGACCGGCACCGCCGATACCGAGGCGCCCGAGTTCCTGCAGATCTACGGCCTCGAAGTGGTGGTGATCCCGACCCACCGGCCGATGGTCAGGAAGGACCACGCCGATCTCGTCTATCTGACCAAGGACGACAAATTCAAGGCGATCATCGAGGACATCCGCGACTGCGCGCAGCGCGAGCAGCCGGTGCTCGTCGGCACGACCTCGATCGAGACCTCGGAGGAGATTTCCGCGCTGCTGCAGAAGGAAGGCATCACCCACCAGGTGCTGAATGCCAAGCAGCACGAGCGCGAGGCACACATCGTCGCGCAGGCCGGCCGGCCGGGAGCCGCCACGATCGCGACCAACATGGCGGGCCGCGGCACCGACATCGTTCTCGGCGGCAACCTCGAGGCCGAGCTTGCCGCATTGCCGCCGGAAGCCTCCGACGCGGACCGCCAGCGCGTGCGCGCGGAGTGGCAGGCGCGCCACGACCGCGTGGTCGCCGCGGGTGGCCTGCACATCATCGGCACCGAGCGCCACGAGTCGCGGCGCATCGACAACCAGCTGCGCGGCCGCTCGGGCCGCCAGGGCGATCCGGGTTCGAGCCGCTTCTACCTGTCGATGGAAGACAGCCTGATGCGGATCTTCGGTGATCCGAACTTCACCAAGCGCCTGTTGACGATGGCCGGCATGAAGCAGGGTGAGGTGATCGAGAGCCGCATGCTCTCGGGCCGCATCGAGAAGGCGCAGCGCAAGGTCGAGTCGCACAACTTCGACATCAGGAAACAGCTGCTGCTGTTCGACGATGTCGCGAACGACCAGCGCAAGGTCATCTACCAGCAACGCACCGAGATCATGGCGAAGGACGACATCGCCGATGCGGTGCGTGGCATCCGCGCCGATGCGCTCGGCACGATGGTCGACCAGTTCGTGCCGAAGGGCGCCGGGCCGTCCGACTGGGATCTCCAGGGGCTCGCCGAGTCGGTGCTGAAGGACTTCAACACGAGGATCGCGCCGCAGGAGTGGGTGCAGGCCGAACCGGAGATCGACGAGGAGACGTTCCGCGCGCGCATCGTCGAGGCGGTCGAGGCGGCATACGAGCAGAAGGTCGCCCGCATCGGCGTCGAGCTGATGCGCCACGTCGAGAAGGACGTGATGCTGCGCACCCTGGACCAGCACTGGCGCGACCACCTCGCCGCCATGGACTACCTGCGCCAGGGCATCCACCTGCGCGGCTATGCGCAGAAAGACTATCGCTACGAGTACAAGCGCGAGGCCTTCGAGCTGTTCTCGGCGATGCTCGAGCGCGTGAAGTTCGAGACGGCGTCCATCCTCGCGAAGATCGAGGTGCGCACGCAGGACGAGATCGACCGCGAGGAGGAGCAGCGCCGCCAGCGACTGATGCGCGCGCTGCAGGCCCAGCACCAGGATGCGCAGTCCGCACTCGCGGCGGGCGAGGCCGCGGGCGAGGCTGCGGCGGCCCCGGGCGGCGCGCGCGCTGCGGGTGCAGGGGCGCCAGCCGGCGGTGTCACGCGCCTGCCGGCCCGTGCCGCCGCGCCGGCGGCCGAGTCGCATACGCCGATGGTGCGCACCGAGCGCAAGGTCGGTCGCAACGAGCCGTGCCCGTGCGGCTCGGGCAAGAAGTACAAGCACTGCCACGGCGCGCTGGCGCAGGCGGAGTGACCCGCTTCGCGGTGACACGCCTGCCGGTGCGCGTGGTCGCAGCGGCACTGTTCGATGCACGCGGCCGCGTGCTGATCGCCGATCGCCCGCCGGGCAAGCACATGGCGGGACGCTGGGAGTTTCCCGGCGGCAAGGTCGGGGCTCAGGAGGACGAGCGTGCCGCACTCGAGCGCGAGCTCACCGAAGAGCTCGGCATCAAGGTGATCGCGGCGCGGCCGTTCATGACTTCGGCGCACCGCTACCCTGATCGCGATGTCGAGCTGTCGCTGTGGCTCGTCGAGGACTGGCGCGGGGACCCGCGTCCGCTCGATGGGCAACAAATCGCCTGGGCCGCGCCGGGCGAGCTCGGCGATTGGGATATTCTGGAGGCCGATGAGCCTTTCGTTCGCGCCCTTGGCGCGCTGACCGGGACCGACATGAGCACAGACCAGAATTTCGACGTCCGCAATCCCCGCAGCGGTGAGGTCGACTTCCACTTCACCGCGCCGACGACCGCGGAAATCGGCCGCATTGCCGCGGCGCTGCGTCATCAGCAGCCGGTGTGGCGTGATGCCGGTATCGCGCATCGCGTGGCCGTCATGCAGCGCTGGAAGGCCACCCTCGAGTCGCACAAGGAGGAGATCGTTGCGGCCCTGTCGCAGGACACCGGGCGTCACGTGATCGCCGTGGGCGAGTTCGGCTCGATGCTCGGCGCGATCGATCGCTGGTGTCGCCTGGCGCCCACGCTCGGCGCGCAACCCGACGGGCGCTCGGAGGCCTGGCCCGGCGTCGCCTACGGCTACACACTCGTGCCGTATCCGCTGGTCGGGGCGATCAGCCCGTGGAATTTCCCGCTGATCCTCGCCTTCATCGATGCGATCCCGGCGTTGCTCGCCGGTTGCGCCGTGCTCGTGAAGCCGAGCGAGGTCACGCCCCGCTGGGTGGCCCCCGTGCAGCGCACGATCGATGCCGTGCCGGAGTTGGCCGCGGTGCTCGCCGTGCGGCCCGGAGGGCGCGAGACAGGCGAGGCGCTGGTTGCCAACGTGGATGCCGTGTGTTTCACGGGTAGCGTCAAGACGGGCCGGCTCGTCGGCGTGAACGCCGCGCAGCATTTCATTCCCGCCTTTCTCGAACTCGGCGGCAAGGATCCCGTGATCATCACCGCGGACTTCGATCCCGAGCGTGCCGCCGACATCGTGCTGCGCGCGGCGATCACCGCGAGCGGCCAGGCCTGCCAGTCGCTCGAGCGCGTGTACATCGACCGGCGGATCCACGATGCGTTCGTGGCCGCGCTCGCCGACAAGGCGCGTGCCATCGACATCAACTGGCCTGACATCCACAGCGGCTACGTCGGCCCGTTCATCTTCGCGCCGCAGGCGCGCGTCGTCGAAGCGCAGATCAGGGATGCGCTCGCCAAGGGCGCCAGGGTGCTCGCGGGCGGCGAGATCGAGAACCACGGCGGCGAATGGCTGCGCCCGACCGTGCTCGTCGACGTGACCCATGACATGCAGGTCATGACCGAGGAGACCTTCGGTCCCGTGATCCCGGTGATGGCCTATGACACGCTCGAGGAAGCGATCGCGCTCGCCAATGACAGCATCTACGGGCTGTCCGCCGCCGTGCTGGCCGGCTCGCTTGCCGAGGCGGAAGCGATCGCCCACCGGATCGAGGCCGGCGCCGTGAGCCTCAACGACTGCTCGCTCACCGCCATGATGCACGAGGCGGAAAAGAATTCTTTCAAGCTGTCGGGCCTCGGCGGCTCGCGCATGGGACCGGCGGGGTACATGCGTTTCTTCCGCACCAAGGCCCTGCTGCGCCAGACCGGCACGCCCGCTACCGTCGCCGTGCTCGCCGAGCAGGGCGCGGCGCCGGCCCGCTGACCACTCGCGAAACAATTCCACCCCTCGACACACAGGCACGCCATGGCTAACGACCCCAATCTGCCCGACATCCAGCTCGATGCAACCAGCCTCTATCGCGAGGAAGTGTTCACCGACCGCAAGGCCGGCACGCTGCGGCGGCTGGTGCCGATCACGGTCGATGGCAGCGATGACGCCACGCGCGAGGTGCTGTACTCGGGCCAGACGCAGCTGCTGACGCCGGGTGGCGTGCTCCCGCTGATGTTCGAGATCGACGCGAAGACGCTGTCCGAGGCGCTCGCGAAGTTCCCCGATGCGGTCAAGACGGCGCTCGAGCAGGCGATCGACGAGGCACGCGAGTATCGCCGCGAGGCGGCCTCGCGCATCGTCGTGCCCGAGACGGGCGGGCTGCCGCCCATCGGTCCGGGCGGCAAGCTCAAGCTGCCCTGAGGCGCCGGCGCCCTACAGGTTCTCGTCGAAGAACCGCTTCACGCTCTGGTAGGCGTGCGGGCCCATGTCCGCGTGCCTGATCAGGCCATGCTTGCCACCGGGATAGGGCATCACGTCGAATGGCTTGCCGAGATCCTGCAGGCGCTTGAAGAGCGCGGTGCTGTGGGTGAACAGCACGTTGTCGTCGGCCATGCCGTGGATCACGAGCAGGGGGCCGGCGAGGCCTTCGGCGTGCGCCAGCACGTTGCTCGCCGCGTAGCCCGCCGGGTTCGCTGCCGGCGTGCCCATGTAGCGCTCGGTGTAGTGCGTGTCGTAGAGGCGGAAATCGGTGACTGGCGCGCCGGCGACGCCCGCGGCAAAGTGGGTCGGCGCCTGCATCATGCTCATCAGCGCCATGTAGCCGCCGTAACTCCAGCCCCAGATCCCGATGCGCGCGGGATCCACGTACGGCAGTGAGCGCAGGAACTCGACCCCCTTCACCTGGTCCTCGACCTCGATCGAGCCGAGGCGATGAAAGGCCGCGGTGTCGAACTGCACGCCACGCATCGCGGTGCCGCGATTGTCGAGCGTGAACAGGACGTAGCCCGACTGTACGAGATACTGGCGGAAGAGGTTCCCCCAGGCGTTGCGTACGCGCCCGAGGACGCCCGGCCCGCCATAGACGTCGACGATCACCGGATAGCGCTTGCCGGGCACGAGGTGCTTCGGTGCGGTGAGCTGGTAGTACAGGGTCTGCCCGTCGCTCGCCCGCAGCGTGCCGAAGGTCGAGGGATTGTGCGCATCGAGGTAGGGCGCATAGGGGTGCGTGGCATCGAGCGTGTTCGCGACGAGGGCCTCGCGCACGCTGCCGTCGAGTTTGCGCAGCGCCACCGACGGCGGCTGCTCGCTGGTCGACCAGGTATCGAGGTAGTAGCGCGTGTCGGGCGACATGCGCACGGTGTGCCAGCCCGCCTCGCGTGAAATCCGGCGCGGCTCGCCGGGCTTGCGGTACGAAGTCACGTAGAGCTGGCGCTCGATCGGCGAGGCCATGTTCGCCATGAAGTAAACCAGGCCGGCGCGCGAGTCGACGCCACGGATCGCGCGCAACGAGTCGCCGCGGTCCTCGGCGGTCACCATCCACTCGCCACCGGTCACTGCGTGCTTCAGCGTGCCATCGGCCCCGTACAGGTACAGGTGGTGGTAGCCCGAGCGCGACGAGCCCCACAGGAAATCCCCGCGGTCACCGACGAACACGAAGTCGTCGACGATATCGACCCAGGTGTCCGAGCGCTCCTCGAGCAGGGCGCGGGTCGCGCCGCTCGCGGCATCGGCCTTCAGCAGCGTGAGCAATTTCTGGTCGCGGCTCTGGCGCTGTATCGCGATCGATCGCGCATCGGGGAACCAGGCCACTCGCGCCAGGTAAATGTCGGGGTTCGCACCGAGGTCGACGCGTGCCGCCGGACCTCCCTCGATGTGCGTGACGAACAGCTGCACGTCGGCGTTGCGCTCCCCGGTGGCCGGATAGCGCTGCTTCACGACCTTCACGCTGTCGGCATGGATCTCGAAGCGCTCGATCTCGGCGACCGGCGCCTCGTCAACGCGCGCGTAAGCGATGCGCGATTCGTCCGGCGCCCACCAGTAGCCGGTATTGCGGTTCATCTCCTCCTGGGCGATGAACTCGGCGACGCCGTAGGAGACGAGCCCGCCACCGCCCTGCGTGATCGCGATTTCGCGCCCGCTCGCGAGTTCCAGCACGTGCAGATTCTGCTCGCGGATGAAGCTCACGTAGCGGCCGCGCGGGGAGAAGCGCGCGTCGGTTTCGTAGGCCGCCGTCTGCGTGATGCGCTGCACGGCGCGCTCGGCTGGCGCACCGAGATCGTAGACGTACAGGTCGCCGCCGAGCGGCACCAGGATACGCCGGCCATCGGCCGACAGGTCGTATTCGAGTATGCCGCCGAGCGAGGAGGTGCGCTGGCGCTCGCGGCGCGCTTCCTCCTCGGCGGACAGTGCGCCGCCCGCCGTGGCGAGCCGCGCTGAATCGACCAACAGCACGTGGCGCCGCGTGCGGATCTCGTAGGCCCACAGGTCGAAGGTGTCCTTCGCGTCCGCCTTGGCGCGCAGGTAGGCGATGCGCTCGCCATCAGGCGCGAAAGTGGCACCGCGCAGCGTGGGGCCCGACAGGTCGGGCGCGGAGAACAGTCGCTCGATCGTCAGTTCGTCGGCCGCCGCCGGCCAGGCGACCAGCCAAAGGAGCAATGCGACGAAGCGAGTGGGGCGCAGTGCGGTCATGGGGCGGATCACTTTGTTAGACTGCCGCATCGGCAATTCGCGAGTTTAGGCAAGAACATGAATGACAGCCAATCGACGCGCCGCCGCGGCGCGCTCCCGTTGCTCATTGTCATGACGATCACGCTCGGCGCCGCGGCACTGGCCGCCGCCGGCCTGCGTTACCCCGGTTCGCCGCGCGGGTCCGCGGTCGATGACTATTTCGGCACCAGAGTGGCGGATCCCTACCGTGGCTTCGAGGACATGGATTCCCGCGCCACGAAGAAGTGGGTTACGGCGCAGAACGCGCTGGCCCAGCCGTGGCTCGAGGCTATCCCGCAGCGTGCCTGGGTCAAGGACCGGCTGACGAAGCTGTGGAACTACGAACGCTACGGCGTGCCGAAAAAGGCGGGCGGGCGCTATTTCTACACGCGCAACGACGGCACCCAGAACCAGAACGTGCTGTACGTGAGCGACTCGGCCTCGGGCGAGGGTCGCGTGCTGTTCGACCCGAACATCGCGAGCGAGGATGCGACCATAGCGCTCGCGCGGTTCGAGCCGAGTCCCGATGGCAGGCTGCTGGCCTATTCGCTGTCGGACGGTGGCACCGACTGGGAGATCTGGAAGTTCCGCCGCGTCGACGACGGTGTCGATCTGCCCGACGAGCTGCGTCGCGTGAAGTTCTGGCAGATGAGCTGGGCGCCCGATGGGTCGGGCCTTTACTACAGCCGCTATCCGGCGCGCGCCGACGGCAAGGGCGACGATGCCGGCCGACCGGCGGTCTATTTCCACAGGCTCGGCGAGCCCCAGGAGCGCGATGCGCTCGTCTACGCGGTCACCGATCACCCGACCCGCGCGCCGTCCGCCGACGTGACCGACGACGGCAAGCTGCTGGTCATTTCGATCTACGAGGACACGCGACGCGATGGCGTCGTGCTGAAGGACCTCACCCGACCGGACGGCGCGGTCGTCAAGCTGTTCACCGACTTCGACGCCAACTACTTCTACGCCGGCGACGACGCCACGACGCTTTATTTCGTGACCTCCTCCGGCGCGCCGAACTGGCGGGTGCTCGCGGTCGATCGCGCCGCCCCGAGTGCCGCGGGCGCCCGCACCATCATCCCGGAGGCGCGCGAAGCCATAGACGCGGTCGCGATCGCCGGCGAGCGGCTGGTCGTCAACTACGTGAAGGACGCACGCAACGTCACGCGGCTCTTCGAGCGCAGCGGCAAGCCTGTGGGTGACGTGCCGTTGCCGGGCCCGGGGTCTGCCGGTAACTTCGAAGCGAAGGATGGCGATGCGGAGGCGTTCTTCGCCTTCTCCGACTACCTCGCCCCTACACGCATCCTGCGTCTCGACACCGCGACCAACGGGGTCACCGCTTTCCGCACACCGAAGGTGGACGCGGATACCGGCGCCTTCGTCACCGAGCAGGTGTTCTATGCGAGCAAGGACGGCACGCGGGTACCGATGTTCATCACCCATCGGCGGGACATGCCGCGCGACGGCAACCAGCCGGTACTGCTGTACGGTTACGGCGGCTTCAATATCTCGCTGACTCCGGTGTTCCGGCCGACCGTGCTCGCATGGCTCGAGATGGGCGGCGTCTATGCCGAGGCGAACCTGCGCGGCGGCGGCGAGTACGGCGAGGCCTGGCACGACGCCGGCACCCTCACGCGCAAGCAGAACGTGTTCGACGACTTCATCGCCGCGGCCGAGTACCTGGTGAGGGAGAAATACACGCAGCCCTCGCGCATCGCGATCAGCGGCCGCAGCAATGGCGGGCTGCTCGTCGGCGCGGTGATGCTGCAGCGGCCCGAGCTGTTCGGTGCGGCGCTGCCCGGCGTCGGGGTGCTGGACATGCTGCGCTATCACACTGCGAGCGCCAACGCGCGCCAGTGGTCGGGTGATTATGGCCTCAGCGAGGATGCGGAGCAGTTCAAGGCGCTGCTCGCGTATTCACCGGTGCACAATGTCAGGAAGGGCGCCTGCTATCCGCCGACCCTCGTGACGACCGCCGACCGTGACGATCGCGTGGTGCCCTGGCACAGTTACAAGTTCGCCGCGGCGCTGCAGGCGGCGCAGGGCTGCGACAATCCGGTCCTGATCCGCATCGAGACCCGTGCCGGGCACGGTGCCGGCAAGCCGGTATGGATGCAGATCGAGGACTTCGCGGACCAGTGGGCGTTTGCGGCGAAGGCGCTCGGCATGCCGACGCCGGCGCGCTGAGCCTAGTCGCGGGAGCCTGGCGCCGGGTCGGCTTCCGGCGCCGGTTCCCCCGGAATCGCATGCTCTTCGCTGAGCCATGCGCCGAGGTCGATGAGCCGGCAGCGGTCGCTGCAGAATGGCCGCCAGGGCGCCTCGGCGTTCCATTCGATCTCGCGCTTGCAGGTGGGGCAGGCGACCTTCAATTGCAGCAGCTCAGTGTGAACGGCACGTCGATGGTGGCCTGGCTCGGGCGGGCGCCGAGGCCATTCCAGGTGAGGAAGCGCACGCTCGAACGATAGTGGCTGCCGCTGATCTCGGGGTAGAGCCCGAGCGATTGCGGCACGCTGATGCGCAGCAGCTGCACCGGCGAGTCGCGGTCAAAGGTGATGTGGAAGACACCGCCCTTGGCGGTTTCCTCCCGGGGCCGGCCGTTCTGGCGCGTGAGCCACAGCAGCTCCGCGATCGAATCGCACAGCGGCCGCAGCAGCGCGAGCCACTCGTTGAAGGCCTGCGCGCGCGGCTCCGCCGGTTGCTGCAGCCAGTAGTAGTAGTCGGGCAGGTCGAATTCGCAGGTACCGCCCGGGATCGCGCTGCGGTGCCTGATCGCGGCGAGGAACTCGGATTCCTTCAGCGGCTGCAGGTAACCGGTGCCGGTCCCGAGCAGCTCGGAGCGCAGCCGCATCAGGTTCGACATGACGGTGCGCAGCCGCGACCCGTCGACATTGGGCCTCGTCTGGAACTCGTGCAGCATCGCGAGCTGGCGCTCGAGCTCCTTCAGCGCATCGGCGCGCACATCGGTGCGGGCCGTGATCGCGAGGATGTCCATGAGGCTGGCGACGGCGGCGCGGCTGCTCCACTCGCTCGCATGCTCGTTGTGGTAAGTGGCCTGGCCGTAGAGGAAGTCGATGCGCAGGAATGTGCGCATGCGCTCATTGAGCGGCTGCTCGAAAACGAGCTCGGCCTCCTCGGGCAAGGAGGCCTGGCGGATGGCCGGGTCCTCGGACATCCGGCTATTGTGCTTGACGTTGTCCGCTCCCGTAAACGCCTGCGGCGGCGAGATAGGCCGCGTGCAGGCGCTCGACCTGCGCCGCCAGCGCCGCGATATCGCCGTCATTCTCGATGACGTCGTCGGCGGCCGACAGGCGCGTGGCACGATCGGCCTGTGCGGCGAGCAGGGCGCGCGCCTCGGCCAGCGTGGACCCGTCGCGCGCCTGCAGCCGGCGGATCCGGGTGGCCTCATCCGCGTCGACGACCAGGATGCGGTCGACCCGCGAGCGCGATTGCCCCTCGACCAGCAGCGGAATCGCAAGGATCTGGTAAGGACCGCCTGCCTGCTGCGATCGCGCTTCCATTTCCGCGAGGATCGCAGGATGGGTCAGTTCGTTCAGCGTGCGCCGCGCCGCCCGGGCCTCCTGCGAGTCGCCGAAGACGCGCGCGCGCATGGCTTTGCGATCGAGCGTGCCGTCGGGGGCGATGACGTCCTCGCCGAAAGTCTCGCGCAGGGTCGCGAGCAGCGGTGTGCCGGGTGCAACCACGTCGCGCGCGATCTGGTCGGTGTCGATGACCGGCACGCCGAGCGCGGCGAAAAGATTCGCGACGGTGGACTTGCCGCTGGCGATGCCGCCGGTGAGGCCGACGCGAAACACGCCGCTCACATTCTTCCCAGGTAGCCCGCCACGATCTGCGGCCCCCAGATCAGCGCAATCCAGCCCGCGGCCGCGAGGAAGGGGCCGAACGGGATCGGCACACTGCGGTCGCGGCCGCGCACGACGATCAGCGTGATGCCGGTCAGCGCACCGACGAGCGCCGACAGCAGGATGATCGGCAGCAGCATCTGCCAGCCGAGCCAGGCGCCGAGCGCGGCGAGCAGCTTGAAGTCGCCGTAGCCCATGCCCTCCTTGCCGGTGGCCAGGCGGAAGAGGTGATAGACCGACCACAGCGCGAGGTAGCCCGCCAGCGCACCGATGATGGCATCGCGCGGCGCGATGCCCGTATAGCCCATTACACTGGCGAAGAGGCCGAGCCAGAGCAGCGGCAGGGTGAGCGAGTCGGGCAACAGCTGCGTGTCGAAGTCGATGAAGGTGAGCGCGATCAGAAACCAGGTGAGCACGAGCGCGGCGCCCACAACCGGGAGGCCGGCCGGTGCGAACCGCCACGCGATGCCCGCCGACAGGATCGCCGTGAGCAGTTCCACCAGCGGATAGCGCGCGCTGATCCTCGCCTTGCAGCTCGCGCAGCGGCCGCGAAGCGCGAGCCAGCTGAGCACCGGAACGTTCTGGATCGCCTTGATCGGGGCCTTGCAGGCCGGGCAGGCCGAGCGTGGCACCACGAGGTTGTAGCGCGGCTCCGTGGGCGTCTCGCGGCCCGCGAGCTCGTCGCACTGGCGCCGCCACTGCCGCTCGAGAATGAGCGGCGTGCGGTGGATCACCACGTTCAGGAAGCTGCCGACCAGCAGCCCCAGAACGAAGCAGACTGCGATCACACGACCGCGCCGAGCTTGAAGATCGGCAGGTACATCGCGATCACGAGACCGCCAACCAGCACGCCGAGGATCGCCATGATCAGCGGCTCGAGCAGGCTCGACATGCTGTCGACCGCGTTGTCGACCTCGGCCTCGTAGAACTCGGCCACCTTGGCGGTCATCTGATCGAGCGCGCCGGCTTCCTCACCGACCGCCACCATCTGGATCACCATGTTGGGGAACAGGCTGGTGTTCTCCATCGCGCGCTGCAGGCGCTGGCCGGTCGCGACTTCGTCGCGCATCTTCATCACGGCATTCTCGTAGACGACGTTGCCGGTGGCGCCGGCCACCGATTCGAGCGCCTCGACCAGCGGCACGCCCGCGGCGAACATGGTCGACAGCGTGCGCGCATAGCGCGCGATGGCGGACTTGACGAGAATCGGCCCGATGATGGGCAGCTTGAGCGAAATGCGGTCGAGCACCTCGCGCATCTTCCTCGAGCGCTTCTTGAAGTAGAAGAAGGCATAGCCCGCCGCGCCGAAGACGACGGCCAGGTAGATCCCATTCGCCTGGACGAAATTCGACAGATTGATGACCATCTGCGTGAATGCCGGCAACTCGGCGCCGAAGCCCTTGAACAGGCTCTCGAACTGGGGAATCACGAAGATCAGCAGGATCAGCGTGACGACCACCGCCACGACCATGACCGCCGCCGGGTAAAACAGCGCCTTCTTCACCTTCTTCTTGATCGCCTCGGTCTTTTCCTTGTAGGTCGCGATCTTGTCGAGCAGGTTCTCGAGCGCACCCGCCTGCTCGCCGGCCTCGACGAGGTTCACATAGAGATCGTCGAAGTACAGCGGATGCTTGGCGAGCGCCTCATGCAGCGAGGTACCGCCCTCGATGTCCTGCTTGATGTCGAGGATCAGCTTCTGCACCGAGGGCTTCTCGTGGCCGTTGCCGACGATCTCGAATGCCTGCACGAGCGGAATGCCCGAGGCGAGCATGGTCGCAAGCTGGCGGCTGAACACCGCGATGTCTTCCGGCTTGACCCTGCCACCGCTCTTGAAGGCCTGCGATTGCTTCTTGACCTTGGAGGGCGCGATGCCCTGGCGGCGCAGGTCCGCACGCAGCGCGGCCTCGTCCGGCGCCAGGCTCTTGCCCTTGACCCGGTTGCCGCGCTTGTCCATGCCCTCCCACGAGAACGGGATGTCCCGCTTGATCGTGCGGACGCTTGCGGTTGCTGCGATGTTCGCCATGCCCAGTCTCCGTCAGGTCACTCGATGGTGACGCTGTTGATCTCTTCGAGGCTCGTCATGCCCTGTTTAACTTTCTCGAGGCCGGAGCGGCGCAGGTCCCACACGCCCATGCGCTTCGCCGCGTCGCCGATCTGGATCGCGTTGCCGCCTTCCATGATGATGCGCCCGATCTCCTCGGTGACCGGCAGCACCTGGTAGATGCCGACCCGGCCCTTGTAGCCGTCGGTGCAGGCCTGGCAGCCCTTCGGGCCGTAGACCTTGATGCCGGCCGCCACGTCTTCCTTCGAGAAGCCTTCCTTGAGCAGTGCCTCGGCCGGCACGTCGACGAGATGCTTGCATTGCGTGCACAGGCGCCGCGCGAGGCGCTGCGCGATGATCAGGCTGCACGAGGTCGCGATCGCGTAGGGCTTGACGCCCATGTCGATGAGTCGCGTGAGGGTCTGCGGTGCATCGTTCGTGTGCAGAGTCGAGAGCACGAGGTGGCCCGTCTGCGCGGCCTTGATCGCGATTTCGGCGGTCTCCAGGTCGCGGATCTCGCCGACCATCACCACGTCGGGATCCTGGCGCAGGAAGGCGCGCAGCGCCGAGGCGAACGTGAGCCCGACCTTGGGGTTCACGTTGACCTGGTTGACGCCCGGCAGGTTGATTTCCGCCGGGTCCTCGGCGGTCGAAATGTTTGTGTCCTCGCGATTGAGGATATTGAGCCCGGTATAGAGCGAAACGGTCTTGCCGCTGCCGGTCGGGCCGGTCACGAGGATCATGCCCTGGGGCTTGGCGAGGTTCGCGAGGTACAGCTCTTTCTGCTGCGGTTCGTAGCCGAGCGCATCGATGCCGAGCATCGCCTGCGACGGGTCGAGGATACGCGTGACGATCTTCTCGCCGTACAGGGTCGGGCAGGTGCTGACACGGAAGTCGATCGCGCGGGTCTTCGACAGCTTCATCTTGATGCGGCCGTCCTGCGGCACGCGGCGCTCGGCAATGTCGAGGCGCGCCATGACCTTCAGGCGCGCGCTGATCTTCTGCGCCAGCTGCACCGGCGGCTGCGCCACTTCCTTCAGCACACCGTCCATGCGGTAGCGCACGCGGTACATCTTCTCGTAAGGCTCGAAGTGGATGTCGGACGCACCGCGGCGGATCGCGTCGAGCATCACCTTGTTGACGAACTTGACGATGGGGGCGTCGTCGATGTCGTCGCGGGTGATGCCGCCGTCGTTTTCGTCTTCGCCGCCCGTGACCTCGAGACCCTCGAGATCGACGCCTTCCTCGTCGGTGAGGTTCGGCATCTGGGTGTCGACCTGCTCGAGCGCCTTGTCGACGGCGCGCTGAAGCTTGTCGTCTTCGACGACGATCGCCTCGATCCCGAGCCCGGTCGCGAACTTGATTTCGTCGATGGCCTGCAGGTTGGTCGGATCGGCAACCGCGAGGAACAGACGCTTGCCGCGCCGGAAGAGCGGCATCACCCGGTGCTTGCCCAGCAGCTTGTCGCTGATGAGGCGCACGAGGTCGAGGTCGACAGCGAGGCAGTCGAGGTCGAGCAGCGGTACGCCGAATTCGTGCGAGGCGGCCACCGCGATGTCGCGCGCCTTGGCGGCGCCCATGCCCACGAGCTGGGTCACGACACCGGACTTGCGCTCCCTGGACGCCTGCAGCGCGCTGTGCATGGTCGCCTCGTCGACGAGCCCGTCCTGCACGAGCCGCTGGGGCAGCCCGCCGAGGGCGGAGCGAGCGCCGCCGATGGCCAAAGAAGCGTTATCGTTCATGCACTTGCAGCAAGCAGTCAGCGACCCGTCAAGGCGATAGTGTACCGGAGGGCGACCCCCGGGCAATTGTCAAATCTCTGCCGATGGTCGCACAGAGGGCAGGGAGGCTGCGTGACTCCCCTCCCAAAAAAAGAAGCCCCTCCGGGGGAGGGGCTTCGTGCAGACAAGCCAGGCCGACGATCAGGTATCGTCGCGGCAGGACTGCGGCAGGAACTTCGGCGTGACGTCGGTCGAGCCCGCGTCGGACGCGCCCGAGACCGGGTCGGTCAGGCCGGCAACGTCGGCGCCGGTGTAGTAGCCGCACAGCCACACAACGTCGTTGTTGGCGCTGATACGCGGCTGCAACGTCAGAGTCGGCGTGGCGACGAGCTGGGCGTTGGCATCGTTACCGTAGGTAATGATGATCGTGCCGTTGCTGACGTCGATGCTCGACACGTACTTGCCGCTCGGCAGATTCGCGCCGTCACCGCCGGCCGCGTCCATGTCAGCGGGCCATTCGCCGGTCTGGGCAAAGGTCTCCGCGACACCGGCCTTGACGGCCGACGCGAGGTTCAGGCCTTCAGTGACCTGCGAGCGGATCGTGTAGTCCTGATACGCCGGGATCGCGATCGCGGCGAGAATGCCGATGATCGCAACGACGATCATCAGTTCGATGAGGGTAAAACCCTTCTGCATGGTCTTCATGTGAATAAGCTCCTTGAGTCCAGAAATCTTCCAGCCGTTAACCAAATTCGCGGCGCTGTACGCCTGCAGGGAAAGCATGAAGCAACGGGCGTGCCAGCAATGTGATGTGTATCTAACTTGCTGAATTGGCAGTGTTCGCCGACACGCGACGCAGCTATGTCGCACGCGCCTTGTCAGCGCGGCGCGACGCTGTGCTGCTCTTCGTGTCAGGAAGTGACACAAGTGGTCACTGCCTTCGTGTGTGCCAGCTTTCGCTTTGGTGGCGCCACCTGAGAACTGCGTCACAGTGACCTGCCGAGACTTGCGGGTCAGGCGAATCGGCGGCGTCGGGTGCGTGCGACGAGGAGCAACGCGCCGAGAAACAGTACGAACAGCGGGCTCAGGAACACGATCCAGATCGGCGAGAGGTTGCTGCCCGCGACCCCGGTCAGGATGACGAACAGCCACAGCGCCCCCATCGCATACCCCGACAGGCGGGCGAGCCGCCCGGGGCCGCCGTCGAGCTTGCGCCACGCATGGATCTGCAGGCCCACAGACAGCGGCACGAGGAGGAAGAACAACTGCGTGACGACGGTCGCGAACCAGCCATATTCGGCGGGCGGCTCGACGATCACGTCCTTCCCGGCTCTCTTGAGCGGCTCCACCCACGCGGCCTTCTGCGGCTTCGGCGCGCCCTCGCGCCAGTTCAGGTTCCGCACGATCGAGTCCTCGGCGAAGACGTTGCCGTAGAAATCATTGGCGACGGCGCGGATCTCGTCGATGGTCTGCGGTTCGTCGAAGGCGAACCAGGCGATGGTCTCGCCACTGCCCGGCGCGTACCGGGGCGAGCCGGAATTGTACAGGCCATCCAGCACGGGCTGGCCATTGCGGTACGGCAGCAGGACGAGGCGCACCGGGGCATCGGTCGTGTAGACGATGCGGCCGTAGACCGGCGTGTGGGGCGCCACGGTCGGGACGCCCGCGGGGTCGATTTCGGCCAGCTCGATCTGCACGTTCGGCGTCGGCTGTGCCGGCGCCGACGTGACCCAGATCATCGCCAGGGCAATCCATTGCGGCTTCATGCAAGAATTCTGGAGCGACTCGCCTGCGCGACCAAGCAACGATGTCGATTCATGTGATGCACCTCGCGAATCCGCGGGGCATGCGCACCGGCCTATTCGATCCCGAGCTTCTTGATTCGGTAGCGCAGCGCGCGAAAGCTCATGCCGAGCAGCTTCGCGGCCGCGGTCTTGTTGTAGCGGGTCTGCTCGAGTGCCTTGACGATTGCGTCGCGCTCGATGCTGTCGAGCTGCTCACCGAGCGCGCCGCCCCCGATCGTCGCGGCTGCCTCCTGCTGGGCGCTGCCGCCGGCGGACATCGTGGCCGGCGCCGGATCGCCGAGCATCGGCGCGCGCAGCTGGATGTCACCCGCTTCGATCGTGTCGGTAATGCAGAGCGTCAGCGCGCGCTCGAGCACGTTCTCCAGTTCGCGCACGTTGCCGGGAAAGCTGTGCGCGGCAAGCACGGCGAGCGCCCCGGCACTGATGTCGGGGGCTTCGACTCCCATGCGGCGCGACAGCCGCCGGAGGATGGTCGCGGCCAGGTCCGGGATGTCCTCGGGGCGCTCGCGCAGCGCGGGCACGCGGATCTCGATCACATTGACGCGGTAGTACAGGTCTTCGCGGAAGCGGCCATCGCGCACCAGCGCGGCGAGGTTCTTGTGCGTCGCTGACAGGATGCGCACGTCGACCGGCACTTCGCGGGTCTCGCCGATCGGGCGCACGGATTTCTCCTGGATCACCCGCAGCAGCTTCACCTGCATGTGCAGCGGCAGGTCCGCGACCTCGTCGAGGAACAGCGTGCCGCCTTCGGCGGACTGGATCATGCCCTTGCTGTCGGCCACCGCGCCCGTGAAGCTGCCGCGCTTGTAGCCGAACAGTTCGCTTTCCATCAGTTCGGTCGGGATCGCGCCACAGTTCACCGGCACGAATGGCCCCTCGGCACGAGGGCCGGATTCGTGGATCAGTCTCGCGACGAGTTCCTTGCCGGTGCCCGACTCGCCTGAGATGTGCACCGGCGCCTGGCTGCGCGCCACGCGCGCGATCATCTGTCGCAGCGTGTCCATGGCGGCGGAATGGCCGATCAGTCGCGGCCCGCGCATCGTCATTTCGCCGTCGGCGCGCTCGCCGAGCTTGATCGCGCTCGCCACCAGCTTGCGCAGCGAGCCGAGATCGAGCGGCTTCGAGACGAAGTCGAATGCGCCGAGCTTGAGCGCGCGCACCGCCGATTCGACATTGCCGTGCGCCGAGATCACCGCGACCGGCACGAGCGGCTTGTTCTCCTGGATCCAGGCGACGAGGTCGAGACCGTCGCCATCGGGCAGGCGCATGTCGGTCAGGCACAGGTCGAAGTGCCGCGTGTTCAGCAGCTCGCGCGCCCCGGCCACGTCGCCGGCGGACGCGGTTTCGAGGTCCATGCGGTTCAAGGTGAGGCAGACCAGTTCGACGAGATCCGGCTCGTCGTCCACCACCAGCACGGCAGGTCGACTCATGCCCGCCATCGTAGCGGATCGGAAAACACCAGGCGGAACACGCTGCCGCCACCGGGACGTGGTTCATAGATCAGCGTGGCGCCGTTGGCCTGCGCGAGTTCGCGGGCGAGGAACAGCCCGAGCCCCGTGCCGCGCGCCTCGCTGGTCACGAAGGGTTCGAAGATACGCTCGGTCAGCGCCTCGGGTATGCCGCCACCACGGTCGGACACTTCCAGGAAGGGTCGCTGCGAGGGCGAGAGGCGTCCTGCACGCAGTTCGATCGCGTGAGGCACCGCACGATTGTGCTTGATCGCATTGTCGGCCAGGTTCCAGGTGATCTGCCGCAGTTGGCCGCGATCGCAGCGCACTTCGAGGCCCTCGCCGGATTCGTGCAGCTCGACCAGATCCTCGGGGCAAGGCAGCGTCGAGCAGAACTCGGTGCGGAACTCGCGCAGCCACGCACCGAGCTCGAACTGTTCGGGCCGCAGCGGTTCGCGCCTCGACATCGATTGCACGTTGGCGATGATGTCGCTGACGCGCGCGGCATTGGCGCGGATGATTTCCGCGAGGCGGCGGTCTTCGTCGGACAGATGCGGCGATTCGCCGAGGAGCTGCGCCGCGTGGCTCATCGCACCGACGGGATTCCTGATCTCGTGCGCGATGCTCGCCGAGAGCCGCCCGAGCGAGGCGAGCTTCAGCTGCTGCAGCTTGCTGGCGACTTCCGTCGTGTCCTCGAGGAACACGAGCACCGGCGGCGGGTCCTGGTTACCGAGCGGCGCGAAGTGCGGCAGGATCTCGCTCGCACCATCGCTGCCGATGAAGGTCGCGCCGCTGTCCTTGGGGCGTTCGCCGCTCTGGCGCCAGGTCGAGAGCAGGTACAGCAGGCGCGGTGAGGCCTCGCCGAGCAGGGCGCCGGGGAAGGCGCTGCGATCGCCGAGGATGCGCGCCGCCGACTCGTTGATGAGCCGTATGCAGTCCGCCTGGTCGACGACCAGCAGGCTCTCGCGCAGGTGCTGCACGATGTACTGCGACAGTTCGGCGAGATTCGCGAGGTCGAGCTCGCGCCGCTTGATCAGGGCCTCGCTTTCGCGCAGCCGCGTGGTGAGCGGCCAGCTTGCGAGGGCCACGAGGAAGATCACGACGCCGATCACGCCCGCCGAGGGGTAATCGGCCGGCGAGGCCGTGCCGCCGATCTGGCCGATGACCTGCTGCGCGAGCAGCGCGACGACGGCGATGGCTGCCATCAGCAGGGTCTGGCGACCCTCTGCGAGCAGGGCGACCGAGCCCACCGGTACGACGAGCAGGATGCCGAGCCCGCTCGCCACGCCGCCGCTTGAATGGAGCAGCAATCCAATCGCGACCGCATCGACGATGGCGTGCGCAAGGATCAGCCCGCGCCGCGGGATCTGCGGCAGGCGCTGCGCGAGCACCAGCGCCACGGCGGCCGCGAAGTAGGCGGCGCAGGTCAGGTGGAAGAGCGTGGGAAAGGTGCCGCCAACGGTCGGCGCCGGCGCGGTGAAGCGATGGATGGCGAGCAGGACCGGCGGAATCAGCAGCCGATAGAGGTTCAGCAGGCCAACGACCCGCCAGCCGAGGTCGCCCAGGGTCGAATTATCTTCGCTGCGATCCGCCCTCATCGCCGCGGACTTTAGCATTCTCGCGCCGCCGCTTCTCTAGCGTGCCGCTTTCCGCGAGAATAGGCGTTCTTTTTCTACCCGGCGGGCACATGAATCTTCACGAATACCAGGCGAAAGAAGTCTTTCGGAGCTACGGTGTGCCCGTGCCCGAAGGGCGCGTGGCGCACAGCGCCGACGAGGCGGTGGCGGCGGCCAGGGCGATCGGCGGCGCCGTGTGGGTCGTCAAGGCGCAGGTGCACGCGGGCGGCAGGGGCAAGGCCGGCGGCGTCAAGTTGGCGCGCGATCTCGAGGCGGTGCGGGCGGCCGCGCAAGGCATGCTCGGCCAACGGCTCGTCACCAAGCAGACGGGCGAAGAGGGCCTGCCGATCAACGCCGTTTATGTCGAGTCGGGTTCGGAGATCGCACGCGAGATCTACCTGTCGCTCACCCTGAATCGTGAGAAGGGCCGCATCGCGCTGATCGGCTCGTCCGCCGGCGGCATGGACATCGAAGAAGTCGCCGAGCACACGCCCGAGAAGATCGTCACGCTGAACGTGAATCCGGCCGCGGGCCTGCAACCCTACCAGTGCCGCGAGATGGCCTTCGCGCTCGGCTTCAGCGACCGGCAGATCGGCGAGTTCCAGCAGATCGCCACCGCGCTCTACCGGCTCTATCTCGAGCGCGACGCCAGCCTGCTCGAAGTGAACCCGCTGATCGTCACCAGGGCCGGCAATCTGGTGGCGCTCGATGCCAAGATCAACATCGACCCCAATGCGCTCTTCCGGCAGAAGGACCTCGCGGCGCTGCGCGACATCACGCAGGAAGACGCCATGGAGGTCAAGGCGAGCGAGCACGATCTCAACTATGTCTCGCTCGACGGCGACATCGCCTGCATGGTGAATGGCGCCGGACTCGCGATGGCGACCATGGACCTGATCAAACTGCACGGCGGGCGCCCGGCGAATTTCCTCGATGTGGGCGGCGGCGCGACCGCCGAGCGCGTCACCGAGGCGTTCCAGCTGATCCTGTCGAATCCCAACGTGCGCGCGATCCTGGTCAACATCTTCGGCGGCATCGTGCGCTGCGACCTGATCGCCGAGGGCATCATCATCGCCGCGAAGAAGCTCGGCGTCGCCGTGCCGGTGGTCGTACGGCTGCAGGGCACCAACGCCGACAAGGCGCGCGAGATGCTCGCGGGCAGCGGCCTCGCACTCAACCCGGCCACCGATCTCACCGATGCCGCGAAGAAGGTGGTGGCGCTGGCTGCCCAGGGCTCGAACAAGAAGGTCAAGGCATGAGTATCCTCGTCAACAAGCATACCCGCGTCATCTGCCAGGGCTTCACCGGCAAGCAGGGCACTTTTCATTCCAAGCAGTGCCTCGACTACGGCACGCGCCTCGTGGGCGGCGTGACGCCCGGCCGTGGCGGCGAGAAGCACATCGGATTGCCCGTGTTCGACACCGTGCATGCGGCGGTCAGGCAGACCGGCGCCACGGCGAGCATGATCTACGTGCCGCCCCCGTACGCGGCGGACGCGATCCTCGAGGCGGCGGACGCGGGCATCGAGCTCGTCGTGTGCATCACCGAGGGCATTCCGGTCAATGACATGGTCAAGGTGAAGGCCGCGCTCGCGGGCACCGGTACCCGGCTCGTCGGCCCCAACTGCCCGGGCGTCATCACGCCCGACGAATGCAAGATCGGCATCATGCCGGGCTTCGTGCACAAGAAGGGCGCGATCGGCATCGTGTCGCGCTCCGGCACACTCACCTACGAGACCGTGTTCCAGACTACCAACAACGGGCTCGGCCAGAGCACCTGCGTCGGCATCGGTGGCGATCCGGTGCGGGGCATGAATTTCGTCGATGTGCTCGAGCTGTTCGAACGCGACCCGGGCACCGAAGGCATCATCATGGTGGGCGAGATCGGCGGCAGTGACGAGGAGGCCGGCGCGGAGTTCATCCGCCGGTTCGTCTCGAAGCCGGTGGTCGCCTACATCGCGGGCGTCACCGCGCCTCCCGGCAAGCGCATGGGTCATGCGGGCGCCATCGTCGCGGGCGGCAAGGGCACGGCCGCGGAGAAGTACCGGGCACTCGAGCGCGCGGGCGTGCGTACCGTGAAGTCCCCCGCCGATCTCGGCAGTGCGATGCACGAACTGCTGTTCAAGCGTCGCAGGCAGCGGGCCAAGGCGCAGGAGATCAAGCCGCGCCCGCCCCTGAAGACGAAGCGCACGGTGGCCAAGGCGAAGCCGCGTACGGTGGCCGGGAAACGCGCGCTCGCGCAGAAGCGCCCGGCGGCGAAGAAGCGCGTGGTGGCGAGGAAGCGCCCGGTGGCGAAGAAGCGCGTGGTGGCGAAGAAGCGCGTAGCGGCGAAGCGGCGGGCCCGCAAGCCGAAATGACCCGCACCGCATCGCTGCGGATCGCGCTCGCGCAAATCGATTTCCTGGTTGGCGACGTGCGCGGCAATGTCGCGCGCGTGATCGAAACCTCGCGCGAAGCGGCCGTGCAGGGTGCGGATCTCGTGGTATTCCCGGAGCTGTCGCTGTCGGGCTATCCCCCCGAGGACCTGCTGCTGCATCGCGGCCTGCGGCGGCAGGTCGAGGAAGGCCTCGCCGAGGTGTGCAAGGGCGTGGGCGATGTCGCCGTGCTGGTCGGCCTGCCCGAGTACAGCGGTGCGCAGATCTACAATTCGATGGCACTGGTCATGCGCGGCACCGTGCAGGCCATGCATCGCAAGAGCGAGCTGCCGAACTACCAGGTCTTCGACGAGAAGCGCTATTTCAAGGCCGGCGCGCAGCCCACCGTGGTCGAGGTCGGCGGCGTGAAGGTCGGTATCCTCATCTGCGAGGATATCTGGGAGCGCGAGGCGGCGCAGCTCGCGCAGTCGGCCGGTGCCGAACTGCTGGTCGTCAGCAATGCCTCGCCCTACCAGTTGCACAAGCAGCGCGATCGCGAGCGTGTGGCGGCGTCGGTGGCGTGCGATGTCGGCCTGCCGCTGGCATATGTGAACCTCGTCGGCGGGCAGGACGAACTCGTGTTCGACGGCCAGTCGTTCGCGATGAATCAGGCCGGCGAGGTCGTGATGCGTGCGCCGGCCTATGTCGAGGGTCTGTATTTCGCCGAGTTCACGCGCACCGGCGCCGGCGACATCGTGCCACTGGCGGGTGCGATCGCGCCCGAGCTGTCCGAAGTCGAGAGCGTCTACGGGGCGCTGGTGCTGGGGGTGCGCGACTACGTGACCAAGCATCGCTTCCCGGGTGTCGTGATCGGTCTGTCGGGCGGCGTCGATTCGGCACTAACGCTCGCCATAGCCGTCGATGCGCTCGGCGCGGACCAGGTGCACGCGGTGATGATGCCCTCGCGCTACACCTCATCGATGAGCCTTGAGGACGCGCAGGCACAGGCGAGCCTGCTCGGCGTGAAGTACAGCGTGTTGCCGATCGAGGCGATGTTCGAAGCGACACTCGCCACGCTCAAGGACGAGTTCGCCGGCCGCCCGCCGGATGCCACCGAGGAGAACATCCAGTCCCGCTGCCGCATGCTGCTGCTGATGGGCATCTCGAACAAGACCGGCCGCATGCTGCTCACGACCGGCAACAAGAGCGAGATGGCGGTGGGCTACGCCACGCTGTACGGGGATATGGCGGGCGGTTTCGCGCCGATCAAGGACTGCAGCAAGCGACTGGTCTACCGCCTGGCCGAATATCGCAACGGCCTGTCGGCGGCGATTCCGCAGCGGGTGATCGACCGGCCGCCCTCGGCTGAACTGCGGTACGATCAGAAGGATAGCGATGCGCTGCCGCCGTACGAGATCCTCGACGCGATCCTCGCGGCGTTCATCGAAGAGGACCTCTCGGTCGACGAGATCTGCGCGCGCGGCTTCGATCGGGCAACGGTGGGGCGGGTGCTCGATATGGTCAAACGCAATGAATACAAGCGCCGCCAGACGCCGCCCGGCGTACGGGTGAGCCGTCGCGCGTTCGGCCGCGACTGGCGTTATCCGATCACGAACGGATATCGGCGCTGAGCAGGCAGGCGGCGCGGCCGCGCTACCAGAATCGCCACCAGGACTTCTTCTCTTCGACGCGGCTCTGCTCTGCGGGGAAGTTCACCGCGTAGACGGCGCGCGCCTGTTCGGCCAGCTCTTTCATTTCAAGGCGGTCGTAGGCCTCGACCATGATTTCGAGCGCTTCGCGCACGGCCGGTGCGCCGTCGTACTGCTCGATCGTCTGTTTGGCGCGCTGCGCGGCGGCCACCCAGGCGCCGCGCTTCATGTAGTAGCGCGCGACATAGAGTTCGTAGTCGGCGAGGCGGTTGCGCAGGTACACCATGCGCCGGCGCGCGTCGTGGGCGTATTCGCTCTTCGGGAACTGTTCGACGACCGTCTTGAACGAGGCGAAGGCGCGCCCCGCCGTCTGCGGCGGCCGCTCCGACAGGTCGACATTGAACATCCGTTCGAGCCTGTTCGGCGTGCGCTCGAAGTCGACCAGTCCCTTGATGTACCACGCGTAGTCGATCCGCGGATGGGTCGGGTTCTCGCGAATGAAGGTCTCGGCGGCGTCGATCGCGCTCTCGGCCTCGCGGCCCCGGTAATAGGCGTAGATCAGGTCGAGCCGTGCCTGGCGCGATTCGGGCGCGAACGGATAGCGCGCGGTCAGCGCCTCGTACATGAGGATCGCGGTGTTGAAGTCCTGGTTCTTCATGCTCCGGTGTGCACGCTGGTAGAGCACTTCCGGATTGGTGCGCGCGTAGTCGTCCTGCTTGTTGGTGCGGCAGCCGGAGACGGCGAGGATCGAGGCCAGTACGGCCAACAGGACAAGGCGGCCGCGGGGCGGCGCGTAAAGTGCGGACATCGACGGGGGGCCTCTCGTTGGAATATGGCCTCGGAACCGACAGTATAGACAAATAATGACAGCCGAGTTCCGCCGCCACGACCTGCAATTGTCCCCCACGCTGGCCGGAATGCGGCTCGACCAGGCGCTGGCGAGTGCACTGCCGCAGTATTCCCGCTCCCGCATCCAGGGCTGGATCGAGCGCGGCACGGTGCTGGTCGACGGGCGGGTGGCGCGTTCGCGTGACCGCGTGCTGGGCGGGGAAAGGGTCGTCCTCGAGGGCGAGGTGCCGCTCGATACCGGTACCGCGCCGCAGGCCATGGCCCTCGAGGTCGTCTACGAGGACGAGCAGGTGCTCGTGATCGACAAGCCCGCGGGCCTCGTCGTGCACCCCGGCGCAGGCAACCGCGACCGCACCCTGCAGAACGGGCTGCTTGCCCGCGACCCACGGCTCGCGCAGGTGCCGCGTGCGGGTCTCGTGCACCGGCTGGACAAGGACACCAGCGGCCTGATGGTCGTCGCGCGCACGATCGAGGCGCACGCGGCGCTGGTCGCCATGCTGGCCGCGCGCGAGGTCTCGCGCGAGTACCTCGCGATCGTGACCGGCGTGATGACCGGCGGGGGCACGATCGATGAGCCCATCGGCCGCCATCGCGCCGCGCGCACCCGGATGGCCGTGCGCGCCGATGGCCGCCCGGCAATCACGCACTACCGCATCGTCGAGCGCTTCCGCTCGCATACGCTCGCGCGCGTGACCCTGGAGACCGGGCGCACGCACCAGATCCGCGTGCACCTCGCGCACATCGGTTATCCGATCCTCGGCGATCCGGTATACGGCGTGCGCCGCCGACTGACGGCAGGGGCCACGCCTGCGCTGCTCGAGGCGCTGCATGCCTTCAGGCGCCAGGCGCTGCACGCCGCGCGGCTCGCGTTCGTGCAGCCAGTGAGCGGCGAGGCGCTCGAGTTCGAGGCGCCGATGCCGGCGGACATGCGCGGCCTGGTCGAGGTGCTGCGGGCGGACGCGCGCGGCGCCTAGTCCTCAGGGCCTCACGACGCCTAGTCCTTCGGGCCTGTCGCGGCGGGTGG
>DAOQXO010000016.1:0-35678 GCA_035342635.1 Steroidobacteraceae bacterium
GAAAACCAGCGCTCATCAAGTGCCGCAAAGACTCTGCCGCCCAGACTCCTAGGCCCGGCGCGGATCCGCGAGCGGCCGGTCCGCGGCGGCGGCGCGGCGCAACGCCGGGATCAGCATCGGCACGCGGCGCCGGTAGGACTCGTACTCCGGGTGTGCGGCCACGAGGTCGTGCTCCTCGAGGCGGATCCCGACGAGGATGTAGGCGGTGGTCATTACGGCGAACAGCAGGTGAGTCACCGACATGTCCGGCGTCGACCAGAAAACGCACAGCCAGCCCACGTAGAGCGGGTGGCGCACCACGCGATAGGGCGCCGGGGTCACGAACTTCAGGGCCCGGTACGGCTTGCCGGTCAGCTGCAGCCAGACCTGGCGCAGGCCGAAGAGGTCGAAGTGGTTGATGAGGAAGGTCGCGAGCAGCACGAGACCCCACCCGAAGGCGAAGCCGCCGTACAGCAGGGCGCGGCCCACCGGTGAGCCGACCTGCCAGACCATGCCGCCGAGCGGCTGCCAGAGCGCAAACAGCGCGATCAGCGCGAGGCTCGAGAAGAGCACGTAAGTGCTTCGCTCCGCGGACTCGGGCACGAACCTCGTCCACCATCGCTTGAAGGCAGGGCGCGCCATCAGGCTGTGCTGGACGGCAAAGAGCGCGAGCAGGCCGAGATTCACGAGCAATGCCGTGGCGAAGGTGGTTTCCCGTGGCGAGTCCAAGGTCTTCGGCACCCACAGGTTGCCGATGAAACCGATGGCATAGAGGAAAGTGACGAAGAAGACGGCGTAGGACACGAGGCCGTAGGCGACGATGACGAGGCGCTTGAACATGTGGGCTCCGGTGGCCGCGCGTGCGCGGTAGCGTTGGTGCCGGAACAATAGGCACGCGCGGGGCGCCGGTCCCGGGAGAACGCCGGGAATTCGCCGGGAAATGACGGGGGCGGCAATCCCCAGCCTGCGCCACCGTCGCCCGACAGCGAGGACGGTGGAGGTGGTCCCACGTGGGCCGCGCTTGCGCGGTAACCCTGGTGCCCGAACAATAGGCGGGCGCGTAGCGCCGGTCCCGGGAGAAGGCCGGGGTTTCGCCAAGGAGTGGCGGGAGCGGGGGATGAGCGAGTCGATCACATTCGGGCCCTTCCGCTTCGAGGCGGCCACGCTTCGGCTGTGGAACGGTGCGGGCGAGGTCAAGCTCACGCCGAAGGCCGCCACCGTACTCGCGGTGCTCGTGCGCCACGCCGGCACGCCCGTATCCAAGGCTGCACTGTTCAGCGAAGCCTGGCCCGGCACGATCGTCAGCGACGATGCGCTCGTCAGCTGCGTCCAGGAACTGCGCAGGGCGCTGGGCGATGACGCGCGCGAACCGCGCTACATCGAGACGCGGCACCGCTCCGGCTATCGCTTCGTTGCGGGCATCGGCGGCCCTTTGCCGGCCGGCGCAGCGATGCCGCCGTCCGCGCGGACCACCACTATCGCGGTGCTGCCCTTCACCGACATGAGTCCCGGGCGCGACCAGGACTATTTCTGCGAAGGCCTCGCTGAGGAGCTCATCGACGCCTTGAGCCACATCGAGGGGCTGTGCGTCGCCGCGCGCAGTTCCTCGTTCCGCTTCCGCGGGGCCGGGGTGGATCTTGCGGACGTGGGTCACAAGCTGGGTGTGGGCTCGATCGTCGAGGGCAGTGTGCGCAAGGCCGGCGATCGCCTGCGCATCACGGTACAGCTGATCGAGGTCGCGAGCGGCTTCCATCGCTGGTCGAAGCGCTTCGACCGCGAGCTCGGGGACATCTTCGCGATCCAGGACGAAATCGCCGAGAGCGTCGCGACCACGCTGCGCGGTGGCGCGCTTTCGGGTGAGGAGAAACGGGCGCTGCGCCGGCCCGAGACCGGTGCCGAGCCCTACGAATACTACCTGCGCGGCCGCCAGAGCCTGCACCGCATGCGGCGGCCCGATCTCAATCGCAGCCGCGAAATGTTCGAGCAGGCCATTGAACTCGACGGGCAGTTCGCGCCTGCCTGGGCCGGCCTCGCCACGGTGCACGCGCTGCTCTACGAATGGTGGGGTTCGGCACCCGGTGATCTCGAGCGAGCCGATTTCGCGAGCGATCGAGCGTTGGCCCTCGCGCCGCAACTCGCCGATGCGCACGTGGCGCGCGGCTATGTCCTCGCCCAGCACCGACGCTATGAGGAGGCCGAGCATTATTTCGAGGCCGGCATCCGTATCAACCCGAATCTCTACGATGCCTACTACTACTTCGGACGCGCTTGCTTCGCGCGCGGCGAGATCGAGCGCTCCGCGGTGCTCTTCGGTCGCGCGGCCGAAGTGAGCCCCGAGGATTTCCAGAGCAAGTTCCTGATGGCGCAATCGCTGTTCATGCTGGGGCGCCGCGAGGAGGCGAGTCGTGCGAACCGCGAATGCCTCGAGCGCGCCGAACGCCAGCTCGCGCTCAATCCGGACGATGCCCGCGTGCTCGCGCTCGGATCGGGCGCGCTGCAGTACGACGGGCAGATCGAGCGGGCGCGGCAGTGGGTGCAGCGCTCACTCGACCTCGACGCCGACGACATGGGCGCACTGATCAACGCGACCTGCTTCTACGCGAAGCTCGGCGACAAGGAGAGGGCGATCGAGCTGCTGGAGCGCGCGTGCGGGCGCGGGTGGGGCAAGCGCGACTGGATCGAACACGATCCCGATTACGACAGCCTGCGGGACGATCCGCGCTTCCAGGCCCTGATGGCCAGGCTCAGCTGAGGCGCCTTCGTCTGTGCCGGAAGAGCCTGCCGTGGCGTCTTCGATCCGCAGGTCGCGGCCGTCAGGCCGGCCCAGGCGCGGCGCACCAGAGCACGCGTTCCATATCCTGTCGTCGGTCTCCTCGAGACCGGCGTGCTCGCCGACGCAGATGATGCCGACGCTGACCCACTGACTGTTCCATTGGTCCGGTTGAACATCGTCCGCGGGGCAGGCAATGCGCGCCGGAAAGCCGAAGCGGCCTCGACTCGTCCGGAGATTCAGAACGCGTAGCGCTTGCCGTTGTAGCGAATGATGGCGGCCGAATCCTCGAGCGTAAGAGTGTCGATCACTCCGATCATGCCGCGGATCGAGACCGCGGGCGCGATGAATTCAGGGCCGGGGTTCCGGACCTTCTCCACCGCGACCTCGCCCGGCGTCAACAAGGTGACCACCACGCCGTCCTTGGCCGCCTCGCGCGCGAGATTGGCCATGGCCGCGTTCATGGCCGCCTTGGTCACCTTGTACCAGTAGGCGCCGTCGAAGTCCCCGTATTTGAAGCTGTGAACGCCCAGCAACGCGGTAATCGCCACGATCTTCTTCTGGTCGCTGTTCTTGACGTTCTCGTACAACGCTTCGCTGATCCTGAGCGGCCCGAAGGCATTGACTGCCATCATCGCCTCGCCTTCGGCGTAGTCGAGCGAACCGAGCTTCTGTCCCTTGCCGCGGAAGTCGCCGGTCAGCCCGGCATTGTTGATGAGTACATCGATCGGTTGACCGCGATACTTTGCGGCCAACGCAGCGACATCGGCGGCATTGGTCACGTCAAGTCGCTCGACCGATACCTTGGTGCCATTGGCTTCGGCAAGCATCTGCAACTCGCGAGCGGCGGTGGGATCGCGCGCAGTTGCGATCACTCGCCAGCCCCTGGCTGCGTACTGCCTGACGAACTCGAGCCCGATGCCGCGATTGGCACCAGTCACCAGAACCGTCGGCGCATCATCGGCCGCTCGGGTCGGCGAGATCGGGTTTGCGGCGGCAAGCAAGCCCAAGACAAGTACTGCAACCCCGTAACGCCTCGTCATCGTAGCGACTCCTTTGCGTCGAGAATAATGGGGCGCCTTTGCAGGGTGGCCGACAGGCGCTTGAGCATCGTGGCCAACCAGGAACTCCGGTAGCCGGTGAATGGTCTCAGACGGGAGTCATGATTCCGGCCAACGTAGCCAACGTGATGAGTATCCAGATACTGACCACGGTCGGTTTGCTCCGCCAAAGAATCACATGGCGCAAGACGCGGTCACGCTCGGGTGTCGGGCCTTCCGCGGCCATTCCGCGCGCCGCGACAAACAGAGGCTTCAGTGCGCGCCTCACCACCAGGCCCGCCGTGATCGCGAAGCCGAGCAGGAGGCACTTGAGGCCGATGAACCACGGGATGGTCGGGAGAACACCAAGGAACACGCTCGCCGAGAAACCGAACAGCCCAAGCGCCGCTGAAATGCGCAATACCATGTCAGATCGGCGCTCGATCGACTGGGGCGCCGAGTGCTTGAGATGGATGCGCCATGCGATCCCGAGCCAGATCACAGCCACGAGCCAGACTACTGCGACAGCACCAGTCGGGACGTCCATCCAACCCTTGACCTCTGCCAGGCTGAGGCCAGTCGGGAACGCGAGAATGAGAGCCGTGCGCGGCGCCATGTCCACGTTATTGACGACGTTGAGAGCCATGAGGCGCGCCGCCACCGGCTTTCGACCGTCGATGAGCGTGTATGAGGAAACGAACGCGCCAAGGTCTCCTCCAAGCCAATAGACAAAGACGAGAATATGCGCGAGCGTGAGCAACGCTACCGAGAGAGTCATACGTTGCCCTGCTGTGGAACGCCAAAGCCCAGCACCCCGGGGTTGAGGTGCTGCCCGGAATCAAGCAATTGCTTGAGGTCGACCAGTAAGCCTCGCGCCTCCGGCGTGAGAGCATCGAGATACCGGTAAGTGCGACCGATCTGGGCAGACGCGGCGCCGATCTCATAGAAGAAATCCACTACAGCCTGGCGTGTGCGGGCGATAGCCTCTCTCGCCGACGGATTGTCGGGGGGCTCGACAAAGCGGTCGATATTAGGATGTATCGCCTTGTGCGGGGGCAGCCAGCGGTCGAACCAGCGAAATACACATTCGTAGCTGAACACATGGTTGCCCATTGCCGAAATCAATACTGTCACTACAACGCCGGCGGCATCCAACTCCGGCTTGAAGCGCGTGAATATTGCCTCGGTTCCGGCGAGCAGCTTCGCTGCCTCGGAGTGCGCGATCTTGCAGTTGAGTGCGACCCAGCGGTCGCCCGAAGCGCCGAGCACACTATCCAGAGCCGGAAATGGCATGGCGCGGGTTGCCTTGGGGATCGAGTTCGGAATTTCGGTGCCGGCCAACCGGCGCGCTATGTCCGCGCACGCGGTGAGGTCAGAGTCGACCGCCGCCCTGGAGCGGCCCGCGCACACCATGTGAAGCGAATAGAGATCCTGGTCAAGAAAGTTCTTGCCGCCCTTGATCAATTCCAGGCCTGACTGCAGGCCGCGCAACAATCCTTTTTCCTTGCCCACAACCTTGCCGAGCATCTTGAGATCACCAAGCAGGTTGCCCTCGTGAAGCCGTTGGCGGGTGCGAATCGGGTCAACGATATAGATTTCTTCGACCAAGTCGCGGCGAGCGATCTCGCTCATCGCCTGGGCGGCCTGGTCTATGGTTGCGAACAGGAACGATAGATAGCCGAGGTCTTGTGGAGCTGAAATTACGCGCAGCGTTGCCTTGGTCTTGATGCCGAAGGCTCCGCAATCATGGACGAAGAGGCCGGTGATATCAGGCCCGAACGAACGGTACACCGGCTTTTGCGTTCGAGTGACGGCCCCATGGCCCGTCTGCAGGAGTGTCCCATCCGCGAGCGCAATCTCCATGCCAAGCACCGTCTCTGCCGCGGACCCGTAGCGTGCGCTACCCAGGAACATTGCGCCATTGGACAGACCACCGCCTACGGTCGCGCTGGCGCCTGAAAACGTGCCGAAGAACGGAAGTCGCAAGCCAAGCGGTGAAAGGGCCTCGTCAATCTGCTTCCATGTAACGCCCGCCTCGACCGATATGTACATGTCATCAGAGTTGACCTCGATGATCCGATTGAGATCGGCACAGTCGACGGTGATCGTCTGGGAGTGTGGCGGAGTATATCCACCGACGTAGGTCAAGCCGCCGCCGCGTGGAACCACTGCATATCCGGCCCGGGTAGCCGCCGCGACGGTGGCAGCGAGCATCTGCGCGTCTGCAGGCCGTACTACCGCAGCGCAGGTCGCGCCGGCACTGTATAAATCCGTAGAGAAAAACTCGCGCTCGGCCAATCCGAATTGAACGCGCTCGGCACCGAGGATCGACTTCAGTTGCTCGTCAAGAGGGGTGGACATGGAAACGTAGACTCTCTGGGAAAGTGGGTACCTGAAAACCGGTCAACCATAGAACCATTGTCAGCGATCAACAAGACCGGGAGTCGTAACGAGTGCGCTCCCGCAACGCAACTCGCCGGGCTGTCACAGCTGTTCATGACCTATGACAATGTCCATGGGCAATGCGCGCGCCACCGCCTCTCGCAAGGACTGTCGGTGGACGTACCTTCCCGTATTGACCCAGTGCCTCTTCTCTATCACTCTCCACGCACCGCGCCGGTCATGAATCGGAACGGTGCGCCCCTTGAACCGGAATCGTCGGTCGGCTTGGTCGGAATACGCCATTCTTCCCAGCGCCTCCGCTCCTTGTCGCCTCGTCGACGACGTTGCTGCCGTCGGGAAGTGATATCGCTGATTGCAGTGTCGTCGAGCGCTGGAGTGTAGTGGGCGGCCGTGTCGATGCCATGCTTGCATACGGGGCGGACGACCGACATCGCGGTATCGCCTCCCTGCGGGACCGCAACCATCTGAGAGACTTGCACGCACCAACAATGACCACCATGGTCATCCCGAGCACCAAGGTAAGGATATTGAGATGAGCCGGCCACACATTGAGCCATACGATGAACGAAACGCGCCATTCCGTCGCCTGACCCTGCCCGGGTTTTCGCGTGGCACCCACTATAAAACGCTGAGCGTTGACTCCGAGAGCGGAGCCTGTTCGTTAATCATGAAGCTTGAGAGTGGCTGGAGCCGGCCGCCGGGATTCAGCTACAGCGAAATGGAAATCTTCGTGCTCGACGGTAGCATCACCGTCGGCGAAGAGACCTGGGAGCCCGGTCGCTACCTCTGGTTGCCAGCGGGCGTCGTAATGCCAGCGATGCGCGTCGCGCGCGGCGCTCGGTTGCTCGCATTCTACAACTATGGTGAGCCGAGCTTTGTTGAGTCGAGCGAGGATCACAAGGGCGCCTTCCGCGATGGCCTCGTGGCACTTGATACCTACAACGGCATGCAGTGGAACCCGGTCGCGCGCAAAAGCCCGGGTGTCGCGCCAGGCTGTATGACCAAAGTGCTGCGCGTCGATCCGGTGACCAAGGCCTGCACTTTCCTTTATTGCATGACAGCAAACTACTGGCAGGACAATATCTCCTACCACGACTGCACCGAGGAGTCCTACCACATCTGGGGGACGTCCTGGATGATGCAGTTCGGTTACCTCCCGACCGGCGGTTACTTCTGGCGCCCCCCTTACATCAATCACGGCGCCTTCGCGAGCAAACTCGGTTGCATCGCACTTGGACGGACGGACTCAGAGCTCTTCAATTATTTTCACTTCGATCCGTGGACCGACATCGAACAGAATCGGCGTCGCGCGATCACGACCTTGAAGAATGAGCGACCAGAGTTGCATCGCTGGACGTTGGCTGAGGCTGGTCACAACCATCCGACAGCAGCGCACATCCATGCGGATGGCACCGCTCACGTCCATGAGTTCACCCCGGGGCATGAGAAGGGTAAGGGGCACGGGATTCGCTAGTAGAGCCGCGCTGAATTGGTAACCGAAGACTGCCCGGCCTGTCCGGCATGGTGATGGCAGGCTGATTGCATCAACAAGTGAGGAAAGAGATGGCACATAGGCAGATCAGAGGCCGAATTCTGTATACGTCGAAAAAGCCCGAAATTCTCGACAAGAAGCGCGGCGAGGAACACTTCATCTTCGTGCACCATGAGAACGGCCGACGCACCCTCACAGCCCATTGTGAGATCTACGAGCCGGAGCCGGTCGTAATCCGCGATGTGGTTCATTCCTTTGATGCTGCTAACCGGCCGCTCGACGCGTTCGTGAGATTGACAGTGGGCGGTAGCTTCATGGGCGCCGGCTTCTTCCGGATGTCTGGTGAGACGATTGAATGCGAGAGCTACGGCCCGGCAATCGGGCGTGTCTCGCAGACATTCGATACCGAAGGCCCCTATGCCTGGTTCGGTACGCATCCATTGTCCGCTGACGCATTCAACACGCTCAATTTCGACCGCTCGGAAGGCCCCGCCAAACGCCGGATGCGTAGTTTCCTCTCCTCGCTCGATCATCGAGGAGCCTCGCCACCGATGATTTCTACTCATCACATTTTCCTGAAGTACATTGGTGATGAGGAAATCACTGTCGCCGCAGGCACCTTCCAGACACGGCACTTTCAGTTCGTTGGAGAGTCCGAGGACCCTGAAGGACATCCCCCGTATGATTTATGGGTTACGGCGGATGACGACAGCATCCTCGTGCTTGCGCAAGTTACCGGGTACATGAAGACGCACTACGAACTGATCGAGCTGGAGCGCGATTGAGATCGACGCAGATTCATCAGATACCAGGGGTGCCTGGTGGCAAGGCCGGGCACCTGATTTTGGAGACTGATGCGGACCGGGCGATCAGGCGCGCCGGACGCGCGTAAACCGGCGGGACACCGTGCCGGCTTCTCCGGAGACCGGAGTTCGGCGTCGCGGTGAATGACATGGGGCGGGACGAGATCAGCGACCCGGTCTGCCCCAAGTCATACGCGCAGATCCGGGCCCGTGGTTCACGGGCAAGGCGCTGGATACGTGGGCGGGGCGGCGAGGCTTGGTACTGGGCCTGATCGAGGCCGGCAAGCCCGCACAGAACGCGGGCATCGAGAGCTTCAAGGGAAGGGCTTTACGGGCTTGTGCCGGCGCTGACGCTGGGGGCGGGTCAATCGAATTTCCCGCCACCCGGGCACTTTCAGAAAACGACGCGAAACTTCCGCTTGGGTCTGACCGGGATTTCCTCGGGTCTGACCTTGCGCATCATGTCGAAATGCACGTGCACACCGCGCGTCTGTATGCGCTGCAGAAACTCTGCAACCCACTTGTCACGTTGTGGTGCGAGTTTGTCCTGATCCGCAACGATCTTTCGATAGCGGGTCTTCTGCTCGGCAACTTCGCGCTTGAGCCACGCTTCGACTTCCCGACCACGCTTGTGCGGTATGACTTTCATCTTGTTTGAACTCTAATATACAGTGCAGTTCCTTATATACCGCATGTGCCAGGCAGGCACAATTGCAGCAACCCCTCATCAATTCAATGGGCGTACACGCCCCACCGTGTAGTACCTACCAAGGAATCCGGATGCTCGATGCCATCACCGCTGTAACGCTTGTCGTGCCCGATCTCGCTGTCGCCTCGCATGCGTACGAAACCCAGCTGGGTTATCGCATACTCAAGCGCGATACCGTTTCCCTTCCACTTGCGCGCGGTTGGGGCGCGGAGGCCACGCAGGGCCGGAGCTATGTGCTGATGCAGCCGGCGAGTGGTGAACCGGTCTATCTGCGCATGGTCGAAGGCGACGCGATGCCGGGCTACGCGCCGCTCAAGACTTTCGGCTGGAATGCGAACGAGATCCTCGTCGAAGACCCGGTTTCGCTGGCGGCACAGCTGACGGAACCCTTCACAATCATCGGCAAGCCGCGGCCTCTCGACTACAACCCGAAGCTCACCGCGATGCAGGTCAAGGGACCTGCGGGCGAGATCGTGTATTTCACCTGCGTGCCTCCGGGCGGCTCAGCGTTCAATCTTGGCAGTGCGAAGTCCTTCGTCGACCGCACATTCATCGTCGTCGTGGGTGGGCGTGATATCGAGGCGTCGCGTGCCTTCTATCGTGACGTGTTGAAGATGCGGACCACAGAGGCGACCACGACTCGCATCAAGGTATTGCAGGACGCTTACGGAATGTCGAGCGACGAGAAGACGCCCATCAGCGTTGTGAGTTTCGCGTCGCGTTTCGCAATCGAGCTCGACCAGTACCCACCGACCGCGATCGAGCGCCCGATCCGTTCCGGCGAACTTCCGCCTGGCATCGCTATGGTGAGTTTCACTTCCGGGAGCCTCGAAGGCGTGGAGCTGCCGTGGAAGGTGAAGCCGACGGCTCGCCCGGAGGCACCCTACGATGGGCGTCGCGCCGGCGTCATCGTTGGTCCCTCGGGCGAATGGATCGAAATCGTAGAGACCCTCTGATCCGGTCGTGCTGCGGCACCCGCGGTTCCGCCGCGGTGAGGCAACGCAGCTTGCTGAGGAAATCGCGGCGAAGAAGCGCAGGAACGTCGCAATGCGCGCCGCGATGGCAGGCCTTCCGTTAGTCAAGCCGCTCGAGACCTTCGACCTCGCGCTCTTGTCGGCACGAGGAGCAGAACGAATGCGAGCGTCGCGAGCATCAATCCTGGGGCGATCTGCCTGATGCACATGGGCGTGTCTCCCGCGTTGACGATGCAGAGACTGCGCGCGCTCCGTGGCGCCCGAGTTCAGAGAACTTCGATACTGACTGAGCGCTGCCGAGAACCTGCCGCTGCCGCGGCTGGAGACGAGGTCTCGTGGTTGCGGTCAATACGTATGTGGCCGCGCGCGATTTAAGAGTCTGCGCTTGACATTAGTCATCTTCGGTCGGTCGGGGGTTGCATAGCATCAAGATGAGACTGGTCTCAATATCAGGGGGAGACGATGCTGCGCATCAATCGTATGTGGGTAGTGCTGCTGACCGGGCTGCTGGCTGCGTCGGGCACGGCGATAGGGCAGACCGCGGACACCGAAGAGGCAACTGCAGCGGAGGCAGACGATACTAAATTCTCGATCGAGGAGGTGATCGTCACTGCCCGCAAGCGCGACGAGTCGATTCTCGAGGTGCCGATCGCGATCACCGCGCTCACGGCTGACGACATCAGTCGGTCCAACATCACCAGCATCCGCGACCTCAACAATTTTGCGCCGGGGCTCAACTTTCAGAGTGTCGTGGGCAATGGCGTCGGCGGCCGCAGCGGCGGCGCCATCATCTTCCGCGGCATGGCGCCTGCGCAGGGCACGGCCCGGGAGCAATCGGGCGCTGTGTTCGTCGACGGCCTGTTTGTAGGCTCTGGCGTGCAGTCGATCGATACGTCGGACGTCGAGCGCATCGAGGTTCTCCGCGGCCCGCAGAACGCCTATTTCGGTCGCAACACCTTTGGCGGTGCGATTAACTTCGTCACCCGCACCCCGGGAGACACAGTCTCTGGCGGGCTCACTTCGGGCGCCAGCGAACGCGGCGGCTACGAGATTCGGGGCAACGTCGAGGGGCCGCTGGTCGAGGGAAAGCTGTCGGGGCGCATCTCCGGTGCCGCGTACAAGCGGGGTTGGAAGTATCGCGCCAACGACGGCGGCGAGCTGGGTCACGAGGAGACAGAATCCGTCACCGGCACGCTGTTCGCCACGCCCCTCGAAGACTGGTCGGTCCGGCTGCGCGCGCACTTTCAGCGCGACGACGACGGGCCGATGACCAACACGTACCTCCGCGGCACGCAGTTTGGCTCGCTGTGCCCGGACCGGACCTTCCGCGGCACCGACGCCGCCGGCAATCCGGTGTCGTTCGTGCTCTCACGCCCGTACTTCTGCGACTCGCTGCCGAAGATGTCGGAGTTGCCGGTGAATATCGTCACCAGCAACACCTCGCCATTCATGAGCATCCTCGCGGAGATCGGCCAGCCGTCGCTGCTGTACGACATCGCAATGAACAACTCCTTCAACAACCCGCGCGTCGCGCGCGCCCCGCGGCTCGAAAAGCCTGGCTTGCGCCGCGACATCACTCGCATCTCGCTGCAGTCCGACTACACGTTTCCGAACGGCATCACATTCGCGGTGAACGCCGGATACGAGCAGAGCGACAGTGCGACCATGCATGATAACGACCGCACAGACCTAAACAATGCGATGGCCTTGAATGTGGGATTCTCCCGCATCGAGTCTTTCGAGGTGCGCCTGCAGTCCGCGCAGGAGCAGCGCTTACGCTGGCTGATTGGATTCAACCATCTCGAGCGTCGTGCGGAAGGCCAGCAGCTCGGTTACCGGATCGCATCGAGGTTCGGCCAGCCGACTCCCACCGTTGGCTACCAGGATAGGCATTCGGACGACCGCTCGGAGACTCCTGCCGTGTTCGCCGCCGTCGAGTTCGATCTGCTGGAGAATCTCACGTTCGGCGGTGAGGTGCGGAGGCAGGAGGACAAGAGCTCGTTGCTCGCCGCGGATAACACGCGCACGGAGTTCGAGTTCACCGACACGCTGCCGCGCGTGTTTCTGCGCTGGGGGCCGCTGGCGGACCTGAACGTCTACGCCACCTGGGGCAAGGGCGTGATGCCGGGGCAACTCAACAGCCAGTTCATCAGGGCCACTCCGGAGCAGCAGGCCGAGATCTGCGCGGTGATACCGAGCTGCGGCCCTGGCGCGCCGCTGCCCGAGGTGACGAACAGGGAGATCGGCGTGAAACACCGCCTGCTGGATGGGCGCCTGCAGTACTCGGTCTCGGTGTACGACATGGACTGGGTGAACATCAACACGAACCAGTCGGTGGTTCTCAGCACCCCGCCGTTCCTGCTCAGCGTCGTCGCGCCGAACGACGCGCGCCTGCGTGGCCTTGAGTTCGAGAGCCGCTGGCTCGTGACCCCCGAGTGGGACATCGGCCTGAACTTCAGCTTGCAGGACAACGAATACACCAAGTTTCACGGCGGTTCGCTCTCGGGCCTGACCAGCGGTGTCGTCTGGTTCAACGGCAACGAGATGCCGAAGCAGCCGGACCGCACCGCGACGCTCTCTTCTGGCTACAGAGCGCAGTTCAGCGACACCTGGAGCTGGTACCTGCGCGGCGAGGCGACCTACACGGGGGCCATGTGGGACAGTGAGGCGAACATCGTGCAGTCGGATCCCTTCACGCTCGTCAATGCCCGCTTCGGCATCGAGCGTGACAACCTGCGGGTCGAGTTGTTCGCGCGCAATCTTTTCGACGACGATCACTGGACCTACATCAGCCGCAGCGCGTCGATCTCCGAGCCCGGCTCGCTGCTGAATGTGCCGTATCCGACGCCGACCTCGCCGCAGACCACAGTCCAGGGCCTGGTACTGGGCGTGCCCGATCCGCGGGAGATTGGCCTGCGCATCGACTGGAAGTTCTGAGGAGAAGCCACATGAAAAAGACTCATTCCCGCCGCGAGGTGCTGGCAACGGCGGCGGCACTGGCCGCGAGCGCCACTGGCGTCGCGCGTGCCGCGGGCGCGGCGCCCGAGAATTTCGACGTGGCGATCGTCGGGGCAGGGCTGTCTGGACTCAATGCGGCGCGGATCCTCTCCGAACTCGGCCTGTCGGTGGTGGTGCTCGAAGCGAATTCGCGCGCTGGGGGCCGCTGTCTGACCAAGAACGCCTGGCACCTGCAACCCGACGTGGGTGGCGTGCAGATCGGCGGCAAGTATGCGCGAATGCTCGATACCTGCCGCCGCCTCGACGTGAAGCTCGGGCCCGGCTCGCACGTCAATGCGCCGTACTCCTTCGTAATCGGCGGCACGCTCATTCCTGCGAAGGATTGGGCGACCTCGCCGCTCAACCCGACGGTGGGCGCGGAGCGTGCCATCCCGCCGCACGCGCTCGGCGGCTACTACATCGGCCAGCGCACGCCGTTCACGACGCTGGACGGATGGCTCCAGCCGGAGGCGGCGCAGTACGACGTTTCCACATACGACTGGCTGATGAAGCAGGGCGCCTCGCCGGGCGCCATGCGAATCATCGGCGGGAGAGGCGGGGAGGAAGGGCTCAAGCGTTCCACGGTACTGCGCAGCCTGGCGGAGTCCGTTCGCCAGGTGATCGACGCGGCGTCCAAGAACGAGAAACTGCCGGCTGATACCGACCAGTACCAGCGCGCGTCGCTCATTTCGCAGCACGTGGTTGGCGGAACCTCGCGCCTCATCGAGGCGATGGTGGACTCGCTCGGAGGTCGAGTGCGGCTCCGCAAGCAAGTCGTGGCGATCGATCTCGCGAAGGACGGCTGTACGCTGCGGCTCGCAGACGGCACACGCATCCGCGCACGACGCGCCATCGCGGCGGTGCCGTTCACCGTCCTGCGGAAGATCGCGATCACCCCGAAGCTGCGCGGTGAGCAGGCGGATGCCGTCGCGCGCATGCCGTACGGAAACGGTCACCAGGTGTGGTTGAACGTGAAGCGCCCGTACTGGGAGGAAGACGGCATCGAGGCTTCGATGTGGACCAATGATGGTGTGTTCGGAATGATCCGCCAGCAGATCGAGTACGACGGCAGGCGTGAGTTGATCTCCGCGATCGCCTCCGGTGAGCATGCGCTGCGCCTCGACAAGCTGCCCTTGGAGGAGCGCGGCCGGATCGCCATCGAGACCATCGAGCGTCTGCGGCCCGCGGCGCGTGGCCATCTCGAACTGGTCGGGACCCACTCCTGGGTGACGGAGCCGTACTCGGGTGGCTGCAGCCACAACTACGTGCTGGGTAAGGTCCACGCCTGGCGAAGCGCGATGGACCTTCCCCACCATGGCCTGCACTTCGCGGGCGAGCATCTGCGGCGCCTCGAGATCGGCATGGAATCAGCGATGGAGTCGGGTGAGCGCGCGGCGCTCCAGATCGCGGAGGCCCTCGCCGGCTGAGCACGGTACGCGCGGCGCACCACGGACCGAGTCCCCCGTCGGCCCGTGGTTTGCGCCCCGCGGGCTGCGTGCCCCGGGGGCCAGCTCCAGCAGGTCCGCGTCGATTGCGGTCCGGTCGCCAGTCGTCGACCGCCAGACCCCTGACGCTACGGGCTCCACTTGCCCCACAGCTGCGGGATCGCCAACCCCCTTGCTTTCGACACGCCGGACGGCAGCAGCAGCCGCATGAACAGCGGTCGCGAGCCTCGCACACGGCGAGTGGCTCGATGTCGGCAGCGTGAGCTGTTCCTGGACCGCGCGGGTGCTCATGCTCAGGCGCCGTCCAGTGGCTTCTGGGGCCGGCAGGTGTGCCGGATCGGTGTGTAGCCGTGGCTAACGCAGCAAGGGTCGCGCGCCGCCACGCGTTTGCGGTCACCACACGCCACCGTGTCGCCGGCGTGATCGACGAACAACTTCTCGCCCGCCCGCCAAAGCTCGGCCGCGGTGCCGTCAGCAACGGGCGCATCATTCGAGAACTGCGAAGGGTAGGGGTCAGAGCTCGAGTCCGGCCCGATCCGCCAACCGGCCCAAGGCCGGTCACGCGAAACCGGAATCACCGGTCACCACACGCCGGAAAACGCACCCATGTGACCGGAACAGATGATGATGATTTGGTCGGGGTGACAGGATTTGAACCTGCGACTCCTACGTCCCGAACGTAGTGCTCTACCAGGCTGAGCTACACCCCGCGCGACAGCGAGCCGACGAGTCTACTGAACGGCTGCTGCGCATTCAAACGCAGCATGGCAGCCGGGACCGGCCACCCACTGTTGCACGCATGCTGCGTCCGTTTCCCGGGTGCGTCGCAAAAGATTTGCCATGGAAATCAGTAGGCACTATTATTTCCCCTGCAATGACTACCACCGGCCATCTCAAGCACGAGGCAGCGCCCGATCCGGGCGCCGTTCTCGCGCGCGCGGCGATCAGGGCGGCGGCCTGCCTCGGGATCACCCAGGCGGATGTCGCCGCCATCATCGGGGTGAGCAATGCCACGGCGTCCCGTCTTGCGAGCGGGAGCAAGGCGCTGGAGGAGGGCAGCAAGCCCTTCCAGCTCGCGGCGCTGTTCGTGCGCTCGTTCCGCTCACTCGATGCGATCGTCGGCTCGGACGATGCGGCCGCGCGTGCCTGGGTGCGCGCACCGAATACGGCGCTCGGCGGCGTGCCGCTCGAACTGATGCGCGACCCCGCCGGCCTCGCGCGCGCCGTTGACTACCTGGACGCCGCCCGCGCTCGCCTCTAGCGCGCGGCGTTACCAGCGCGCGCTGTGGCGGGTCGTCGAGGCGCAGCACACCGCCTCGACGATGCGCCTCGTCGATTCGCTGGCCGAGCAGGCACTGCTCGAATCCATCCTCGAGGCCAGCAAGCCGCCGCTGCCGCCGGGCACCGCGAAGTTGCACTACCTGCTGGCCACACCGTTTCGCTACCGGCCGCGCAGCGGTTCGCGCTTTCGGGCGCCGTTCGACGGTGGCGTGTGGTACGGGGCGGAAGCGCTGCGTACTGCGCTCGCGGAGAAGAGCTATTGGCGCCTGCGTTTCCTGCTCGACTCCCCCGGGACGCCGGACCTGAAGCCGGTCACGCACACGGCCTTCGCCGCTTCGGTGCGCGGCAAGTCGATCGACCTGACGGTCCTGCCGCTATCGAAGGACCGCGCCGCCTGGACCCACCATTCGGATTACACGCGCACCCAGGCGCTGGCCGCGGCGGCGCGTGAGGCGCAGGTCGAACTCATCCGCTATGAGTCGGTGCGCGACCCGGAGCATGCCGCCTGCGTGGCCGCGCTCGTGCCCGGTGTCTTCGGTCGCGGCGCGCCGAAGCAGCAGCAAACCTGGTTCATTGCGGCCTCGAGGGCGCGGGTGCGCTGCGTGGCGGGCGCCCGGGGCGGTGAGACCTGGGAGTTCGATGCGCGCACGCTCTTATAACCTCACGGCGTAAGCCACTTCCATTTGATGATTGGCGGTGCTGTGAGGTGCATCGCTATTTTCCCTGTCGTCACTCTTCAACTCGATCAGGGAACAACTTTGAACAGGTCCATCCCGGGCGCCGCATCGCTGGTCGCGGCCGCGCTCGTCTTCGGTTCGGCCGCCGCACTCGCCGACGCCGACGCAGTTGCCGTCACCGCGCCGGCGGCGGACAGCGCGGATCCGGCAGGCTCCGTGTCACTCGAACCCTTGCAGGAAGTCGCCATCACCGGATCGCGCATCGTCCGCAAGGATTACGTGGGCAACAGCCCGCTGACGACGGTCACCATGGAGGCGCTCGAGGCAAGTGGTGCGCCGACGCTCGAAGTGGCGCTGAACGCGCTGCCGCAGTTCGCCATCGGTGCCAATGCCACCGTGGCCGGCTTCAGCGGCACCGGACAGGCGACGCTCAACCTGCGCGGCCTCGGCCCGACCCGCAATCTCGTTCTGCTCGACGGGCGCCGCCTGCAGCCGGCGGACGTGCTCGGTGTCGTCGACATCAACACGATTCCATCGGCACTGGTCCAGAACGTCGAGGTCATCACCGGCGGTGCGTCAGCCGTCTACGGATCCGACGCCATCGCGGGTGTGGTCAACCTGCAGATCAATCCGCGTTTCGAAGGCGTGCAGATCGATACGCAGTACAACGTGTTCGGCGAGGGCGACGGCGCAACGCTCGATACCTCGCTCACGGTCGGCGGCAACTTCGCCGATGATCGCGGCAATGCGGTCGTGTCCTTCTCCTATCTCGATCGCGAAGATGTCGGTTACATGTCGCGCGACTTCTTCGCCCGCGCGCGGGGCGGCACCGACTTCCGCATCCCGACCGGCATCTATCGCACCAATGTGAACGGCGCGAACCTGCCGACCCAGGCGGCCGTCGACCAGGTTTTCGCGCAGTACGGCGCCGCGGCGGGTCGCGTGCCCAATGTCGCTGTGCTCGGCTACAACGACGACGGCACGCTGTTCGCGGCGAGTCACGGTCCGTTCAACTACCGGGGTCCCGACGGCGTCCTCTTCGACACCGGCACGCAGCTCAACAACCTGAACCTGGTCTCGCGCCTGCAGGTGCCCCTGACGCGCTATTCGGCCTTTGGCCGCGGCAGCTATGACCTGTCGGAGAAGCTCACCGCCTACGCACAGGTCTACTACACGACGTATGAGTCGCTGACCAACGCCGAAGCGGGCAACGATGCCTTCCTCGTGCCGGTGACGAATCCGTTCATCCCGGCGGACCTCGCGACCATCCTCGCCTCGCGGCCGGATCCCGATGCGCCGTTTCGTTTCGAGAAGCGCTTCCATTCCGAGGCCGGCGCCCGCGAGTTCAATCGCCAGTTCGACGTGTATCAGCTGACCGCCGGCCTCAAGGGGCCGATCGAGGCGATCGACGGCAGCTGGGACGTCTACGCCGCAAGCGGCAACACGCAGAAGATCGAGACGAACGCCGGATCGGTGCTCGTCAATAATCTCAAGGCGCTGCTGAACGCACCTGACGGCGGCGCGAGCCTCTGCGCGGGCGGCTACAACCCGTTCGGCTTCTCGCAGCTCTCGCCCGAGTGCCGCAACTTCCTGGTCGCCACGCCGATCAGCGAGACGAACCTCGAGCAGAACGTGATCGAAGCCACGCTGCAGGGCAGGGTGCTGGAGTTGCCGGCGGGGGATCTGCGCTTCGCCGCGGGCGCGGGCTTCCGTAGCCAGAGCTATGACTACCAGCCGGACCACGACCTTGCACTCGGCAACGTGGTCGGGGTGTTCCGCACCGGCGAAAGCCGCGGTCGGTCCGACGTGGCCGAAGTCTATGGCGAACTGCTCGTGCCGCTGCTGCGCGACCGGCTGCTCGCGCGGCAGCTCGACCTGAACGTCGCCTACCGCTACTCGGATTACGATCTCGCCGGCGGCGTCGATACCTACAAGGCGGATTTCAGCTGGGAGCTCGTCGATTCGGTGCGCCTGCGCGGCGGCTACCAGCATGCCGTGCGCGCGCCGAGCGTCGGGGAACTGTTCGTCGCGCCGAACGTGTCGATCCCCGGCATCGGCAACGTGGCCTCGGGCGGCGGCGATCCCTGCCATTACCAGAGCCAGGCGCGGGCCGCGGACCCCGCCGCTGCGCGCGCACTGTGCCTCGCGCAGGGCATCGCTCCCGGCATCATCGACACGTTCGTCAACACGCAGGACGAGATTCTCGCCACCAGCAGCGGCAACACTTCGCTGCGACCGGAGTCGGGCGATACCAGGACTTTCGGTGTCGTGTGGACCTCGCCGTTCGAGAGCGAGTACCTCGCGCGCCTGCAGGTCTCGGCCGACTACTACGACATCGAGATCGAGGACGTGATCGGCACGATTGGCGCGGCCCAGATCCTGCCGAAGTGCTTCAACCAGGACGGCTCGAACCCGGCGCTCTCGAACAGTAATTTCTATTGCTCGCAGATCACCCGCGATCCGGCGACGGGTTTCATCGCGAACGTGGGCCAGCCGACGCTCAACCTCGGCAGCTACCGCACGAAGGGCGTCGACTTCCAGGTCGACTGGGCCTGGGGACCGTTCTCGGTGAACACCGTGGCGAGCTGGCTCGACTCGTTCGAAGTGCAGCTGCAGAAGGGCAGCAACGTGCTCGAGTACGGCGGCAGCGTCGGCACGCCGAGTGCGACGCAGCCCGGTTCGCTCCCGGACTGGAAGGCAGTCACGCGCTTCCAGTACGCGACGCCCGCAATCACTGCCGGCCTGCGCTGGCGCTACCTGGACGCCATGCGGCACTCGTCGCTGGTGACGAATCCGAACTCGACCGTGCCGGGCGTGTCCGCGTTCAACTACTTCGACCTGTACGGATCCTGGCAAGTGTCGGATCTGGTCCGCGTGCACGGTGGTGTCAACAACGTGGACGACAGGGAGCCGCCGCTCGTCGGCACGTCGCTCGGTTCCACCCAGTCGAGCACCTATGACATCTACGGCCGCCAGTACTACCTGGCCGTGCGCTTCACTTTCTGAACCATCAACGAGGAACCATAATGACGAAGTTGAAACCCTCCGCCCGCTTCGCAGCCCTGGCGGTCGCCATTGCCGGCATGTTCGCGCTCGGCACGGACGCTGCGCTGGCCCAGGGCCAGAATGGCCGCGGCGTCGGCAAGCAGTCCGTCGGCGTGTCCTACTACAAGGTGACGCCCGGCAAGCAGGACGAATGGCTGGCACTCTACAAGAAGTACCACAAGCCGATCGTGGAATACGGCCGCCGGTACAGCGGCGGGACGTCGAAGATCTACGCGGCCGGCAACCATGCCCCGGGCGCTCCCTGGGACTTCGCGATCATCAGTCTCGGGCCGAAGCCGGGCGAAGTGGTGGCGAAGCCCAAGGAGAAGGAGCTGTCACGCGCCGAACTGATCCGCAAGCTCTACCCGGACATCGAGGACTATGTCCGTGGCGAGCGGGCGCGTTGGGCGCTGACGATCGATCATTGGGACGAGCGGTTCGTGGAACTCGACCCGAACGACGAGCCATTCTCGGTCTACTACCCGCTCGTCACGAAGGAAGCGGCGGAGGCTGCGGCCAAGGGCAACTGAGCGGTTCCCGACTGTGACGGGACCATGCGGGGCGCTTCGGCGCCCCGCATGCGTTTGCGCGTCGCATGCGGTCGCCCCACGGGGCGCGAGCGCGGGACTCAGGTCTGGTGCGCGACGGCGAACGCCGCGAGCGCGGCCAGCGCGTCGCGGTACGGCGAGGGTGGAACATCCTGCAGCGCTGCGATCGCCTGGTCGGCTTCGCGGCGTGCGAGTCCTTGCGCGTAATCGAGCCCGCCGGTCGCCTCGATCGTCGCAATGATCGCATCGAGGTGCTCGATACCCCCGTGCTCGATCGCGGCGCGGATCTGCGCGCGCTGTACCTCGTCGCCGACCGAGAGCGCACGTATGAGCGGCAGCGTGGGCTTGCCCTCGGCGAGGTCGTCGCCCAGGTTCTTGCCGCGTGCATCCGGGTCTGATCGATAGTCGAGCACGTCGTCGATCAACTGGTAGGCCGTGCCGAGGTGGCACCCGTAGCGCCGCAGTGCGTCCTGCACCGTGGCCGGGGCATTGCTCAGCACCGCGGCGACCTCCGCGCCCGCCTCGAACAGTTTGGCGGTCTTGCGATAGATGACGTCGAGGTAGCGTTGCTCGGTCGTGTCGGCATCGTGCGCGTTCATCAGTTGCAGCACTTCGCCCTCGGCGATCACATTGGTCGCCATCGCCATGATCTCGATCACCCGCTGCGAGCCGATCGCCGCCATCATCTGGAAGGCGCGCGTGTAGACGAAGTCTCCGACGAGCACACTCGCCTGGTTGCCGAAGACCTGGTTGGCCGTGTGGCGGCCGCGCCGCAGCTCGGATCCGTCGACCACGTCATCGTGCAGCAGCGTCGCGGTGTGGATGAACTCGATGAACGCGGCGGCCTCGATATGGCGAGTGCCGGCAGCGCCTGCGGCGCGGCCGGCCAGCACCACCAGCAGCGGTCGCAAGCGCTTGCCGCCACCGGCAATGATGTGCTCGGCGATCTGGTTGGCGAGGGGGACTTCGCTATGCAATCCGGCCCGGATCACATCGTCCACGGCAGCCAGGTCGGGTTGGGCGAGGGCGCGGATTTCGTCGAGTGTCATTTATATGTGCAGCCGGTCGGGATGGCGCATGCTAGCGGAGGCAGGGGGCGGTTAGCACCGCCCTTTTTCATAGGCACATCAACAGTTTGACCGTATCGAGCCCGCTGAGTACACTACGCGCCCTTTGCATGGTGGACCGGCGGCGCCTCCCGCGCCAAGCCCTTGGTCCGCAAGCGGTTTTCAGGAGTCTTGGATCATGTACGCGGTCATCGCCACGGGCGGCAAGCAGTATCGGGTGGAACAGGGTCAGGTGCTGCGCATCGAGAAGCTCGAGGCCGAGCCCGGCGCCACGGTCACCTTCGACAAGGTGCTGCTGGTCGGTAACGGCAGCGACATCAAGGTCGGTGCGCCGCTGCTGTCGGGCGCCACGGTGACCGGCACGGTCGAGCGCCACGGCAAGGCGGCCAAGGTGGCGATCGTGAAGTTTCGTCGCCGCAAGCATTACCTGCGGATGAAGAACCACCGCCAGCCCTTTACCGAGGTCAGGGTGACGGCGATCGGCTGATCGCCCACGCGAGCCACAGATTACGGAGCAGTTGAGACATGGCACACAAGAAAGCAGGCGGCAGCACCCGCAACGGCCGCGAATCCCACAGCAAGCGCCTCGGCGTGAAGAAGTTCGGCGGTGAGTCGGTACTTGCCGGCAACATCCTCGTGCGCCAGCGCGGCACCGAATACCACGCCGGCCCGAATGTCGGCATCGGCACCGACCACACGCTGTTCGCGCTGAAGAACGGCACGGTCAGGTTTGCGGTCAAGGGCGCCGAGCAGCGCCGCTTCGTGAGCGTCGACGCCGAGTAAGGTCGGCCGCTTTCAAGGCACGCCAACCCCGGCCCTGCGCCGGGGTTTTTGTTTGTAGACTGCATGCACGCCTCCGGGGTCCGTCAGCATGAAATTCGTCGACGAAGCGCGCATCAAGGTGCAGGCCGGCAACGGCGGCCGCGGCAGCACGAGCTTTCGCCGCGAGAAGTTCGTCCCGTTCGGCGGGCCTGACGGCGGCGACGGCGGCAACGGCGGCGATGTCCTGTTGCGCGCTGCCGAAGGCATCAACACGCTCGCCGACTTCCGCATCGAGCGAACTTTCAAGGGCGAGCACGGCCAGCCGGGCAGCGGCAACGGCTGCACCGGCCGCAGCGGCGTGGACGCCTGCGTCGTAGTGCCGGTCGGCACCATCGTGCGCGACGCGGAAACGCAGGAGACGCTCGGGGATCTCACCCGCCCGGGCCAGGAACTGCTGGTCGCCCGTGGTGGCAAGGGCGGCTGGGGCAATACGCGCTTCAAGTCGAGCACCAACCGCGCCCCGCGCCAGTTCGGTCCCGGCCTGCCCGGGGAGCGGCGCACGCTCGAGCTCGAACTGAAGGTGATTGCGGACGTAGGCCTGCTCGGCCTGCCGAATGCCGGCAAGTCGACACTCATCAGCGCCGTGTCGGCGGCCAGGCCCAAGATCGCCGACTATCCGTTCACGACGCTGTACCCGAATCTGGGCGTGGTCTACGTGGGCCAGCACCGCAGCTTCGTGATGGCCGATATCCCGGGCCTGATCGAGGGGGCGGCCGAAGGTGCCGGCCTCGGCATCCGTTTCCTGAAGCACCTGCAGCGCACGCGGGTGCTGCTGCATCTCGTCGATATTGCGCCGATCGATCCCGACGCAGACCCGGTGCGCGATGCGCGCGCGATCGTTGCGGAGCTGAAGAAGTTCAGTCCGGAGCTGGCCGCGAAGCCCCGCTGGCTCGTGCTGAACAAGCGCGATCTGCTGCCCGCCCACGAGGCGCAGGCGCGCGCCGCGGATATCGCGCGGCGGCTGCGCTACAAGGGGCCGAAGTTCCTGATTTCCGCCGTGACCGGCGAGGGGACGAAAGAGCTGACCGAGGCCGTGATGCAGTACATCGAGGCGCAGGCCGCCCGGCCCGAGACTACTGCATCGATTTGACGCGCGCCGACAGGCGGCTCTTGTGGCGGGCCGCCTTGTTGCGATGGATCTTGCCCTTCGCGGCGAGCGCATCGACCGCCGATACCGCATCCCGGTAGGCCGCGGTCGCCGCCGCCTTGTCGCCGGTGCCGATGGCCGAGTTCACCTTGCGCAGGGTGGTGCGCGTGCTCGAACGCAGGGTGACATTGCGCGCGCGGTGCTTTTCGGCTCTGCGGGCGGCTCTTTCGGCGGACTTGGAATTGGCCACGAACGGTCTCTCCGGCTGCGGATCTACTGCCTTTTGGGGGCGCGTAGTGTGCTGACCGCCCCCCGGCTTGTCAATCTGCGGCCACGCGATGCCGAGGGCGTCCGGTATAGTCGGAACCCGTGACTTTTCACCCGCTTACCGCATGAGCCGCGCCTTCCTCAGGAGCACCGGCGTCGTTGGCGCAACGACGCTCGTATCGCGGATCACGGGCCTGCTGCGGGACATGGCGCTGTCGCAGGTCTTCGGCGCCGGGCTGCTGATGGACGCCTTCCTGGTCGCCTACAAGATCCCGAATTTCCTGCGCCGCCTGTTTGCCGAAGGGGCGTTCTCCCAATCCTTCGTGCCGGTTATCTCAGAGTTCCGGGTCAAGCGTGCGCACGGCGAGGTCCGGGACCTGGTCGGCGGCACCGCGGGGACCCTCGGTATGGTGCTCTTCGTGGTGACGCTCATCGGCGTGATCGGCGCGCCGGTCCTGATCCTGCTGTTCGCGCCGGGCTTCACCCAGCACGGCGACAAGTACGACCTCGCCGTCGACATGCTGCGCTGGACCTTCCCGTACCTGTTCTTTGTCTCGCTGACCGCGCTCTGCAGCGGCGTGCTGAACAGCTACGGCCGATTCGCGGTGCCGGCGTTCACCCAGGTCATCATGAACGTCGTGATGATTTTCTTCGCGGTGGTGCTCGCCGCGAACTCCGCCAATCCGGGCATCGTGCTCGCGATCGGTGTCTTCGTGAGCGGCGTGCTGCAGGTACTGTTCCAGTTGCCGGCCGTCGCGAAGCTCGGACTGCTGGCATGGCCACGCTGGCAGCCGCGCGGCGAGGGTGTGCGTCGCATCGGGCGGTTGATGGTGCCCGGTATCGTCGGCTCGTCGATGGCGCAGGTGAGCCTCCTGCTCGATACGATCATCGCCTCGTTCCTGATGTCAGGCAGCATTTCCTGGCTGTACTTCGCCGACCGGCTGATGGAGTTTCCGCTCGGCGTGTTCAGCATCGCCCTTGCGACCGTGATCCTGCCGGGCCTGTCCGCGCAGCACGCCGAGGCCTCGATGGATCGCTTCGCCGGCACCCTCGACTGGGCGCTGCGACTCACCGTGCTGCTCGCTGCACCCGCAGCCGTCGGACTGCTGTTCTTCGCCGGCCCGCTGACGGCGACCGTCTTCGGTTACGGCCAGTTCAGCTCGCGCGACGTGCAGATGGCGGCGTATGCCCTGATGGCGTACTCGTGGGGGCTGCTGATGTTCAGCATCGTCAAGGTGCTGGCGCCGGGTTACTACGCCCGCCAGGACACGCGCACGCCGGTGCGCGTGGCGATCATCGGGTTCGCGGTCACGATGTCGCTCAACGTCGTGGTGGTATTGCCGGCCAAGTGGCTCGGCTTTCCGATCCCGCACGTGCTGCTCGCGACCTCGACCTGCGCCGGCGCCGCGGTCAACGCGTTCCTGCTCTGGCGGGGCCTGCGCCGCGCGGGCGTTTATCGGGCATCGGCGGGCTGGGGTCGGTTCCTCGCCCGCGTGCTGACTGCCAACGCCGCGATGGCGGCACTGCTGTGGTGGTTTACCGGCGACCTCGACACGTGGACTGCCATGGGGGCGCTGCAGCGGGCGCTGCGCTGTGCGATCGGCATCACGGCGGCTGCCGGGCTGTACTTCGCGGTACTTTTCGTCAGTGGCCTGCGATATGGCGACTTGCGCAACCGGCCAATATAATCATGAAGTTGATTCGCAATTGGACCGGTTTGCGCACTGTCCGGCGGGGCCCGGTGGTCGCCGTGGGCGCTTTCGACGGATTGCACCTTGGCCACCACGAGCTGATCGAACGCGCGCGGCGGCACGCCGAGGTGCGCGGCACAGGCGCCATGATGCTCACCTTCGAGCCGCTGCCGCGCGAATTCCTGCAGCCGCAGTCACCGCCGGCGCGACTGACGAATTTCCGTGAGCGCTGGCGACTTCTGGAAGGCAGCGGCCTCCAGTACCTGTGCGTACTGCGCTTCGATGAGCGTTTGCGTAGTCTCAGCGGCGAGGACTTCGCCGGCGCGCTCGCCGCGACCTGTGCCGCATCGGTCGTGGTAGTGGGCCACGATTTCCGCTTCGGGTGCGGCGGCACCGCGACGGCGCAGACGCTCGAGGCGCTCGGCAGGCGCCACGGCTTCGAGGTGGAGGTCGTCGCGCCGGTGGGCAGCGGCGAGCGCATCAGCAGCACCGCCGTGCGCACCGGTCTCGCGAGCGGCGATTTCGCTGCCGCGGCACGCCTGCTGGGTCGGCCCTACACGATGCGTGGGCGCGTTTCGCGGGGCGAGCGGCTGGGGCGTACGCTGGGCTTTCCGACCGCGAACCTGCGGCTGAAGCGGCGGCGCGCGCCGCTCGGCGGGATCTTCGCGGTGCGCGTACACGGCGTGGCCGCGAATCCGTGGCCCGGTGTCGCGAGCCTCGGCACGCGGCCGACGGTGGACGGTGTCGAGCCGTGGCTCGAGACTTTCCTGTTCGATTTCGACGCTGACCTGTACGGTCGCGAGATCGAGGTCGAGTTCGTGGCGAAAATCCGCGACGAGGAGCGCTTCGCGAGCCTCGGCGCCATGGTCGAGAAGATGCACGAGGATGCGCGTGACGCACGACGCCTGCTCGCTGGCCTCAAGTTGACGGCAAGGAACCCGAGTGGCTGATTACAAGCAGACGATCAATCTCCCGCAGACCGGCTTTCCGATGAAGGCCGATCTCGCGCAGCGGGAGCCGAAGATGCTCGCGGAGTGGGAGGCGGGCGACCTGTACGGCAAGATCCGCGCGGCGGCGCGCGGGCGGCCGCGCTTCGTGCTGCACGACGGCCCGCCGTACGCGAATGGCGCGATCCACATCGGACACGCGGTCAACAAGATCCTGAAGGACATCATCGTCAAGTCGCGCTCGCTCGATGGTTACGACGCACCGTACATCCCGGGCTGGGACTGTCATGGCCTGCCGATCGAGCACGCCATCGAGAAGAAGCACGGCAAGCCGGGCCAGAAGCTCGACGCCAACGCGTTCCGTGCCGCCTGCCGCGCGTTCGCGCAGCAGCAGATCGACCTGCAGCGCACGGACTTCAAGCGCCTCGGCGTGCTGGGCGACTGGGACAGACCGTACCTGACGATGGACGCGGCATACGAGGCCGAGCAGATCCGTGCCTTCGGACGGATCGTGCACAACGGCCACCTGTATCGCGGCGCGAAACCCGTGTACTGGTGCCTCGATTGCCGCTCGGCGCTTGCCGAGGCGGAAGTCGAGTACGAACAGCACACCTCGCCGGCGATCGACGTGGAGTTTCGCGTCGCCGACCTGCGCGACCTCGAGCGACGCATCGGCCAGCCCGCGGGTGGGCTCGGCAGCATGCCGGTGTCGCTCGTGATCTGGACCACGACGCCATGGACGCTGCCGGCCAACGAGGCGGTCGCGCTGCGCGCCGGCTTTCGCTACAGCCTGATCGAGGTGGAGTCGGCGGTCGGCCGCGAACGCCTGATCCTCGCGAGCGAGCTGCGCGAGCAGTGCCTGCAGCGCTACGGTCTCGCGCCGATCGCCGTGCTGGCGGAATTCGACGGTGTCGCGCTCGAGCGCCTCGAACTCGAGCACCCGTTCCTCGAGAAGCGCGTACCGGTGATCCTCGGCGAGCACGTGACGCTCGAAGCCGGTACCGGCGCGGTGCACACCGCGCCCGCCCACGGCCAGGAGGACTTCATCGTCGGGCAACGCTATGGCCTCCCGGTGGTGAATCCCGTGGGCCCCGACGGGCGTTTCCATTCGAACACACCGTTCGTCGCCAACCTGCGCGTCGATGCGGCCAATGCGGTGATCGTCGAGGCGCTCGCCGGGGCGCACCGGCTGCTGCAGCACGTGGCGTACGCGCACAGCTATCCGCATTGCTGGCGCCACAAGACGCCGGTGATCTTCCGCGCCACCCCGCAGTGGTTCATCAGCATGGAGCAGCGCAACCTGCGCGCGCACGCGCTGCGTGACATCAAGGCGGTGAAGTGGACTCCCGCATGGGGCGAACAGCGCATCACCGGCATGATCGAGAATCGCCCCGACTGGTGCATCTCGCGCCAGCGGACCTGGGGCGTGCCGATCACGCTGTTCGTGCACAAGGAGACGGGCGCGCTGCATCCCGACACACTCGCGCTGATCGACAAGGCGGCCGATCATGTCGCGCGGGGTGGCATCGAGGCCTGGTTTGCCCTCGACGCCGCCGACCTGATCGGTGCCGACAGTGCGACCTACGAGAAGGTGACCGACGTGATGGACGTGTGGGCCGATTCGGGCCTGTCCTTCGAGTGCGTCGGCGCCGCGCGTCCCGAGATCGCCGCCCCGGTCGATCTCTATCTCGAGGGCTCGGACCAGCACCGCGGCTGGTTCCACAGTTCGCTGCTGATGTCCGAGGCGTTGCACGAGCGCGCGCCCTACAAGGGCGTGCTGACCCACGGGTTCACCGTGGACGAAAAGGGTCGCAAGATGTCGAAGTCGCTCGGCAACGTGATCCTGCCGCAGAAGGTCGTCAACAGCCTCGGGGCCGATGTCCTGAGACTGTGGGTGGCCTCGACCGACTACGCCAACGAGATCGCCGTCTCCGACGAGATCCTGAAGCGCGCCGCCGATTCGTACCGCCGCATGCGCAATACCGTGCGTTTCCTGCTCGGCAACCTGCACGGCTTCGATCCGCAGGCGGATGCGCTGCCGGTGGGCGAACTCGTGGCGCTCGATGCCTGGGCGATGCGGCGCACCCGCGAACTGCAGGAGGAGATCGTCGCGGCCTATCGCGACTACGCGTTCCACCTCATCTACCAGAAGGTGCACAACTTCTGCATCGTCGACCTCGGCGGCCTCTATCTCGACGTGCTGAAGGACCGCCTGTACACGACACCCGCGAAGAGCCACGCGCGCCGTTCGGCGCAGACCGCGATGTTCCACATCGCCGAGGCCATGGTGCGCTGGCTCGCGCCGATCCTGTCGTTCACGTCCGAGGAGATCTGGAAGTTCATGCCCGGCAAGCGCGGCGAGTCCGTGCAGTGCGAGACCTGGTACGTGATGCCCGAGGCGCCGGCGGCCGACATCGACTGGGAGGCATTGATCGCATTGCGTGCGGCGGTGATGCGCGAACTCGAGAAGCTGCGTGAGGCCGGCGTGATCGGCGCGCCTCTCGAGGCCCAGGTCGATGTGTGGTGCCAGCCTGCGCAGCTCGCGCGGCACGCGGCGCTCGGCGACGAACTGCGCTTTCTGCTGATCACCTCGGCCGCGCGGGTACACCAGGGCGAGGCCCCGGCGGATGCCGTGGTGGTCGCCGACGGGGTCGCGATCCGCGTGGCGCCCGTCGAGGCGCCGAAGTGCGTGCGCTGCTGGCACCGCTTGCCGGATGTCGGATCGGATGCGGAGCATCCGGAACTGTGTGGTCGTTGCGTCACGAACCTCGGCACCGAAGGCGAGAGGAGGCGCTACGCATGAGCGGCTGGCGCTGGTTGCCATTGTCCGCACTCATCGTCGCACTCGACCAGGCGACCAAGTTGTGGGTCGAGCGCAGCTTCCAGTTGTACGAAAGCGTCACGCTGCTGCCTGTGTTCGACCTGACCTATCTGCGCAACACCGGCGCGGCCTTCAGCTTCCTTGCCGGGGCGGGCGGCTGGCAGCGGTGGTTCTTCTCGCTGCTCGCCGTCGGTGTCAGTGTCGGCATCATCGTCTGGCTGAGGGGCGTGCACGCGCGCGCGCAGGCCTGGCTCGCCGCGGGCCTGGCGCTGATCCTCGGCGGCGCCCTCGGCAACGTGATCGACCGCCTGCGGCTCGGTTACGTGGTCGACTTCGTGCACGTGCACTGGCAGGAATACTACTTTCCGGCCTTCAACGTCGCCGACGCGGCGATCACGGTCGGGGCGGCCTGCGTGATCATCGACACGCTGCTCGAGTCTCGGCGCGCGCGCGCGCGCGGGCCGGCATGAAGATCCGGCTCGCCAATCCGCGCGGCTTCTGCGCCGGCGTGGACCGCGCGATCGAGATCGTCGGGCGCGCGATAGAGCTGTTCGGTGCGCCGATCTACGTGAGGCACGAGGTCGTTCACAACCGCCACGTCGTGGAGCGCCTGCGCGAACTCGGCGCGGTGTTCGTCGATGAACTCGACGAAGTGCCGGATGGCGCCACGGTGGTCTTCTCCGCCCATGGTGTCTCGCGCGCTGTCGAGGACGAGGCCCGGCGGCGTGCACTCAACGTATTCGATGCCACCTGCCCGCTCGTGACCAAGGTGCACATGGAAGTGGCGCGGTTTGCGCACGAGGCGCGTGAGGTGATCCTGATCGGCCACGAAGGGCACCCGGAGGTCGAAGGCACGATGGGTCGCTTCGACGCGAGCGCTGGCGGGCATATCATCCTGGTCGAATCGGTCGAGGATGCGCGCACCGTGCCCGTGCGTGACCCGTCCCGGCTCGCTTTCGTGACGCAGACGACGCTCTCGGTCGACGACACCGCGCAGATCGTCGCGGTGCTGCGCGAACGGTTTCCCCAGCTCGCGAGTCCGCGCAAGGAAGACATCTGCTATGCGACGCAGAACCGCCAGGATGCGGTCAAGCAGCTTCTCGTCGAGTGCGACGCGCTGGTCGTCGTCGGCTCGGTGACGAGTTCGAACTCGAACCGGCTGCGCGAACTCGCCGATCGCGCCGGCGTGCCCGGCTACCTGGTCGATGGTCCGGATGACCTGCGCCCGGAGTGGTTCTCAGCCAGCAGTGTGGTCGGCGTCACGGCGGGTGCGTCAGCGCCGGAAGTCCTCGTCCAGCAGGTCGTGGAGCGTCTGCGCAGCTGGGGCGGCGAGGTCGCCGATGAAATGCACGGGCGCGAAGAGCATGTGGTCTTTGCCCTCCCGAAGGCGCTGCGCGCGAAGCCACCTTCCTGAGGGCCCGCACTCGGCGACCCAAGGCGTCCGCATGTCCGGCTCCTCTCGGGTCGAACGCGCCGCCTGCGGCGGCGTCCCCTCGTCGCGGCGGCGCTCGGCGCATCAGATCGGCACGAGCAGAATCCATGGCGGACGCCGAGCGCTGATCGCCGCTCCTCGGCGTTCTCCACGTTCGTCGCCGGACATGCGGACGCCTTGGGTCGCCGCGCGCAGGTCAACCGCCGCTGTCGGCCTCGGGGCGCTGCCAGTAGCTGCGCACGACGCCCCCTGGCTGCACGCACTTGCGCAGCACTTCGACGCCGACGACGCACAGGGCGCGCCGACCGAGCTCGTCGAGGTCGCCGTCGTCGCCACCACCACCGCCGCCGCCACCGCCGCCAGGGCCGACCACGGTCTCGTAGGCGAAGCTCACTTCACCCGCGATGCCCGATTGCGCGAGTTCGACGAACAGGTCGTCGGCGGTGAGTACTTCATCGTCGTTGAAGTCGATCACCGGGCGACCCGAATCGACACCCAGCGCATAGACACGATTGAGGCCGGTCGCCGGCAGGCAGGGGTTCGCGCGATCGGGCGGCGTGGGCTGGTAGGAGGGGAACAGGATGACGCCATTCACGGTGATCGCCTCGGCGAGCACTTTCTCGCCGGTCCAGCCACCGTTCAGGCGCAACTCGAGGCGCCAGCCGCGCTGCTCGGTCGGGACGGGGGTGACGCCAGGATTGTCGGTGATGTCGATGAGATCGCTTTCGACGATCGGAGTCAGGTTGTCGTAGGCCGATTGCGTGAGCTTCGCGAAGGGCGTCTTGTCGCGCAGCGAGTAGAAGCGGTCGCGCGTTTCGAGGGCGAGCGGGTGGCCGCGATAGCCGGAGCCGATCGCGAGGTTGTAGTAGGGGTCGGCGGCGCGGCGCTGGATCAGCGCCACATCGGGCGCATAGTAAAAGCGCCGGTTGTCGGTGACGGTGGGGGTGGCCGAGTCACCGGCGCCGAGGCTCGCGAATACGCCGCCCGTAACGAGGTTGGCGCGGCTTTCGCCATTGAAGATGTCGAAGCGGAAGATGCGCCCGCCCATGTCGGCCGCGTACATGCGATCGGCGTATTCGTCGCCGTCGATGTCGATGACATTTACGCGCCCGGGAATCGAATTGGTCATGTTGGCGATCTGCAGGTCGGGCGTGCCGGTGCCACCCGGGCCGCCGGCGTACCACAGCAGGGCGCCGCTCGCCGCGTCGACCATGAATACCCGGTGGCCCATGGTGTCGGCCACGTAGTCGCCGTTCTCCTGTGCGCCGTCGTAGCCACCGCCAAAGATCAGCACCAGGTTCTCGCCATTCTGCGAGGCGCCGCCGACGCGCACCCGCGCGATCGCCGGCGCCGACCAGGTCTCGCCGACGCCCGGCAGGTCGCCCGGGCCGATCTTCCAGCGCAGGCGCGGCGTATCGCGATCCGTGACATCGAGCGCGTAGTAGGTGCTGCCGCCGCGGCGCATGCCGAAGAAGATCCACACGCGATCGCCGGCGCTCGAGTCGACGATGCCATCCTGGTTCACGTCGAACTTCAGGATGCGAACGTCACCGTCGAGGCCGTAGCTGCGCGCGGCGACACCGGCGTCGCGATACAGGGTCGGCAGGCGCGGCAGCAGTTCGGGCGCAATGAACGACCACAGCTCGCGTCCGGTGCGTGAGTCGACGGCGTGCAGGAAGCCGTCGTTGGTCGGCACGAACACCACGCCATCTTCCGCATTCGGGTTGGCGGTGCTGCCGCCGTAGGTGACGAGGGCGGGGCGGGCGTGCAGCGGGTCGCCCATGAAGCGGTTGGTCTCGCTGGTGTCGCCGTCGGTATCGACGTCCAGCACGTCGATGCCGCGCGCCCAGTCGATGAGCTGCTCGCGGGTCGGGGAGTCGCCCTCGATGCCGAGGACTTCGGCCGTGAGTGCCGCGTTGTCGCGTTCGAAGCGATTGCCGATCGAGGTGAGGTTGCGGCTGGTGCCGGATTCCACATAGGTGTACACGCGCCGCTCGCCCTCGGCAGGCAGGCGGCTCACGGCGCCGCCTGCCTCGACGGTGGCCCCGTCGGGCGTTGCCGACCAGAAGCTCTGCGCGCCCTGGCGGAAGAAACCGGTCGCCGGATCGACCGCCTCGTTGCCGAGCGCATCGACGATGCGGCCATCCCTGAATGCGTACTTCTTGAGATTGCCCGGCCAGCGCGCCGTGTCGCGCGGCGTGAACACCGAGATGTAGAGATCGTTGAGCGTTTCGGTGCGGTTGAACGCATTGATCGACACGGACGGCGTGGTGAAGGTCGAACTGGTCTGCAGGATGTTGCCGACGATCGATTGCAGCGTGGTCGTAAGATCGGTGACGTCGCTGGCCGAGTAGGCCTCTCCGCCGCCACGTGCCGCGACTTCGGCGAGCAGCCGTGAACCGACCATCTCCGGGCCGAAACCGATCGTGTAGGTAGTGACATTCTGCTGGCCGGGCAGGTCTGCCGAGAGGTCGGCGTCGTGCAGGTATTCCGCCATGTCGGGCAGGCAGGCACCGTGGCCTGTGCCGGTGCAGCCACCGCCGACCAGTTGCGCGTAGTCCGGCAGGGCCGGGATCAACGTATTGGCGCCGGTGTCGGAAGTGGGTTCGCCGTCGGTCAGCAGAATCGTGTAGTTGCGCTGGCACTGGTACTCGATCGGCGAGCGATAGCGCGCGGCATTCTGCGGGTCGCGCGATTCGGGCACGCTCGGCTGCAGGCGGCCCGCTGCGTTCGAGGTGGAGGCAAGGCCGTAGTCGACCAGCCGGCCCGCGAAATACTGGCCCGCCTCGTACATGGTCTCGGCGAGCGGCGTCGAGCCGACCGGAAGCAACTCGTTGATGCGTTCGGTAATCGATTGGCGCGCGCTCGCGATATCAGCGATCTCGTGGATCACCATGCCGCCCTCGGCATTCGCGCTGAAGCGCATCAGGCCGAGGTTCACATCGTCGATCGAGCCGACCAGCGCCGTGGCCACTGCCTGCACGGTCTGCAGGCGGGTGATCCGCGTGGGATTCGGAGGCGAGTGGTACCAGTTGAGCCAGTTCGCGCTGTAGAGTGTGTAGGTGGTGGCACCGTTCCAGTCGATCTGGCGATTGCTGTTGGCGGACCACGGAGCGTCGGCCTCGCCATCCTGCGCATAACGCAGTGTCGAGGCCGCGTCGGCGCCGTGCACACCGCTGTCGGTCCGGCATTCGATGAGGTCGTCGGCGCGACCCGCGAGCAGGTTGCTCCAGCGGGCGGCGTCGGTCTCGAAGCGTCGCAGCGCGCCGGTCCAGGTGCCCGCGAGTCCCGCGAGGCTCGTGACCGCCACGGCGCAGCGGTTGCTGGCCGCGGCCACGTACTGCAATGAATCGCAGTCAGGCGGCGCGCTGCTGCCGGCACTGCTCTCACGCCAGTACACATTGTCTGCGCTGCACGCACCGCCATAGCTCGCCGCGGGATCGTAGGGTGGTCGCTGGGCCTGCACCTCGCCGTCCATGCTGCCGGAGGTGTCGATGATGAACAGGATGTTCGGCTTGACGTCGCGCAAGGCCGCCTGATTGACGAAGATCTCCGTGTCGTCCGCCAAGGCGCCCGCCCCGGCGAGCAGCGACAGCGCGGTGGCCGACGCGAGAGTGGCGGCACGACGGCGTGGTGCGTTCATCGCGGCAATCCGTTGGCGATCACGCGCGTGACCTCGCGTGTGCGTGAGTCGTACAGCACGGTCACCGTGGCATGGCGGGCCGAGGCGAGGCCCGCACGCAGGTCGCGCAGCGCGAGCGGTGCGCCATCGGCGAGATAGCGGGTCTTCCCGGTGGTCACGAAGGACTGTGGTGTGCAGCCCTCGCAGCTCGTGACGACGATCATGCCGGTTTCGCCGGACGGCAGCAGCACGCTGCCCGCCTCGGCCTCGACCGCCTGTTCGAGGACCCAGCGCGCCGGCTCCGCGGCCGTGACGGGCAGAGCGACGAGCGCGACTGCGATGATCAAGGAGAAATTGCGGGTCATCATGAACAGGCTCCGGGTCATTCGCCGAGGGCACCGAGGCCGCTGCCGATCTGGCCCACGCTGCCGCCTCCGCTGCCGGCCGCGCCCGCGACCACGAACACGCCCTGCACCTGGCGATCGCGCGCATTGCGGGCCGAGCGCCCGGTGCTGTCGATCTCGAAGTGCAGGCCGACGAATTTGTCGACGCTCGATTGCGGCAAACCGGATTCCTCACCTGCGTAGCGGGTGGCGGTGGTGTAGGTGTCGATCGCCACGTTGCCGGTCGGGGCATCGGACACCACGGTGGGCGCGGCCCCGGGCACGGTCGGGACGCCGCCGATGTCGGCAATCGCTTCCTCGATGCCGGCGCTGGCGGCGAGCGATGCGGCACGACGGTACTGTTCGTTGCCGGCCATGACGAGTTCGGTCGTCGCCGTGTTCATGCCGGTGACGGCGAGCAGCGTGAGGACCAGCAGCAGCACGAGGCCGATGACGAGCGCGGCGCCGCGCTGCGCCCGGGGAAGACGGCAAGGGACTCTGGTGTTCATAGTGTGCGCGAGTTCCGCAATGAAATGGTGCGCGACATCAGTACGCGACGAAACCGCGCCTCGTCGTCATCGGGCGTGTACTCGACGTCGGCGTAGCGATAGGTGCGATCGTCGCGAAAGCCGGGCTCGGGCTGGTCGGCCCGCACGCGTATCCACAGGCGCACGGCGACGACCTGGGCAAGGTCGAGTCCCGGGAAGTCCGGATTCACGTAGCGCGTGGCGCGGCCGTCGGTTTCGGGGATGCCATCGCCATTGACGTCGGCGCCCGGGTCGATCGCGCCGTCGTTGTCGTAGTCGCCGGTGTCGATGCCGAACTGGACCTGGAAGTCCTCGACGCCCGGCATGATTTCCGCTTCGACGAACTGCGTCGCTCCACCGATGCTGCCGAGCGACTTGCTGCGCAGCGACGGCAGACCGGGTCGGTCGACCGCATCACGGGCCACGTAATAAGCGCGCACGACGAGGTTGTGCACGGCATTGTCGTCGTCGACGGGGCCGGGGGCATTGCCGTCGACGAACAGCTGCTGCGCCGAGCGGCTGCGCAGGCGTGACCCATAGACCTGCAGGCGTCCCGCTTCGGGGGCCGTGGTCGCCGTCTCGACGCGGCGTATGGTGAGCGTGTCGGCGCCCGGCATGGCGCCCGCGCCGTAGGGATCGCAGCCGCCGCCGGCACCCGGGCCCAGCGCAAAGTCGTTGTTCGAGCCTTGCACCGGCGTCAGCACATCGACCGCGAAGTTCGTGCCGCATTCGTGCGCACCGGCGGGCAGGTTTGCGACGGGCACGGCCACCGCCGGCGCCGGCGGCTGCTGGCGCATCTGCGCGGCGATCGCGTACACGGTGCCGGGCGATGCGCCGCTGACGAAACGC
>DAOQXO010000017.1:0-34270 GCA_035342635.1 Steroidobacteraceae bacterium
CCGCGGCAGGTCGCGGCGCCGCAGCGGCACGCAAAGATCTCATCGACGTTCGGCGGGTCGCTGTCGGCGCGGCCGATCTGGTAATCGTAGTTCAGCTCCTCGCCCGGCCGGATCGTGCGGATCGCTTCGATGAACACGCGCCGGTTCTCGATCACCGACTCGCAGTTCGGGTCGCAGCCATGGTTGATGAAGCGCGCATCGTTGCCGTCGACGCCCGCATCGATCACGACGCCGCGATCGACGATGAAGAGGAAAGTGTGGCCGTCGTCCTCGTCCTTGTCCTCGTAGCGCTGGTCGGCGACCTTGTGCGAAATGCGGTCACCGAGATACTCGATGATCCGCGTGCCCTTGCGGATGGTTCGGGTCGCGAACACGCCGAAGCCGTGGATCTTCGAGCGCCGTACCTTGTACATCGGGGACTTGTTCGTGGCTGACATGCACTTCCTTCTTCAGATGGCCACCGGCGCCTTGATCGCCGGCTGCGGTTGATAATTGCGGAACTCGAAATCCTCGAACCGGTAGTCGAACAATGTCTCCGGACGTCGCGCGATCACGAGTTCGGGCAGCGGCAGCGGCTCGCGTGCGAGCTGCGTGTCCGCCTGCTCGAGATGATTCAGGTAAAGGTGCGTATCGCCGCCCGTCCAGATGAACTCGCCGACGCCGAGATCGCACTGCTGCGCGATCATGTGGGTCAGCAGCGAGTAGGAGGCGATGTTGAACGGCACGCCGAGGAACAGGTCGGCGCTTCTCTGGTAGAGCTGGCACGAGAGGCGCCCGTCCGCCACGTAGAACTGGAACAGCGCATGGCACGGCAGCAGGGCCATGCGGTCCAGCTCGCCGACATTCCAGGCGCTGACCACGATGCGGCGCGAATGCGGATTCGTGCGCAATTCCCCGAGCACCCGCGCGATCTGGTCGATGTGCCCTCCGTCGGGCGTCGGCCATGAACGCCACTGGCTGCCGTATACAGGGCCGAGTTCGCCCGCGGCATCGGCCCATTCGTCCCAGATCGTGACCCCGTGCTCGCGCAGGTAGGCGACGTTGGTGTCGCCGCGCAGGAACCACAGCAACTCGTACACGACCGATTTCACGTGCACGCGCTTGGTCGTCAACAGCGGGAAACCCCGTGTCAGGTCGAAGCGCATCTGGCAGCCGAACAGCGAGCGCGTGCCCGTGCCGGTACGGTCGGGCTTGTGCGCACCGTGGTCGCGCACGCGGCGCAGGAGGTCGAGGTAAGTCTGCATTCTGAACGGCGATTATAGGCATGCGCGCGCAGTGATTCAGACTCATAATAGGGGTCGACCACCCCACCACGCAGGACACCGTCATGTTCACTCGCAATGCCGTCCCCGCGCTCCTTTCCGGTTGCACGCTGGCGCTGCTCCTCGCCGCTTGCGGCAGCCCCGCGCCATCGAACGACGCCGCCACCGCGGCCGAAGATGCCGCCGCGGCGCTCGCAGAGAAGGAAGCGGCGCTCGCCGAGCGCGAAGCCGCGTTGGCGGAAAAGGAAGCCGAACAGCAGGAACAGGAAGCCGCGCGACTGGCTGCCGAAGAGGCCGCCCGGCTCGAGAGCGAAGCTGCGGCCGCAGCCGCGGCCGCGGCGGCTGCCAAGAAGCCGGCGCCGGCCAAGACTTCGACGGCGGCGAGCAAGCCTGCCACGAGTGCGCCGGCCTCGAGCACGGCGGCAAAGCCGGCCGCGCCGCCGCCGCCGCTGGTCGTACCGGCAGGTACCACCCTCACCGTCGCGCTCGCACAGGCGTTGAGCACCAAGACCGCCAAGGTCGGCGATCCCATCAGTGCACAAGTCGTCTCCGACGTCATGGTTGGCAACCGTGTCGCGATTCCCGCAGGTTCGCGCGTCTCCGGGACCGTGACCAACGTGGTCTCGGGCAGCAGCAAGATCGGCGGCGTGCCCGCGCTCGGCCTGCGCTTCGATACGCTGCAGCTGATCGGCGGACAGAGCATGCCGATCAGCGGCGAGATCGTGCAGCAGGGGCGCAGCGATACCGGCATGGACACCGCGAAGATCCTGGGTGGCGCCGCGGCCGGTGCCGTCATCGGGCACCAGGTCGACGACGACAAGGGCAAGGTCATCGGTGGCCTGCTCGGCGGCGCGGCCGGCGCGATTGCGGCCAAGAAGACCGGTGCCGAGGTGCAGCTCGCACAGGACTCCACGCTGGCGATCGCGCTCGGCGCGCCGATCGAGGTGGCGGGGCGCTAGCGCGCGTAGTTGCCCGAAGGCTCGCGCCGGGCGTAGGCCCACGCGAGCATGGCGACCCCCGCGACCAGCAGAGGCAGCGACAGCAGCTGGCCCATCGTGAGCCAGTTGCCGGCGAAGTAGCCGATGTGCGCGTCGGGCACGCGCCAGAACTCGACCAGCATGCGCGAGACGGCATAGATCACGAGGAACAGGCCCGTCGGCGCAAGCCGCGGGCGCGGCTTCGACGTGAACCACCAGATCACGGCGAACAGCAGCAGCCCCTCCAGCGCCGCCTCATAAAGCTGCGTCGGGTGGCGCACGACGCCGTCGACCTCGAAGCCCCACGGCACCGTGGTTTCGCTGCCCCACAGTTCGCCGTTGATGAAATTGCCGATGCGGCCTGCGAACAGTCCAATGCCCGGCAGCGGCGCGATGAAATCATAGACGTCGGCGGTGCGGCGCCGCCGCCGCCATGCAAAAAGCCACAGCGCCACCGCGACGCCGGCCAGGCCGCCATGGAACGACATGCCCCCCTCCCAGATCTTGAGGGGATACAGCGGATCGAGGGCCCAGTAGCCGAGCCCGTAGAACAGCACATAGCCGACGCGACCGCCGATGATCACGCCGAGCATCGCGAAGAAGATCAGGTCATCGACGTCCTGAGGCTTCCAGGTCGAGCCGGGCCGAGCCGCACGGCGCCGGCCCAGCCACCAGCCGGCGACGAATCCGACGAGGTACATGATGCCGTACCAGTGGATCCTGACCGGGCCGAGCTGCAACGCGATCGGATCGATGCCGGGATACTTGATCATGTGGTGGGTGCCTGGCCGCTCAGCACGCGGCAGAAGAAAGCCTTGAGGTAACGGGTTTCGGGAATCGCCGGATGCAGCGGATGATCGGGCGCCTGCCCGCCGACCGCGAGCACCTGCACGAAGCGCGACACATGGCGCGCCGCCGCCTGGATCGCCGCCAGCAGATCGCTCTCGGCGAGATGCCACGAACACGAGCACGACACCAGCAGGCCTTCCTCGTCGAGCAGGCGCAGCGCCAGCTGGTTCAGCTTGCGATAGGCCGCCTGCGCCTTCGGCAGGTCCTTGCGACGCTTGGCGAAGGCTGGCGGATCGAGCACGATCGCATCGAAACGCCGGCCCGCGGCGGCGAGCGATTCGAGCACGTCGAAGGCGTCGCCCTGCAGCGTCTCCAGGGCATGATCGTGCCGCGCGGCATTGCGGCCGGCCGCCTGCAGCGCCCCCGCGGACGCATCGACGCAGGCCGCCGCACGCGCCCCGGACTTCAGTGCGGTGACCGCCCAGGCGCCCGCATACGAGCACACATCGAGCACGCGCGCATCGCGCGGCAGCAGCTCGCGCAGGCGGGCACGATTGGCCGCCTGGTCGTAGAACCAGCCGGTCTTCTGCGCCTGGGCGAAAGGCACGGCGAACTCAATCCCGTTCTCGATGACGGCGAGCTCCTCCGGCAGCTCGCCGAACGCCACGGTGATCTCCTTCGGCAGCTGCTCGAGGTCGCGCGCACCCGTGTCGTTCTTCCAGACGAGCGTGCGCGGCGCGACCACTTCGCGGATCGCCGCCTCGATTGCGGGCCTGCGCGCCTCCATGCCGGCGGTCGCAATCTGCCCCACCGCGATGTCGCCGTAGCGGTCGACGATGAGCCCCGGCAGCTCGTCGGACTCGCCGAACACGAGCCGGTAGTGCGGCGTGGGATGGAGCCGCTCGCGCAGCCGCAGCGCGCGTGCGATGCGCGAGGCAAGCAGCGCGCCGTCGGGCTCGCGCCGTTCGTCCCGCGACAGCAACCGCGCGCTGATCAGTGCGTGCGGATTCACGTAGCCATAGCCGAGAAACGCGTCGCGATCCGACACGATGCGCGCGGTGAGATCGGGGGTGAATGCGGACAGCGGCGTCGCGCCGGTATCGACCTCGTTGCTGAAAACCCAGCTGTGGCCGGCGCGAAGCCTGCGATCCTCGCCCTTTTTCAAGCGCAACAGCATTCGCGTATTCTAGCCGACATGTCGAACGCCCTGTCCGGTGAAACGAGCCCATACCTTCTGCAGCACGCCGACAATCCCGTCGAATGGTACCCGTGGGGCGAGCAGGCGCTGGCGCTGGCCCGCGAGAGCGGCAAGCCGATCCTGCTCTCGGTGGGCTATTCGGCCTGCCACTGGTGCCACGTGATGGCGCACGAATCTTTCGAGGATCCGGACACCGCGCGGCTGATGAACGAGCTGTATGTCAACGTGAAGGTGGACCGGGAGGAACGCCCGGACATCGACCGCATCTACCAGATCGCCCAGCAGATGCTGACCCAGCGCAGCGGCGGCTGGCCGCTGACGATGTTCCTCGCGCACGATGACCAGCGCCCGTTCTTCGGCGGCACCTATTTCCCGCCGGAAGCGCGCCACGGGATGCCGGCCTTCCGCGATCTGCTGGTGCGCGTCGCGGAATATTACCGCGAGCATCGTGACGAGCTTGGCAGGCAGAACGATGCGCTGATGGAAGCCTTCGCCACGCTCGAATCGCCGCCGGCCGATGCGGCGGCACCGCTCACCGATGCGCCCCTGCTCGCCTGCCGCAGCCAGCTCGAGCGCTCGTTCGACCGGGTGAACGGCGGCTTCGGTGGCGCGCCGAAATTCCCCCACCCGACCACGATCGATCGCCTGATGCGCGACTGGCACGCGACTGCGGGCTCGCCCGAGCCCGACCTGCATGCGCTCTACATGGCGACGCTCACGCTGACCCGCATGGCGGAAGGCGGCCTCTTCGATCATCTCGCGGGCGGCTTCTACCGTTACTGCGTCGATGCGCAGTGGTCGATTCCGCACTTCGAGAAGATGCTGTACGACAACGGCGCGCTGCTCGCGAGCTATGCCAGCGCGGCACTCGCCACCGGCGAGGTCCTGTTTGCGCGTACCGCCGGACAGACGGCCGCGTGGCTGCTCGCCGACATGCGCTCACCGGAGGGCGGTTTCTACTCGAGCCGCGATGCGGACTCCGAGGGGCACGAGGGGCGCTACTACGTGTGGACGCGGGAGGCGGTCGAATCCGCGCTGACCGCCGCCGAGTTCGCGGTGTTTGCCGCGCACTATGGGCTCGACCGCGAGGCGAACTTCGAAGGCGCGTGGCACCTGCGCGTCACGCGCAGCCTCGAGGACATCGCCGCCGGGCTCGGCAGCACCCGCGACGCGGTTGCCGCGCAGATCGACGGCGCCCGCGCGAAGCTGCTGGCGCTGCGCGAACGGCGCATACCGCCGGCGCGTGACGAGAAGCTCCTCACCAGCTGGAATGCGATCGCGATCCGGGGCCTGGCCATGGCTGCCCGGGCACTGGACCAGCCGGCGCTCGCCGAGGCCGCCACGGGCGCGGTCGATTTCCTGCGTGCACGCCTGTGGCGCGATGGGCGCCTGCTCGCGACGTACAAGGACGGCCGCGCGCACCTCAACGCCTATCTCGACGACTATGCCCTGCTCGCCGACGCCCTCATCGAGCTGCTGCAGGTACGGTGGCGCGGCGCGGACCTCGAGTTCGCCGTCGCACTGCTCGAGGCCATGCTCGAGCACTTCGAGGATCGCGAGGCCGGCGGTTTCTTCTTCACCTCGCACGACCACGAGCGTCTGATCCACCGCTCGAAGAGCTTCGCCGACGATGCGACACCTTGCGGCAACGGCGTCGCTGCCACGGTATTGCAGCGCGCAGGCTACCTGCTCGGCGAACCGCGCTATCTCGCGGCGGCGGAACGCACGCTGCGCGCGGGCTGGAGCGGCGTGTCCCGCCAGCCGCAGGCACATACATCGATGCTGGTGGCGCTCGAGGAGTACCTCGCGCAGCCGCAGATCGTGATCCTGCGCGGCACGGCCGCCGGAATCGAGCGCTGGCGGCATGAACTCGCGCGGCTCCATGCGCCGCGCCGTATCACGCTCGCGATCCCGGATGACGCCCCGGGTCTGCCGGCCGCACTGGCCGCGAAAGCACCGCGCGGCGATGCCGTGGCCTACCTGTGCCGCGGCAGCACCTGCAGTGCGCCGATCGACTCGCTCAGTGTGCTGCTGCGTGACCTGCGGCTGGCGCTGGCGTCCTGACCGCCGTACCGAGCACTTCGAAACGCGCGCCGCGAACCAGCGGGCCGCTGCCGACGAATGCGCGCGCCGGGAACCTGCCGCTGAAGTAGGTGCGGTACACGCGATTGAACGCCTCATACAGCGTGAGGTCGGGGCAGAACACGGTCACCGAAACAAGGTCGTTCATGGTGAACCCGGCGGCCTCGACCGTGGCCTTGATGCCGTCCATGACGAGGCGGGCCTCGTCCTCGACTCCGGCCGGCGGCATCTGCGTCTCCGCATCGAGGCCGAGGTGGCCGGCGATGTACAGCGTATCGCCGACACGCACGCCGTTGCTGAACGGCAGCGTCGCGGCAACCGAGCCGGCTGCCGCGCCGATGTACTCGCGCTGGCCGTCGCCCGCCACCGCGGTAACGCAGAGGGCCAGGCCCATGATGCTTGCCAGGATCGTCTTGTGCATGTCCACTTCTCCGCTAGAGTTTCCGCAGTGCCTGCCGCAGCGCCTCGGCGAGCGGCGCCAGCGCCGCCGCGTCGAAGGGCTCCGCCCGCGACCAGTCGTAGGCCCAGGGCTGGGCGGTACGCATCGCCGCGGGCTCGTGCGCGTAGCGCGGGATCACGTGCGCATGCAGGGCCGGCTCGACGTTGCCGAATATCGCATAGTTGATGCGCACGGCGTCGGTCACCTGCAGCAATGCATCCCCGAGGCGGGTCATGTCCGCGAGGAACCCCGCCCGCGCCGCTCCGGCGAGCGCGTTCAGCTGCGGCACCACGGGATCGGGCAGCAGCAGCAGGTAGCCGCGCACGAACTGCTGTGAGCCGAACACGGCCCAGCCGGAACCGAGCCGCGCGAGCACGCGCGGTTCATCACCCCGGCGTGCGGCGTCCACATCGCGATGGATTGCGGTGTCCGCCCGCGGCATCACGAGCGGAACATGAAGTAGACGGCGCCGAGGATGCACAGCGACGCCCACAGGTAGTCGAGCTTCAGCGGCTCACGCATGTAGAGCACGGCAAACGGCACGAAGACGGCGAGCGCGATCACTTCCTGCAGCATGTACTCGAAGAACGCGATGCCCCAGCTCACGAGTGCCGCGATGAACCATGGGCGGGTCGAGAAGTTCTTGAGGTGCGCGTACCACGCAAAGGTCATGAACGCGTTGGAGAGTATCAGCAGGCCGGTGGCCGGCAGGATCGCAGGCATGTATCGCCCCCGTAGATCGCCCATTCTCGCGGGCGGGAGGCGGTCATGCAATCAGGGCGGGGTGCTGCCGATCAGCCCTGCCAGCTGCGTACGCGACCGGTATCGAGGTGAACGAAGTTCGACTTGCGGTAGAAGCCGACCCCGCCACGCGCCATCGCGAGCGCGATGTCCCGTACGCTGGCGCACGAGGCGCCCTTCAGGCGCACGTCGATCGCGCGGCCCTGCATGTGCAGGCTGCGCCTCGCCACGCCCGAACTCGCCGCGGCAAGCTTCGCGTTGCTGTGCGGGGAGCGGTACCCGGAGATCACCTCGAAGCGCGCATCCCGGCCCGCCTCGAGCGCCACGGCGGACAGCTGGTCGTAGAGATCGGGGTCGATCGGATGCACTTCATTGGCCCGATGATCACGCAGCACACGCTCGAGCTTCGCCACCGCGTCCGCCACCACGCGGCGCCCATCGTGGTAGGCGACGCTCACGGTCTCGCCGGTATGGGTATTGAAGAGTTCGAGCCAGCGCTGCGGGCCGATCATCTCGGCCGCCGGCGCAGGGCGCGTGTGCAGGATGGCCGGCGCGGCCACCGCGGTCGCCAGCGTGGCGGCCAGCATGCGCCTGCGCGACCATTGAAATTCGTACGACATAATCAGCTTCCCGCCCGGCCAAGGTCTTCCGGAATCAGTCCAACCCGGATGGTTCAGGACTCGGGCGCGTAATGCAAGCAGGCGTCGGGGAAACCCCGAGCTGCCTCGCATCAGACGCCCCCCATGTCCCCCGCCGTGCGGTTCACGGCAACCACTGTGGCGCGCGGAAAGAAGTTGAACTCCGAGGCGCTCGCCCAGGTGTACGCGCCCATCGAGCGCCCGACGATGAGGTCGCCCTCCCGCAGTCGCGGCAGCATCAGGTTCTCGGCGATCACGTCGATGCTGTCGCAGGTCGGACCCGCGAGCACCGAGGGCAGACGCTCAGTGCCCTCGCGCAGGGCCTCGACCGCATAGCGGGCATGGTCGTAGAGCTGGCCGCTGTAGGAGCCGTAGAGGCCATCGTCCAGGTAGTACCACCAATGCCCCTCGCGCTGGGCGCGGCCCATGACACTCGCGACGCCGATCGCCGCTGGTCCGGCAATGTAGCGACCCGGCTCGGCGATCACGCGCACGCGGCGCGGCAGCTTCACGATCGCGGCGCGCAGTGATGAGCAGAAGCGGCCGATGTCGGGCGCGCGCTGTCCGTAGCCGATCGGGAATCCGCCGCCGATGTCGAGCGTGTCCAGCGGACCGAGTTTCTCGCGGCGCGCGGCCCGCAGCAGCTTGCTGCAGGTCTCGATCGCCTCGAGATGCTTCAGCGCATTCGGCGCCTGCGAGCCGACATGAAACGACAGGCCCCGCACGGTGAGCCCGAGTTCCCGCGCCCGCCGCGCAAGTGGGAGCAGTGCCTCCGGATCGCAGCCGAATTTGCGCGACAGGTCGCAAACGGCACCCGGCGCGCGAAACGACACCCGTAGCAGCAGCTCGGTGGTATCGCGCCAGGGGACGAACTTCTCCAGTTCATCCGGATTGTCGGCGACGAACACGCGCACGCCGGCGTGCACGGCATTGCGGATGTCGATGTCACGCTTGATCGGGTGCGTGTGGATGCACCGCGCCGGGTCGACTCCGAGGTTCGCGACGAGCTGCAGCTCGCCGGTCGTTGCGAGGTCGAGGAATCCGCCCTCTTCGATGATGGTCTGCACGACCGCCGGGTGCGGCAGGGGCTTCAGCGCGTAGTGCAGGTCGACACCGGGCAGCGCCCGGCGCAGGTTGTGGTACTGCGCGCGCACGCGCGCGCAGTCGACGATCAGGAGCGGCGAGCCGAATTCGGCCACCAGACGTCGGATGTGCTCGGGGGCAAACGGGTCGATCCAGCGGGGCCTGGCGCGGGCGCGGCGCGGGGTTGTCATTTGTGACGCATTGTCGGGAATGACCGCAGGGCCCGCAAGATCGGCCTGCTCATTTGCTACATTGTTCGTCCATGCAGACGCACGCCGCCACGGACCCGCACGCCGAGCTGCGGACGCTGCTCTCCTCCCGCGTCGCCCTGCTCGCGGTGGAGAGCCGCGACGAGACGCGTGCGCTGGCGCTGCTGCGCGACGCCGGGCTGCACGCGCGCCGCGCGCCCGGATCGGGAATCTTCATCTGGAGCGCGACCGAGGGCCTCAAGCGCATCGACCGCGACATGGGCGCGCCCCAGCGCCACCTGATCGAGCCGGCGCAGATGCTGCGCCACCTCAAGTCGACCCCCATGGCGGGCATCTACATCCTGCTCGACTTCCATCCCTATCTCGCCGATCCGGTGAACATCCGCATGCTGAAGGATGTCGTGCAGGACCAGGCGAAGGTGGCCCGCACCGTAGTGCTCGTCAGCCACGAGATCACGCTTCCGGCCGAGCTCGTGCCGCTCGCCGCGCGCTTTCGTCCCGCGCTGCCCTCCGCCGCCGAGCGGCAGAAGATCGTCACGCACGTGTTCGATGAATGGCGGCGCCAGCACAAGGGTCGCGCGCCACGCATCGACCGCGACGCGCTTGCGCGGGTCATCGACAATCTCGCGGGACTCAGCGCCCCGGACGCCGAGCGGCTCGTACGGCGCGTTCTGTACGACGACGGCGCGATTACCGCCGAGGACCTGCGCGCCGTGCAGGCCGGCAAGTACGAACTGCTCAATCGCCATGGCACGCTCGGCTTCGAACCCGACACCGCGCGTTTCGCCGAAGTCGGCGGACTGGCCAACCTGCGCCGCTGGGTCGAGACGCGTCGCGCGGCCTTCGACGGCACCGCGCCCGGCCTCGATGCCCCGCGCGGCGTGCTGCTGCTCGGCGTGCAGGGGTGCGGCAAGAGTCTCGCGGCCCGCGCGATTGCGGGCATTTTCGGCGTACCGCTGCTGCGCTTCGACTTCGCGGCGCTGTACAGCAAGTGGCACGGCGAGTCCGAGCAGAACCTGCGCGAAACCCTCGCCACCGCGACCGCACTCGCACCCTGCGTGCTCTGGATCGACGAGATCGAGAAGGCGCTCGCCTCCGGCGAGGGTGACAGCGGCACGGGCAGGCGCGTGCTCGGCGCGTTCCTCACCTGGATGGCGGAGCGGCGCACGCGCGTGTTCCTCGTCGCGACCGCCAACGATGTCAGCGCGCTGCCCCCCGAGCTGATCCGCAAGGGGCGCTTCGACGAAATCTTCTTCGTCGACCTGCCGGACGCCGAAACACGCGCCGCGATCCTTGGCATCCACGCCGCACGGCGCAACGTACCACTGACCGGCGCCGAGCTCGCGCGACTCGCCGCGATGAGCGGGGAGTTCTCGGGCGCAGAGCTCGAGCAGGCCATCGTCGCGGCGCTCTATACGGCGCACGCGCAGGGCGCGCCGGTCGATGCCGCATCGATCGCCCGCGAGATCGGCGCGACGCGCCCGCTCGCGGTGGTCATGGCCGAACAGGTGGCGGCCCTGCGCCGCTGGGCGCAGGGCCGCACCGTGCGTGCCGACTGAGCACTCGTGACGCGGCTCGCCATCCTCGCCCTTTCGCTGACCATGGGCGGTGCAGCGCAGGCCGCTCCCTTCGATATCGTGAACACGATGCGCCTTGGCGGCTGCGGCGCCCAGGTCACCACCACCCCCGTCTCCCGCGCGGCCCGACTGGACGAGGCAGCCCGGCGCATCGCCCGCGGCGATCGGCTCGCCGTCGCCCTCGAGGCCGCGGGGTACCGCGCGGCGAGCGCCACGTTCATCCGCCTCGGCGGCGTGCGATCCGACGCACACATCGAGTCGATGCTGCGCGACCATCATTGCGAGCGCATTTCGCAGCCGGCGTATGGCGAGGGCGGCGTGGCGCAGCGCGGCGACGACATCTGGATCGTGCTTGCCGCACCCTTCGCGCCGCCCGCGGTGCAGGATGCTGCACGCATCGGCGCCCGCGTGCTCGAACTGGTGAATGCCGCGCGCGCCAGCGCCCGGCGCTGCGGCAGTACCGCCCACCCTGCCGTCGCGCCGCTCACGGCCGCCGCGCAGCTCGACGAAGCCTCCCGGGCCCACGCCGGGGAACTGGCCCGCCTCGATCGCTTCGACCATCGCGGCATCGACGGCAGCACTGCCGCCGAGCGGGTCGGGCGCACGGGCTATGCCTGGCGCCTCGTCGGCGAGAACCTGGCAGCCGGACCGACCAGTGCCGAGGAAGTGGTCGACGGCTGGCTCGCGAGCCCCGAGCACTGCCGAAACCTGATGGACGCCAGGTTCACGCAGATGGGCCTGGCCTTTGCCGTCGATGCGGCGAGCGAAAGCGGCGTGTACTGGGTACAGACCTTCGCGGCATCCCGCTGATCACGCCGACCTGATACTTTTCGCCGATGGCTTCACTGGCGTCGAAAGCGCTCGGCCGGGTTGCGCCCGCGTACATTCCCGTGTTGCGCACCGGGCGGCGCGTTTCCCGGGCTGCCCGCACGTGAGCACGCCGTTCCACGCCCTGTCCCCGGAACAGTCGGTGCGCGAGCTCGGCTCCGACGCGAGCTGCGGCCTCGCCAGCCAGGTCGTGCGCGAGCGCCTCGAGCGGTGCGGCCGGAACGAGCTGCTGGCCGAACCTCCCGTGCCCGAGTGGCGCCGGTTCCTCGCCCAGTTTCGTGAGCCGCTCGTCATCCTGCTGCTCGCCGCCACGGCGGTATCGACGCTGCTGTGGCTGCTCGCGCGCGACACCGCGCTGCCCTACGAAGCCATCGCGATCCTTGTGGTCGTGCTGCTCAACGCCATCATCGGCCATGTCCAGCAGGCGCGTAGCGCGCAGGCCGTGGCGGCGCTGCGGGAAATGTCGGCGGCGCAGGCCAGAGTCGTCCGTGACGGCGAGCAGCTGACCGTTCCGGCCGCAGAGCTCGTGCCGGGCGATCTCATCCTCATCGAGGAAGGCGACCGGATCCCCGCCGACGCCCGGCTGATCCACTCGACCGCCCTGCAGACCGCCGAGGCGGCGCTCACCGGCGAGAGCCTGCCGGTCGCGAAGGAAACCGCGGCGATTCCGGGCGACGCGCTGCCCGGCGAGCAGGTCAACATGGTCTTCAGCGGCACGGCGGCAACCAGCGGCCGCGGCCGTGCGGTCGTTACGGCAACCGGCATGCAGACGCAGATGGGTCGCATCGCCGGCATGCTGGAGGCGACGCCGGTGGAAACCACACCGCTGCAGCGCGAGCTCGCCCGCGTCGGCCGGCTGCTCGGGATCGGCGTCATCGCGATCGCCGTGGTGATGATCGCAACGATCCTCATCGTGGAGGAAGTGCGGGGCATCGCGGCACTCTTCGAAGTGCTGATCTTCGGCGTCGCACTCGCCGTGGCGGCCGTTCCCGAGGGACTGCCGGCCGTCGTGACCGCCGTGCTTGCCCTCGGCGTGCAGCGGATGGCGAAGCGCAACGCGATCGTGCGCCACCTCGCCGCCGTCGAGACGCTGGGCTCGGCGAGTGTCATCGCCACCGACAAGACCGGCACACTGACGCGCAACGAACTCACCGTGCGCGTGATGGTCACCGCCAGCGGGCGCGTGCAGTTCGAAGGCACGGGCTACGAGCCGGAGGGAGAGGTGCACCGCGAGGGGGGCGGCGCGATTGACGGGGCGTTGCACACTGAGCTCGTCCGGGCGCTCGCCGCCGCCGACCGGGCCAACAATGCGGTGCTGCAGGAAAATGGCGGGCGCTGGACCGTGATCGGCGATCCGACCGAAGGCGCGTTGATCGTGGCCGCGCGCAAGGCAGGTCTCGAGCCGCAGCTGCTCGATGCGCGCTTCGAACGCGTCGGCGAGGTGCCGTTTTCCTCCGAGCGCAAGCTGATGAGCACGGTGCACAGCGACACAAAGCGTGACGACCAGCTGCTCGCCTTCACCAAGGGGGCTCCGGACGTGCTGCTGGCGCGCTGCACCCATGAGGAAGTGAATGGCGAACGGTGCCCGCTGTCGGACGCACGCCGTGCCGAGCTCACGCGGATCAACGAAGGGCTGGCTGGCGAGGCCCTGAGGACGCTCGCGGTGGCATCGCGACGCCTGCCGAGGGATGCATTCACCCGCGAGGAACTCGACGAGGACATCGAGCAGGGCCTCGTGTTCCTCGCACTGTTCGGCATGATCGACCCGCCGCGCGCCGAAACGCCCGCGGCCGTGGCGCGCACCAAGGCGGCCGGCATCCGCCCGATCATGATCACCGGCGATCATCCGGTGACCGCCGCGGTCATTGCCGCCGAGATCGGCATTGGCGACGGGCGAAGTGCGGTATCCGGCGCCGCAATCGAACGCATGCAGGACGAGGAGCTGTTGCGCACGGTCGGGGAGGTGTCGGTGTTCGCGCGCGTGAACCCGGCCCACAAGCTGCGTATCGTCAGGGCTCTGCAGCATGACGGCTCGACCGTCGCGATGACCGGGGATGGCGTGAATGACGCGCCCGCGCTGAAGACAGCAGACATCGGCGTCGCAATGGGCATCACCGGCAGCGACGTCGCGAAGGAAGCCGCGGATATCGTCCTCGCGGACGACAACTTCGCGACGATCGTGGCGGCTGTCGAGGAAGGCCGCGCGATATTCGCCAACGTCCGCAAGTTCCTGCGCTATCTGCTCTCATCCAACATCGGCGAGGTGATCACGATGTTCTTCGGCGTGCTGCTCGCCGACGTGATCGGCCTGTCGGCGGCCGAGGCCGGCGCGATCGCGCTGCCGCTGCTCGCGACGCAGATCCTGTGGATCAACATGGTGACCGACGGCGCACCAGCGCTCGCGCTGGGCGTCGATCCCCACGATGCGGACGTGATGACCCGCCAGCCGCGTCCGCGCACCGAGGGCGTGATCACGGGACAGATGTGGGCGGGAATCCTGCTGGTGGGCGTGGTCATGGCGGCGGGCACCTTGCTGGTGCTGGACGCCAGCCTCGCCGGCGGCCTGATCGAGGGCACGGGCAGCCTGGATCACGCGCGCACGATGGCGTTCACGACCCTCGTGTTCTTCTCGCTGTTCAATGTCTTCAACGCGCGCTCGGATGAGCACAGTGCCTTCACGGGCCTGCTCGCGAACAAGTGGCTGTGGGGCTCGGTCGGGCTGTCGCTGCTGCTGCAGGCGGCCGTGGTCCACGTGCCGTTCCTGCAGCACGCATTCTCGACAGTTGCGCTGAGCGGCGCCGACTGGCTGCTGTGCGCCGCGATCGGCAGCTCGGTGTTGTGGGTGCGCGAGGCAGACAAGCTCATTCGCCGCCTGGGGCGCAATGCGCCCGAGGCCATGGCCGGGCAGACTACCTGAGCAGCGCGACCACGAGACCGGTGATGGCGAGCAGCAGCGCTGCGCCGGCGACCCAGATGATCACGGTCTGGCGAGCGGCGGTTTCCCGCAGGCCTACCGCAATGACCTGCACCTGGTCGGCCATCTCGCTGACCAGCCTGGATTGATTCGCCTCGTTGGCCTCGAGCGCCAGCAGCCGCTTCGAGATGGCGGCGAGCTGGTCGCCCGGCGATTTGTTGGCGTCGATCGGCTCGGGCACGGGCTTCGATTTCCATTGTCCCCAGATGGCCTTCGCACCCTTGGCGATATCGGGCGCCAGCAGGATGAGCTGCTTCCAGGGAATGCCCGCCGCGACTATTGCCATATGCAGAATCTCCTCAGACCGCTATCGCGCCCGCGCCCGCGCCCGTCAGGGCATGACTCCCGGCGCATCCGTCGCCGCGAGGTCGGCACCGTCCACTTCGCTCGCCGCCGCACCGCGCAGCAGGCGATCACGGATCGCATCCCATCTCTCGTCATCGGTTGGCACCTCCTGCACGAGGATCTGCTCGCACCCGGCCGTGTCGAGCGTACGCAGGTTGGCGTACAGGTCGTGCGCGTAGGCGTCGGGGCGCCGGCCCGCGTTGATCCAGGTGACGGAGGGATAGGTCTTGAGCGGCAGGCGCTGCGCGAGTACGGCGATGCGCCGCCCGCCCTCCGAGGCGTCTTCGGCACGCGTGTCGATTTCGTCGGCGGGCACGATGGTCATGGGTGTCGCCGGCGCGTAATGCGTCGGCGTGCTGCCCGGCACGCGCGGCGCGGCACCGGGCGGGCCGACCTGCACGTCGCCGACCACCTGGCGCAATTGCGCGAGAGTCACCGCACCGGGTCGCAACAGGCGCACGCCGGTCTCGTCGCAGGCGACGATCGTCGACTCGAGGCCGACCTGCGATTCGCCGCCGTCGAGCACCACGCGCACGGCGTCGCCGAACTCTTCACGCACATGCTCGGCGCGGGTCGGCGACAGGCGCCCATAGCGGTTTGCCGAGGGTGCCGCGATGCCGCCGCCGAACGCGGTGAGCAGCTGCTGGGCCATCGGATGCGCGGGCACGCGGATGGCGATCGTGTCCTGTCCGCCCGTGACGATGTCGTGCACGTTCGCGGCGCGCGGCATCACCAGAGTCAGCGGTCCGGGCCAGAAGCGCTCGGCGAGCGCCTGTGCTGCCGGTGGCACTTCCCGCACCCAGCGGTGCAGGTACTTGGGGCTGTCGAGGTGCACGATGACGGGATGGGTCGTTGGCCGGCCCTTCACCTCGAAGATCTTCTGCACGGCGGCGGGATTCTGCGCATTCGCGCCGAGTCCGTAGACCGTCTCGGTTGGAAAGGCGACGAGTTCGCCGTCGCGGAGCGCCGTGACGGCCTCGTCGATTTCGGCCTGTGTTGCGCGGACGATACGAACCATTTATTGATTCTAGCAAGCCGCCGGCCGATGCAAGGCCGACCCGGTTCACTTTGTGGAAAGACCGCTATTCGAGCGAATACCGCTCCCAGCGCGCCCCGATCCGGCGCAATTCGTAGGCCGGCCAGTAGTGCTTGTCGAGCTTCAGGGTGATGACCTCGGGCGCGTTGTTCCACGAAATCGTCTTCAGCCGCACCGAGGCCCGGTCGGGCCGGCCGGTGACGAGCCTGAGAAAGCTGTCGAGATCGGGGGTCGGCTGGCCGTCGACCTCGACGATGCGCCGCCCCGGGAAGAGCCCCGCGCGGGTGGCTGGCGAGCCGTAGGCGAAGTACGCCACATAGACGCCCTCCGGGGCGATGCCACGCTGCACCAGCATCGCGCGGTGCGGCGCATGCAGCGTCGCGCCCGCCCACTGGACCATGCGGGTCAGGTCGACACCGGTGAGTTCCGCGGTCGCCACGTCGAACTCGCGTGCCTCGCTGCCGCGCCATACCGTGACCAGTACCGTAGGCTTGTCCGCCACGGCGCGTTCGACATCCCTGAAGTCGCGCATGACTCTGCCGTCGATCGCGAGCAGCAGGTCGCCCTGCTGCAGGATCTGCGCCGCCGGCGAGCCACCGACCACGCGCGTGATCGTCAGCACCTGGCGCGTGCGGCCGCCCGCGCCCTCGATCTGCCTTACCCAATCGTCCGAGAGCCCGAGCCGGCGTGCCACCGCCAGGGTCTGCGGCAGCAACTCCACTTCGAGCGAGTAGATCGGCCGCCCGTCACGCGCGCGCGCGACCATGTCCGCGACGATATCGATCGGCACGCCGCGATTGGCCTGCACCACTTCGCGCCCGCTCTCGGAGGCGAAGCTCGACCACACGCCCGCCACCGCGCCTGACCTGTCGAGCAGCACGCCGTCGAAATCCTGCGGTCCGTTGACGAGCTGCATCACCTCGAGGTTCGCCTCGCGAAACTGCATCGTGCGCGAGAGCGGCAGCACGATCGGGTCGATGTCGGCAATGCTCGTGGCCCGCGACTTGAGGCCGGTGTCCGGCGACAGGCCGACGACCCAGACATCATCGCCGGCGCGCAGCGGCTTCGTGCCAAGCTTCGCGCTGCGCACCGGAGTCTCACCGACCAGCGTCGGGTCGTACTGCACGATCGCGAGATTGTGCAGCGGGTGCACGAACACGACCTTCGCCGGGATCTCGAGCGTGCCGGCAAAAGTGATGCGCACATCGCCGAGCGACACCGGCACCGTGTTGCGGTCGACGACCACGAGGCCGCGTTCGGCATCGACGACCAGACCGGTGCCGTGGTAGTTGCGCTCGGTCACGCCCGCCACGGCATACGGCATGTCGAAGCCCACCGTGACGAGCGAGGGCACGATGCGTGCGATGCGCGTATCGCCAGGCAGCAGGAAGCTGGTGCTGCCGACCACCGGCGCCCTGGGCGCGGGGCCCGCGGCGAGCGTGCTGCAGTCCCAGAACCCGGTCGCGTCGTTGCGCTTGCAGCGCTGCGCCGGGAACCAGCGTCGATCCATGCGCACGGAGCGCAGCTGGCTGCCGTTCGGGTCGTCGATGGTGGAGTAGCGCACCGATGTGCGGTCGCCGTCGCCCAGCTTGTCGAATGCGGCCTCAAGATCCCTGATGCTGTCGATCGCCGCGCCGTTCACGGCCTTGATCACCGCGCCGCGCGGAATGCCCGCCGCGCCGAGTGCGTAGCCCGGATTGGCGACGTAGGCACCGCGCACCGGAATATTGAAGTGGCGTGCCATCTGGTAGGAGAGCGTGTTGACGACCGCGTCGCCGAACTCGAGGTACTCATCGGGCGTGATCACATGCAGGTCGCCCACCGTGATGGTCGTCGACACCAGCTGCCCGCCCCGCTCGAGCTCGAGTTCGACCGGCGCGCCCACGCTGTCATCGAGCACGGCGCCCAACGGCTCGAACTGCGTGAGGTACTTGCCGTTGACCCGTACCAGCACGTCGCCCGGATACAGCACGTCCGCCGCGGCGCTGCCCGGCTGCACTTCGGCGACCACCAGCATGCCGGTGAATTCCGGAAACGACTTCCGCACTGCCGCTTCGGTCTCAGCCTGCAGGCCGAGCCGGCGCAGTTCATCGAACGGGGTGTACTCGAAGGTGGTCTGCAGCGTGCCGCGCGAGACCGGCTTGCCCGCCTGGATCAGCTCGAGCGCGCGCTTCACGCGCGCGAGCGGCAGGTAGAAACTCGACGCCGCCGCGCTCGATCCACCGGCATTGAGCGCGACCACGCGCCCCTGGATGTCGATCACGGGCGAGCCCGATGAACCACCCGAAGTCCCCGACGCGGCCTGCACGTAGAAAGTGTTGAAATCGTTGTACTTGCCGACGCCGTACTTCGGCGCCTCGCGGTCGAGCTTCGCGAGGGTCCCGGCAAGGATCGACAATTGCTCGCCCGCGTTGTTGCCGACCACGCGAATCTCGCGCCCGACCTGCGCGCCCGCGGGATACAGCGGCAGGGACTTCGGCGTGATGAAGCGCAGCTTCGACGGATCGTAGCGATAGAAGCCGAAGTCGTGCACGGGATCGCGGTACACCGGATACAGCTGCACTTCCTCGCGATTCAGGAAGGTGGCCTCGGCAATCACCGGGCCCGGCGTCACGACATGCCGGTTGGTGAGGATCAGGCCGCGTTCGGCATCGACGACGAAGCCCGTCGCCTGCGAGGACGCATTCCACTCGGTGTCGAACGCGCGCGTCTGGTCGATCTCGATCGCGACGACGCTCTGCGCGATACGCTCGAGCGTGCGCGTCCAGCCGCTGTCGGCCGGCTCGACGCCAACCACCGGTTGGGGCGGCGCGAGGCCCTGCGAAGGATCGCCGGCCTGTCCGGGCTGCGGCTGCGGCTGCGACTGCTGGGGCGCGAGCTGCGCCTGGGCCGTCGTGGCGATGAGTCCCGCGAGCAGGCTGATCCAGAATCTTCTCGTCATGCTAAAGCTCCCGGCCGAAGCTCTCCCTGAAACGGGCGGCGAAATCCGCTCGCGTGAACCGGTGGTTCTGCGTGCCGTGGTGCTCGATCTTGATCGCCCCCATCAGCGAAGCAATGCGACCGGTGGTCGGCCAGTCGAGGCCGTTCTGCAGCCCGTACAGCAATCCGGCCCGATAAGCGTCACCGCAACCCGTCGGGTCGGCGAGCGCACCGACGCGCGCGGCGGGGATTTCGTGCACCTTGCCGTCCGCATGGATGAGCGAGCCTTCGCCGCCGCGGGTCACGATCAGCGCCTTGACCTGCGAGGCGATCTCCTCGAGTGACTGTCCGGCGCGCTCGGCGAGGAGGCTCCCCTCGTAGTCGTTGACGGCGATCCACGTCGCCTCGCTGATGAACCTGCGCAGATCCTCGCCGTTGAACATCGGCAGGCCCTGGCCGGGATCGAACAGCACGGGGATGCCGGCCGCTGCGAACTGCGCGGAGTGCTGGATCATGCCGTCGCGGTTCTCCGGCGCGACCACGCCGATGCTGACGCCCGCATCGGTGGGCACGCGGTTGCGGTGCGCGAACATCATCGCGCCGGGATGGAAGGCCGTGATCTGGTTCGAGTCGAGATCGGTCGTGATGTACGCCTGTGCCGTGTACTCGGTATCGAGCTTGTCGATGTAGGTGAGCGGCAGGCCGTTGGCGCGCATCCAGGCCTCGTAGGGCCCGAAGTCGCTGCCGACGGTGGCCATCGCGTGGCCCTCGCCGCCGAGCAGCTTGAGGTTGAAGGCGATGTTGCCCGCGCAACCACCGAAGTTGCGGCGCAGCGCCGGCACCAGGAAGGCGACATTGAGCAGGTGGATGCGCTCCGCCAGGATGTGGTCCTTGAAGCGGCCGTCGAAAACCATGACCGTATCGAAGGCGACCGAGCCGCAGATTAGTGCTGACATACTGCTCCGAGTGGGGGTGGAATCAGCGGCCGAGGAGCACCAGCGCCCACACGGTACCGCAAAGCACGAACGACGTCAGGACCGCCGCGGAGCCCAGGTCCTTGGCGAGGCCGGCCAGCAAGTGGCGTTCGGGGCCGATGCGATCCACGGTCGCCTCGATCGCACTGTTCACGAGTTCGACGACGAGTATGAGCAGCACCGGTGCGACGAGTAGAGCACGTTCGACGCCGCTGCGTCCAAGCCACAGGCCGAGCGGCAGCGCACAAGCCGCGAAGGCCAGCTCCTGGCGGAAGGCCGCCTCCTCGCGCCACGCGCCCGCCAGGCCCTTGCCGCTCGCGCCGAAGGCCCGGAAAAGCCGCGTGAAGCCTTGCGGTTTCTCGCGCTTCATCCCCGGGTCGCTGCGGGTCGCCAGGCGAGGTCGAGCTGGCGCGCCGCGCGCACGTCGTCGAGCCGGCGCACCGGCAGCGTGTGCGGCGCGCCCTTCAGCAACTGCGTGTCGCCCTCCGCCTCGCGCTTGATCGCCACCATCGCATCGATGAAGGCATCGAGCGCCTCCTTGCTCTCGGTCTCGCTCGGCTCGATCAGCAGGCACTCGGGCACCAGCAGCGGGAAATAGGTGGTCGGCGCGTGGAAGCCGAAATCGAGCAGCCGCTTGGCGATGTCCATCGCGGTGACATTGTGCTCGCGCGCCTGGCGCTTCGCGGTGATGATGAACTCGTGGCTCGCGCGCCGGCTCGGGTAGGCGGCATCGAAGCCCGCCGCAGTCAGTTTCGCGAGCAGATAGTTCGCATTCAACGTGGCGAAGTCGCCGACGCGCGCCATGCCTTCGCGGCCGAGCATGCGCATGTACACATAGGCCCGCAGCAGCACGCCGGCATTGCCCATGAACGCGGACAGGCGGCCGATCGACTGCGGCAGGTCGCGCTCGCCGAGCCAGCGATACTGCTCGCCGTCGCGCCCGACGACCGGGATAGGCATGAAAGGCAGCAGGCGCTCGCTGACGCCCACGGCCCCCGAGCCCGGCCCGCCGCCGCCGTGCGGCGTCGAGAAGGTCTTGTGCAGGTTCATGTGGATCACGTCGAACCCCATGTCGCCGGGGCGCACCTTGCCGAGGATCGCGTTGAGGTTCGCGCCGTCGTAATAGAGGAGCCCGCCCGCGGCATGCACGATGCCGGCGACTTCCTTGATGCGCCGTTCGAACACGCCGAGTGTCGAGGGGTTGGTGAGCATGATGCCGGCCGTCTGCGGCCCGACCGCGGTCTTGAGCGCCTCGAAATCGACGTCGCCATCGGCCATCACCGGGATTTCCCGCACCACGCAGCCGCACATGGTCGCGGTCGCGGGGTTCGTGCCGTGCGCCGCCTCGGGCACGATGATCTCGTTGCGCGCATGATCGCCGCGCGCGCGGTGGTAGGCGCGGATCATCGCCACGCCGGCGAATTCGCCGTGTGCGCCCGCCATCGGCGCGAGCGATACGCCGCGCATGCCGGTCACGGCCTTCAGCATTTCCTGCAGCTCGTACATGCAGGCGAGGAAGCCCTGGCCGTGCGACTCGGGACCGAGCGGATGGCGCCCGAGGAACTCGGGCAGCATCGCGTACTGGTGGCACGCCTTCGGGTTGTACTTCATCGTGCACGAGCCGAGCGGATAGAAATGCGTGTCGATCGAGAAGTTCAGCTGCGACAGGCGCGTGAAGTGACGCACGGCCTCGAGCTCGCTCACTTCCGGCAGGAGCGGCCGGCTGGCACGGCGCAGCGTCGCCGGGATATCCGCCGGTACCGCGGCTTTCGCCGGCCACTGGCCCTGCGCTCCGCGGCCTGGGCGGGAGTACTCGAAAATCAGCTTCTCGCGGCGATTCGGCATCGGGTAGGTCCTGTGTCCCGGTTCAGGCGGCGCGCGCGGCGCGCAGGGCTTCGGCCAGCGCGGCGGAATACCGGTCGATATCGGCGGCGGTCTTCGTCTCCGTCGCGCACACGAGCAGCGCGGAGCCGAGTTCCGGATAGTCGGCGGCGAGATCGAAGCCGCCGAGCACGCCGCGGTCCGCCAGTTCACGCAGCACGACCGCCGCCGGACGCTCGAGCAGCAGCACCGCCTCGTGGAAGTGCGGGGAATCGAATGCCTTGCGCACCCCCTTGACGCGAGTCAGCGCCGCAACCAGCTCGCGCGTGCGCTGCGCCGACTGCGCGGCCACACGCTCGAGGCCTTCCGGACCCATGATCGACATGTAGATGGTGGCCGCGGTCATCAGCAGGCCCTGGTTGGTGCAGATGTTCGAGGTCGCCTTGCCGCGCCGGATGTGCTGCTCGCGCGCCTGCAACGTGAGCGTGAAGCCCTCGCGGCCGTCGAGGTCGACGGTGCGGCCAACGATGCGGCCCGGCATCTGGCGCACGTGCTCCATGCGCGTGGTCATGAAGCCGAAGTACGGCCCGCCGGACGACAGCGGTACGCCGAGCGGCTGGCCCTCGCCGACGACGATGTCGACGCCCTTCGCGCCCCACTCGCCCGGCGGCTTGAGCAGCGCCAGCGAGGTCGGATTGACGACGGCGATGACGAGCGCGCCCTGCGCGTGCGCCCAGTCGGTGAGCGCATCGACGTCTTCCAGCACGCCGAAGAAATTCGGCTGCGGTATCACGACCGCGGTGATGTCCTCGCCCGCATGCGCCGTCAGCGCGGCCATGTCGATGCGGCCGGTCTCGCGCACGTACGGGATCGTGTCGAACACGAGGTCCTGGTTGCCGGCCATCGCCACGGCAACCTTGCGGTAATGCGGATGCACGCTGGCGGGCACGAGCAGCCGCATCGATGTCGACTTGCGGTGCGCGCGCACGGCCATCAGCGCCGCTTCCGCGAGCGCCGAGCCGCCGTCGTACAGCGTCGCGTTCGACACCTGCATGCCCGTGAGCGAGGCGATCATCGTCTGGTATTCATAGATCGCCTGCAGCGTGCCCTGGCTCGCTTCGGCCTGGTAGGGCGTATAGGCGCTGTAGATTTCGCCGCGCGAGGTGATCGCCCACACCGCCGAGGGTATGTGGTGCTCGTAGGCGCCCGCGCCGATGAACGACAGCGGCGTGCCGTCGAGTTTCGCCCGCTCGGTCATCAACCGGCCGACCTCGAGTTCCGCGAGGCCCTCGGGAATGCCGGTCAGCGACTTGATGCGAAGTTCCTGTGGGATCTCGTCGAACAGCGCTTCGATCGAGGGCGCGCCGATGGCGGCGAGCATCTCGCGGATGTCTTCCTCGGTGTGCGGAATGAACGGCATGCCTCGCTCCTTGCCCGCGCGTCAGGCGTTCTCGGCCTGCAGTACCGCTTCGTAGTCGGCGGCCGTCAGCAGCGCATCGAGGGCGCCCGCCGCAGCCGGGCGCAGGCGAAAGAGCCATCCGGCGCCGTAGGGATCCGAGTTGATCAGTTCGGGGGCGTTGGCCAGCTCGCCGTTGACCTCGGTGACGGTACCCGCCACCGGGCTGTAGACGTCGGACGCGGCTTTCACCGACTCGACGACCGCGCAAGCCTCGCCGGCGTCAAGCGTGCGCCCGACGGCCGGCACTTCGACGAACACGAGGTCGCCGAGCGCGCCCTGTGCATGATCGCTGATGCCGACCTCCACGCTGCCATCGCCGAGCAGTTTCGCCCACTCGTGGCTCTTCGCGTACCTGATGTCTGCGGGAATCTGGGTCATGGAAACTCTCCGGTCAGGAAATCAGCGACTTGCCGTTCCGCACGAACGGCGGACGCACGACACGCGCGGGGGCGAGCTTGCCGCGGATGTCGACCAGCACCCGATCGCCGGTGCCGGCCGGCACGCGCGCGAGCGCGATCGACTTCTGCAGCGACGGCGAAAAAGTGCCGCTCGTGATCTCGCCCTCGCCGACACCCTCGACGATCACCTTCTGGTGGCTGCGCAGCACGCCGCGATCCTCGAGCAGGAGGCCGACGAACCTGCGCAGGTTGCCGCGATCGCGGATCGCCTCGAGCGCCTTGCGGCCGATGAACTCGCGCCCCTCCGGTTCGAACGCGACGGTCCAGCCGAGGCCCGATTCGAGCGGGTTGGTCGATTCATCCATGTCGTTGCCGTACAGGTTCATGCCCGCCTCGAGGCGCAGCGTGTCGCGCGCACCGAGCCCGCAGGAGGCCACGCCGCGCTCGTTGAGCGCTATCCACGTTGCCTCGGCCTCGGTGGCGGGCAGCACGATCTCGAAACCGTCTTCGCCCGTGTAGCCGGTGCGCGCAATGAACCACTTGCCGTGCACGCGACCGCTGAATGGCGCGAGCTTCATCACCGCGGAACGTCCTTCGGCCTCCCGTGGCAGCAGAGTCTCGACGATGGTGCGCGACGCCGGACCCTGCACGGCGAGGATCGCGAGATCGATACGCTCGGCGACTGCGACGCCGCGTTCCGCGGCGCGCGGCCGGATCCAGGCGAGATCCTTGTCGCGGGTGCCGGCGTTGACGATGAGGCGGAAGAACTCTTCGGTGAAGTGGTAGACGATCAGGTCGTCGAGCACGCCACCCGACTCGTTCAGCAGGCAGGAGTAGAGCGCCTTGCCCGGGATCCTCAGCTTCTCGACGTCGTTCGCGAGCAGCGAGCGCAGCAGGTCGCGCACGTGCTCACCGGTGAGATCGATGACGCACATATGTGACACGTCGAACACGCCGGCATTGCGGCGCACCGCATGGTGCTCCTCGATCTGCGAACCGTAGTGAACGGGCATGTCCCAGCCGCCGAAATCGACCATTCGGGCGCCAAGGCGTACATGCAGGTCAAAAAGCGGTGTATGTCGTCCCATGCGGAGCCACTTCCACCGCCCCTCTGTCCTGTGACCTGAGAGATCGGGCGGGTCCACCGGGACTCGCCTCACCCCTTCGGTGGGTGGGCAGGACCCACCACTCTCCAGAGCTCGCCTCGGACCTGCCGTTCGTTTGCCTGAGCGTTTCCGGGCGGAACTTGCGCCTTCGGCGTCCCCGCCCCGGGGGGCGCGGATCTCTCCGGACAGTCTTGCGTGGCGGCGAGCGGGCACATGATACCAGCGAATTCCCCAGCGACTAGAATAATGTCCCATGTCGCTCCTGCCCCGTCGCACCACCCTCGCCGTACACGTCGGACCCGTCGTGGTCGGCGGCGCACACCCGATCGTCGTGCAGTCGATGACCAACACCGATACCGCGGATGTCGAAGCCACCGCGCAACAGGTGAAGGCGCTGGCGCGCGCCGGGTCCGAGCTGGTCCGCGTCACCGTGAACAGCGCCGAGGCCGCCGCCGCGGTCCCCGAAGTGCGCGAGCGGCTCGCGCAGCTGGGTGTCGATGTGCCGCTCATCGGCGATTTCCACTTCAACGGCCACAAGCTGCTGCGGGAGTATCCCGCGTGCGCCGAGGCGCTGGCCAAGTACCGGATCAACCCCGGCAACGTGGGCCGCGGCAGCAAACGGGATCCGCAGTTCGCCGAGATGATCGAGACGGCATGCCGCTACGACAAGCCGGTACGCATCGGTGTCAACTGGGGCAGCCTCGACCAGGACCTGCTGACGCGCATGATGGACGAGAACTCCGGCGCGGCCGAGCCGCGTTCCGCGCACGCGGTGATGCGCGACGCCATCGTCACTTCCGCGGTGGCGAGTGCCGCGCGCGCGCGCGAGCTCGGCCTGCCTGCCGGGCGCATCGTGCTGTCGGCGAAAGTCAGCGGCGTGCAGGACCTGATCGCCGTGTACCGCGACATGGCGACACGCTGCCAGTATCCCCTGCACCTCGGCCTCACCGAGGCGGGCATGGGCTCCAAGGGCATCGTCGCCTCGACCTCGGCCATGGCGGTACTGCTGCAGGAAGGCATCGGCGACACGATCCGCGTGTCGTTGACCCCGGAGCCGGGCGGCGATCGCACGCAGGAGGTGATCGTCGCGCAGGAAATCCTGCAGACCATGGGCCTGCGCGCCTTCATCCCGATGGTGGTCGCGTGCCCGGGCTGCGGTCGCACGACCAGCAGCTATTTCCAGCAGCTCGCGCAATCGATCCAGTCCCACGTACGCCATCGCATGCCCGAATGGCGCAAGAACTACGAAGGCGTCGAGGACATGACCGTCGCGGTCATGGGCTGCGTCGTCAACGGCCCGGGTGAGAGCAAGCACGCGAGCATCGGCATCAGCCTGCCGGGGACGGGCGAGCGGCCCGTGGCGCCGGTCTACGAAGACGGCGAGAAGACCGTGACACTCAAGGGCGACAACATCGCCGCGGAGTTCCGCGAACTGGTCGAACGCTACGTCGAGCGCAGATTCGCGCGCCGGAGCCCGCCATGACCGACCTCAGCCGGAGAAAATGCGTGCCATGCGAAGGCGGCATTGCGCCGCTCGAGCGCGCCGACGCCGAGCGTTACTGCGGCTCGCTGCATCAGGACTGGCAGCTCGCGGACGACGCGAAATCGATCCGGCGGGAATTCGCGTTCCGCGATTTCTTTCGCACCATGAGCTTCGTGAACGCGCTGGCGCACATCGCGAACCTCGAAGACCACCACCCCGACCTGGAAGTGGGCTACAACCGCTGCCGCGTCAGCTTCACGACGCACGCGATCAAGGGGCTGTCCGAGAACGACTTCATCTGTGCGGCGAAGATCGACCTGATACCGCTCGCCTGAGCACGCGCGGCCGCGGCGATGCCGGCCGACCCGCGGCTATCTCGGCGGGCGAGCGGCTACTTCGGCCGGTGCACAGCTCGCAGCTTGCCACTGGGTCCCCCGCCGCAATAGAAGAGCCCGGCGCCGTCGGACTCGAGTCCGCTGACAGCGGTGCCCGCCGGCATCGCGAGGCGCTCGAGCACCGCGCCGCGTTGCGGATCGACATGGCGCAGCTCGCTTTCGTCGCCCTCCCAGGTCCCGTGCCACAGCTCGCCGTCGACCCAGGTCACACCGGTGACGAAGCGGTTCGACTCGATGGTGCGCAGGACCTTGCCCGTGGCGGGATCGATCTGGTGGATCCTGCGACCGCGATACTGCCCCACCCACAAACTGCCCTCGGCCCAGGCGAGGCCCGAATCGTCCCCTTGGCCCGGCGCCGGTATCGACGCCACCACCGCACCGGTTGCCGGGTCGATCTTGTCGATGCGTGCCGCGGCGATCTGGTAGAGGTGCGTGCCATCGAAGGCCGCGCCCGCATCGGCGCTGTGCTCGAGCGTGCGCACCACCTTGCCGCTGGCGGGATCGATGGCGAGCACCTTCGGACCGACGGCAGCCCAGACCTGCTCGCCGTCGTAGGTAACGCCGTGGACCGCGTCCGCGCCCTCGAATGGACCGTACTCGCGCACCACCTCTGCAACGCGCTCGCCGGTCGACGCCACCTTCCTTGATGAGTTGCTGTTCATGGAATGTCGGCTCCTGTTCACGGGTTGTCTCCCCGGTGAACAATCTACGCCGCCGGCAGCGCGGCCGGGAGTAACAAGGTCGTCGTGAATCCCGCCGCCGGCGGCGCGAGCCAACGCTGCGCGCGCGCCCGGCCGATCGAACGCACACGCCCGTCGAGTTCCAGTTCAACGAGCGAGCGTTGCACCGTGCGCTGGCTCGCGCCGAGGGCCAGCGCCAGAGCCGAGGTAGACCAGGGTGCGCCGTCGGCGAGCAGCGCGAGCAGGGAACCCTGCTCGCCGCCGATCGGCGGCAGCAGCACCACGACCTCGCGCCCGCGCCGCGGCGTGAGCGCAAAGCCCTGAGCCGTAGCCGCGATGCGCGCGAGCGGCGCCGCGAGCGCGCGCAGGCGGCCGACTTCGACACGCAGTCGCGCCCGATGCGTTTCATTGGCGCGGCGGATGCGAAACGCGCGCGCAATCAGCGTGTACCGATCGGCATCACCGGGCCACGCCTCGGCGAGCGCGCGCGCCAGCGCGAACAACACCGGGCGGCGTGCGAGCGGTGTCCAGGCCGCGCCTTGGCGCAGGCCATGGCGGCAGGCATCGACGACGAGCGCATCGGTGGCCAGCAAGGCCTCGACTTCATCGAGCCGCAGCAGCTGCTCGCCCCCCTCGCAAACGCGGCGCGCGGCAGGTCGATCGAGTGCGGCCCGCGCCTCACGCACTTCGGCGCGCAGCGCAGGTACGCCGGCGAGAGTGGCGGCGTCCTGCGCGCGCGCCAGTGCCTGGCGCGCCGGGGCCGTGTGCAGCGAGCGCATCGCCACTTCGGCGCGGGCCAGTTGCGCCACGGCGGACAGCGCCGGTGGCAGCCCGCGCAAATCCAGCCGCTCGAGCGCCCCTCCCGCCGCATCGATGCGCCCGATCAGCAGCAGCCGGCGCGCCGCGATCAGGCGCGCCTGCATCGCATTGGCATGATCGGCATGCGCTGCGAGCACGGCCGCGGCGCCCGCCAGGGTACGCGGCGAGCCACCGAGGTCGCGCATGGCGAGCGCGACTTCCGCCTCTGCGACGACACAGCGAGCGCGTGCCAGCTCTTCATGGGCGCCGAAGCCGCGCGCGGCACGGCGCAAGAGTGCGCGCGATCGCGGGTGCTCACCGAGCTGGGCCATGGCGATGCCGCGCAGTGCGAGCGCTGGCGGGTCCTCGCGCAGCGCGACATGCTTCAAGGCGCCGAACACGTCCCCGGCGGACAGGGCGCGCGCGGCCGCCGCGATCAGCGGATCCATCGCCGCGGGGCTAGGCCCTGCGCGCTGCCGCGGGCAGCTCGCCGGCCAGCCCCATCGCCCGCGCAGCTAAGAGGCGCTTCGCCGGACCAATCCTGTTCACGATGCCGAGGCCGCGCCGCGCGAGGCGCGCCGCGGGCCCCTGCCCCACGGCGAGCAGGTCGTTGAAGCCGCCCATCGCGGCGCTCATCAGTTCGTTGTGCGGGCGGCGGCGGCGCTCGTAGCGGCGCAGCAGGCGCAGCGCACCGCAGTCCTCGCGCTCGCGCTGGCCTTCAACGAGGACATCCGCGAGGCATGCCGCGTCGAGGAAGCCGAGGTTCACGCCCTGGCCCGCGAGCGGATGCACGGTATGCGCGGCGTCGCCGATCAGTGCGCAGCGCTCCTGGACATAGTGCGTGGCGCTCGTTGCGGCGAGCGGTATCGAGACCCGCCCGCTCGCCAGCCGCACCTCGCCCAGCGCGCCATCGAGCGCCGCGGTCAGTTCACGCTCGAACTCCGGCACCGACAACGCGCGCAGCGCCTCCGCGCGATCGTCGCCGACCGACCAGACGATCGAGCATTGGCCGTTCGCGAGCGGCAGGAAGGCGAGCGTGCCGTGCCCGAGGAAACGCTGCCAGGCCGTGCGCTCGTGCGGGCGCGCCACCTCGACATTGGCGACGATGGCCTGCTGGCGGAAATCGCGCCTGCGCGTAACGAAGCCCGCAAGCTCGCGCACGCGCGAGCGCGCTCCATCGGCGCCGACGACCAGCCGCGCGCTGATGCGCCGCCCGCCCACCTCGACTCCGGCGTGCCGCGGCGACAGCTCGAGCGCCGCGACATTGCCGATGAGCACCTCGACGCCCGCCGCCTCGAGCGAGGCGAGCAGCGCCGACTGGATCAACCGGGTCTCGACGATGTGGCCGAGATTCGGCTCACCGAGTTCCGCCGCATCGAATACCAGCGCATCCCCGCCCAGCGGCGACTGCGACTCGTGCCAGATGCGCATCCGCTCGTAGGGGCTCACGCGCCCCGCGACGATCGCCTCCCACGCCCCCGCGGCCGCGAGGATGCGCGAGCTCGCGCGCGACAGCGCGACCACGCGCAGGTCGGGCGGCGCCGCCCGCTCCCAGGCGGGTGGACGTTCGCGCTCGATCACGAGGACGCGCGACGCCGGCACTTGCGCCTGCCGCACCGCCAACGCCGCGAATGCCGCGCCCACCGCTCCGCCGCCGACGACGACGATGTCGCAGTCGATGCTCATCGCGGCTCCGTGGGGGAACGGCCGTGCACGTCGAGGCCGCGTGCGAGGCGCGGCAGGCGCCCGGTGAAACCCCAGCTGACGCGCGACAGGACGCGCTTGGCCGGCGGCGCGAGATCGAACAGCAGCAGCCCAAGGTCGCGCAGCGCGCCGACACCCGGTCGATCGTCGCGAAAGAGCTTCACGAGCCCGTCGGTGAATCCGGTCACGCCGCGACGGTCGGCGGCGCGCGCCGCGGCGAAGCGCGCGAGCACGGCTTCCCCGCCGATGTCCGCGCCGCCGGCGCGCGCGTCGACGAGTACTTCGGCAAGCGTCGCCGCATCGCGCAGCCCGAGGTTGAAGCCCTGACCCGCCACCGGATGCAGTGCCTGGGCGGCGTTGCCGATCAGCACGAGGCGCGTGGCATGGGTGGCGTCGCTGCGAGTGAGCGCGAGCGGATAGGTCACGCGCCTGCCGACGCGCACGAAGCGGCCGGCGCGCCAGCCGAAGCGCTGCTGCAGCTGCGCGAGGAACTGCGCGTCAGGCATCTCCCGCGCCTCGGCCGCGTCCGCAGGCGTGCGCGCCCAGACCACCGTGTAGCTGCCATCGGCGAGCGGCAGCAGCGCCAGCGGCCCGACCGACGTGAAGCGCTCGTAGGCGGTGCCGTCGTGCGCCCTGTCGGCCGCCACGTTCGCAACCACCGCCACCTGGCCGTAATCCTCGACATGCGACGGCAGGCCGAACGCGGCGCGCAGCGTCGATTGCGCACCATCGGCGGCCACGAGCAGCGCGGCGTGGAGTGTCGCGCGCGAGCCGTCCGCGCGCTCGACTTCGAGCGACGCGCGATCGGCGCCCGCGCGCGCATCCACCGGGCGCGCGGGCATGAAAGTCGTGAGTCGCGGTGCCTGCGCGAGCCCCTCCCACAGCGCGCGTCCGATGACGCGGTTCGGCAGCACGCAGCCGAAGGCCTCGAGGCCGAGGTCGGCGGCCACGAGCCGGGCAAATCCGTAGCGACCCGCGTCGGACACGTGGATCGCGCGAATGACGCCGCCGTCACCCGCCATGCGCGGCCACGCGCCCAGCGCCTCGAACACCGCGCGACTGCCATTGCCGATCGCGGTCGTGCGCTCATCGAAGCTCGGCTGCGCCGCGGCGTCCGGCGCGAACCCCTCGATCAGGGCGACCCGCAGGTCGGTGTCGCGCAGCGCGAGCGCCAGGCTTGCGCCGACCATACCGCCACCGACGATGGCGACATCGACTTCGGTCGCGGCCGCGCTCATGCCGCCCCCATCAGTGCCTCGATGTCCGCGGCCTGCTTCGGCACGCCGCTGGTCAGCACTTCGCAGCCGCTCCGCGTCACGACGACATCGTCCTCGATGCGCACGCCGATGCCGCGCAGGCGCTTCGGCGCCGCGCGCGCCGAGTGCGGGATATAGATGCCGGGCTCGATCGTCAGCACCATGCCCGGCTCGAACACCCGCCATTCGTCGCCGAGCTTGTAGTCGCCGACGTCGTGCACGTCCATGCCGAGCCAGTGTCCGGTGCGGTGCATGAAATAGCGCTTGTAGGCCAGCGCCTTTTCGAGGGTCGGCACGCGCCCCTTCAGCAGACCCAGCCGCACCAACCCCTGGGTGATGACGCGCACGGCCGCATCGTGCGGCTCGTTCCAGTGATTGCCCGGCCGCACTTTGGCGATGGCGGCGAGGTTCGCCTCCAGCACGATGTCATAGACCGCCCGCTGCGCCGCGGTGAAGCGACCGTTGACCGGGAAGGTGCGGGTGATGTCCGAGGCATAGCTCTGGTACTCGCAACCCGCGTCGATCAGCACCAGGTCGCCGGCCTGCAGCGCTGCATCGTTCTCGCGATAGTGCAGGATGCAGGCGTTCTCGCCGCCGCCGACGATCGGCTGGTAGGAGTGATCGGCGTTGTGGCGGCGGAATTCGTGGGTGATCTCGGCGGCGAGTTCGTACTCGTGCCGCCCGGCGGCGCAGGCGCGCATGGCCCGCACGTGCGCCGCAGCTCCGATGCGTGCCGCCGCGCGCATCATGTCGAGCTCGGCGCGGCTCTTGAAGAGACGCATGTCGTGCAGCACGTGGTCGAGTGCCACGAACTCCTGGGGCGAGTGCCGCCCGTGCTTCGCCTGGGCGCGCAGGCCGTTGACCCAGCCGACGACGCGCTGGTCGAAATCGGGGTGCACGCCCATCGCGTAGTACACCTTCTCGCGGTTCTCGAGCAGGCCCGGCAGGATTTCGTCGATGTCGGAGATCGGGAAGGCATCGTCCGCGTCGTAGTCGCGGGTCGCGCCCGCCGGGCCAGCGCGTCGGCCGTCCCAGGTCTCGCGCGCCGGGTCACGATCGCGCACGAACAGCAGGTACTCGGCCTGCGCCCGGCCCGGCACGAGGATCGCGACCGACTCCGGCTCGTCGAACCCCGTGAGGTAATGGAAATCGCTGTCCTGGCGATAGGGATACTCGACATCGCTGTTGCGCAGGCGCACCGGGGCCGCCGGCACGATCGCGATCGAGTCGCGCCCCATCAGGCGCATCAGTTGGCGGCGGCGGCGTGTGAACTCCGCGCGGGGGATCGTTTTCAGCCTGGCCATGGCGCCCGGGGTATCAATGCAGCGATTCGGCGGCCGGGGGAGCTGTGCTCACGCGAAAGGGCGCGAGTTCCTCGAACAGCAGCTGTACGCCGACCCGCACGAACTCGACCAGCTCGGCATACGCGCTCTCGTTCGATTCGATGCTTTCGCGCGCATCGACGCCAATACGCGTGATCTCGGAAAGGTCGCGGACCACCTCGCCGACCTCGCCCGGCAGGGCGGTGACGTCGTCGATGGAGCTGGTGCCGAGGCCGTACAGGAAGCCCTGGCACCACTGGCCGAGCGCGGTGGCGCGCGCATCGATCGGCTGGTCGTCGTCCGGCAGCAGCACCTGGAAGGCCATGTCGGCATCGCGCAGGGCGCGGGCGGTCGCCTCGAAGCAGGCGCGACAGCTCTCGCGCGTCATCGGGTCGGCGCGACCATCGGGCAGGATCTCGCCCAGCCAGTCCTCGAGCCGGTAGGCGCCGGCGGCGCACAGTGCCCCGGTCAGCGTGCCGTGTGCCTCGGCCGCCTCGGTGAGGCCCTGCGCGTCCCCGAGCACGCGCTGCAATTCCGCATAACCCATCGCCGTCATAGGACGTGCATTATGCCTGATCGCCGGTGCGCGATTGACCCGCCGCGCCACGCGGTTCATAGTCATTCCATGAGCGAAAACACCAGGCCCCCCATCGACACCGAACTGCGCCGGCTCGAGAAGCGGCTCGACGAACTCGTGGGCATCGTCGGCCGGTTGCGCGAGGAAAACCGCGCGTTGCGCCAGCGGCAGGACACGCTCTCGACCGAGCGCGCCGCCCTGGTGCAGAAGAATGAGCAGGTCAGGAACCGGGTCGAGGCCATGATCGGGCGGCTGAAGACCATGGAGCACGGTGCATGAGCGAACGCGAAGTCGCACGCCTCAGCGTGCGGATCCTCGAGAAGGAATACTTCGTCGCCTGCCCCTACGAGGAGCGTTCCGACCTGCTCGATTCCGCCGAATACCTCAACGGCAAGATGCGCGAGATCCGCGACGGCGGCAAAGTGGTCGGGCTCGACCGCATCGCGGTGATGGCCGCGCTCAATCTTGCGAACGAGTTGCTGCGCTTGCGCAACCAGGGCCAGCGGCTCGACCAGGACTTCGGTGGTCGCGTGCGCGCCTTGCGCGAACGCGTCGAATCGGCGCTCGCCGAAGGCCAGCAACTCGAACTCTGAGCGTGCTCACCGGGGCGCCGACTCGTGTAGAGTGTCCATGGCGCCACCTGCGGTGTTCGACAGTCGGCCGGGTTACCCTCGACCCTAATTGGTACACCCATGGGGCATCTGGATTGCCGGCAGAATTGTGCATGTCCGCTCGCGCGGAAAGCCTTACCTGCCGCACCTCGCCCCACTTGTTGCTCCGGTCGAGAGCAACGGCCGGCACCGGCACAGGCGGGTGGCGCTGCTTTCCTTCCCATCCTCGATGACTAGCGCGCTCCGCAAGACACTGCGCGCCCGACGGCACGCGCTCGGCGCCGGGACCCGCACCCGCCTGTCGCGCGCGATCACGCGCCATCTCCTTGCGGCCATCGGCCCGACGGTGCGCGGCCGGCACATCGCGGGCTATGCCGCACTCGCTGACGAGCCGGACCTCGGCGCGGCACTCGCCGCCCTCGCGCACCGCGGCGCGCTCATCTACCTGCCGCGCATCGACAACTACCGGCTCGGCCGGATGAGTTTCGCTCTCTGCGACGGCGACCTGCGGCCGAATCGTTACGGCATCGGCGAGCCCGGCCGCGCGGCCCCCGCACGCCGCGCCGCCGCCCTCGACATCGCGCTGCTG
>DAOQXO010000018.1:0-33151 GCA_035342635.1 Steroidobacteraceae bacterium
ATATGCCGATCCATCTCGCCACATCAGTACACAATCAGTTGGTACAGGCCACTAGGCCGCGCGGTGGTCTGCATCGACCTCAAGTCGCCCGACCTGTACATCAATCGCGAGCTGTCGCTGCTCGAGTTCAACGGGCGCGTGCTTGCGCTCGCCCACGACAGGTCCGTGCCGCTGCTCGAGCGACTCAAGTTCCTGTGCATCTCCTCGAGCAACCTCGACGAGTTCTTCGAGATCCGCGTCGCGGGCCTGAAGCAGCTGCACGAACTCAGCTCGACCCAGGCCGGCCCGGGCGAGCGCTCAATCCCGGAACAGCTGCGCGCGATCCAGCAACGCGCGGCGGCGCTGGTGCAGAGCCAGTACGAATGCCTGAACGACGTGCTGCTGCCGGAGCTCGCCGCCGAGGGCATCCGCCTGCTGTCGGCGGACGAGTGGAGCGAGGAGCAGCGCACCTGGCTGGCGCGCCACTTCGAGCTGGAAGTCGAGCCGGTACTTTCGCCGCTCGGACTCGATCCGGCCCGCCCCTTCCCGCGCATCCAGAACAAGAGCCTCAATTTCCTCGTGCGCCTCGAGGGCAAGGACGCCTTCGGCCGCGACAGCGAACTGGCGGTCGTGCAGGCGCCGCGCTCGCTGCCGCGCGTCCTGCCGCTGCCCTACCACGGCTCGCGCCGTGACTTCGTGCTGCTCTCGGCGATCGTGCAGGCCTTCGTGCCGCAGCTGTTCTCCGGCATGAAGGTGCTCGGCTGCTGGCAGTTCCGCGTCACCCGCAACAGCGACCTGTTCGTCGACGACGACGAGGTCGACGACCTGCGTCGCGCGCTCGAGGGCGAGCTCGCGCAGCGCCGCTACGGCGCGGCGGTGCGTCTCGAGACTTCGGCGGACTGCCCGGCCGACCTCATCGAGTTCCTGCTCGAGCACTTCGCGCTCACCGCCACCGACCTGTACCGCGTCGAGGGCCCGGTGAACCTCAATCGCCTGACCGCGCTCTACGACCTGGTGCAGCGGCCCGATGCCAAGTACCCGATCTTCACGCCGGGGCTGCCGCGCCGGCTGGTCGGCGCAACCGACTACTTCGCGGTGATCCGCCAGAAACCGGTACTGCTGCACCATCCCTACCAGGGATTCGCGCCGGTCATGGACTTCCTGCGCCATGCCGCCGCCGACCCGCAGGTGCTCGCGATCAAGCAGACCCTCTATCGCGCCGGCGGCGAATCGCCGATCGTCGATTCGCTGATCGCCGCGGCGCTCGCCGGCAAGGACGTGACGGCGATCATCGAGCTGCGCGCGCGCTTCGACGAGGAGGCGAACATCGAGCTCTCAACGCAGCTGCAGGAAGCCGGCGCGCACGTCATGTACGGCGTCGTCGGCTACAAGACGCACGCGAAGATGATGCTGGTCGTACGCCGCGAGGCCGACGGCATCCGCCGCTACTGCCACCTCGGCACCGGCAACTACCATCCGCGCACCGCGCGCGGCTACACCGATCATGGCCTGCTCACCTGCGACCCCGAGATCGGCCAGGACGTGCACGAGGTGTTCCTGCAGCTGACCAGCCTGACGCAGACGCCGCGGCTCACGCAGCTGCTCGAATCCCCGTTCGACATGCACCAGGCGGTGATCGCGAAGCTCGAGCGCGAGGCGCAACATGCGCGCGCCGGACGCCCCGCCCGCGTGGTCCTCAAGATGAATGCACTGGTCGAGCGCGAGTGCATCGAGGCGCTGTACCGGGCATCGCAGGCCGGCGTGCGCATCGACCTGATCGTGCGCGGCATGTGCGCGCTGCGCCCCGGCGTGCCGGGCGTATCGGACACGATCACGGTACGCTCGATCGTCGGGCGCTTCCTCGAGCACTCGCGCGTGTGGTACTTCGAGAACGCCGGCGAGCCCGAGCTCTATCTGTCGAGCGCCGACTTCATGGAGCGCAATTTCTTCCGCCGGGTCGAGATCGCCTTCCCGATACGCGAGCCGACACACCAGGCGCGCATCCTGAGTCACCTCGAGATCGCGCTGGCCGACAACGTGCAGACCTGGCAGCTCGACTCCGACGGCAGTTACCGGCGGCTCGTGCCCGGCGACGACGAGCCGCTGTCGAGCCAGGCCGTGCTGCTCGCCCGTTACGCCGCCGGCGCCGCTGCCGCGAGCTGAGTGCGCGCGCTGAACACGCGCAGGCGAATGTCGAGCGCACGCAGGTAGGCCATCTCGCGCTGCAGGTCCGCCTCGGTGAGCGGATTGTCATCGAGCCAGCGGGCCGGGAAGCGCACCGTGAGCGTACGCCCCTTCGCCTCGAGCACGATCGCCGGCAGTGAGCTGCCGCTGCGGGCCCGATGCAACAGCACGGCGAGGCGCAGCAACACGATCAGCCACAGCGCCTTGCGGTCCCAGGGCGGTACCAGCCGCTCGAGCGCATCGAGTTGCGGCTTGCGGCGATGCGCGCCGACGAGGCAGGCGAGCAGCAGCTGGTCCTCGCGCGCGAAGCCGTACATGTCGGCGTTCTCGAGCAGATAGGCGCCGTGACGCTGGTAGCCGTTGTGCGAAACGTCGAGGCCGATCTCGTGCAGGCGCGCACTCCAGCGCAGCATCGATTCGGCGTGCGGGTCGGCGAGCTGCCAGGCTTCGTCCACCTGGCCGAGGAAATCGACCACGGTCGCCTCCACCCGCGCGGCCTGCGCGCTGTCGACCTGGTAGCGGCGCTGCATCGCGCTCACGGTGCGCTCGCGCGCATCGACATCGGTCATGCGGCCGATCATGTCGTACAGCAGGCCCTCGCGCAGGCCGCCGTCGGCGACGCGCAATTCACCGAGGGCAAAGGTATCGAACAGCCCCGCGAGCACGGCGGCACCGCCGGCAAAAACACCGGCCCGGTCCGCATCGATTGCCGCGAACTCGAGATCGCGTATGTCATCGACTTCGCCCATCGCGGCGAGCAGCGCCTCGACGCCCTCGGCCGTGATCGAAGTCGCGGCGGGATCCATCTCGCGCAGGCATTCGCCGACCGCGCGCACAGTGCCCGCGCTGCCGGCGACGTGCTGCCAGCCGAGCTGGCGAAAGCGCGCCACCACCGGTGCGAGTTCGAGCTCCACGGCGAGGCGCGCCCGCGCAAGGCGTTTCGGCGACAGGCGTCCGCCCGGGAAGAAACGCTCGCTCATGTTCACGCAGCCCATCTGCAGGCTCGCGAGCTCGATCGGCTCGAGGGCCTCGCCGATGATCACCTCGGTGCTGCCGCCACCGATGTCGAACACCATGCGCCGGCCCGCCTCCGCAGGCGAGGTGTGCGCGACACCCGCATAGATGAGCCGTGCCTCCTCCATGCCGGAGACGATTTCGATGGGATGGCCGAGTGCCTCGCGCGCGCGCTCGAGGAAGGCCTGCTTGCGATGTGCGCGCCGCAGCGCGTTGGTGCCGACGATCCGCACGCCCCTGGCGTGCATGTCGCGCAGTCGCTGGCCGAAGCGCTCGAGACAGGCGAGCGCCCGCGCGGCGACATCGCGATCGAGCCGGCCGCTTTCGCTGACACCGGCGCCGAGCCGCACGACCTCGCGCAGCCGGTCGATGACGGTCAGCTGGCCGTGGATGTAACGCGCGACGACGAGGTGGAAGGAATTCGAGCCGAGATCGACGGCCGCCAGGACCTCGGGGATCGGTCGGGGGTCCGCCCGCGCCACGGCGGCCCGGATCAGGCCGAGAAGGACGAACCGCAGCCGCAGGTCGTGGTGGCCTGGGGATTACGGATCACGAACTGGGAACCATCGAGGTTCTCGCGATAATCGATTTCCGCGCCGGTGAGGTACTGCACGCTCATCGGATCGACCAGCAGCTTCACGCCCTGGTTCTCGACGCAGGTATCGCCGTCCTGGATTTCCTCGTCGAACTCGAAGCCATAGGACAGGCCCGAGCAGCCACCACCCTGCACGAACACGCGCAGCATCAGCTTCGGATTGCCTTCGCCGCGGATCAGGTCGCCGACCTTGCGGGCTGCGGCATCGGTGAAAATAAGCGGGCTGACTTCGTTACTCATGTCTGCAAAAAACCGTGAACCAACAATAGTTTACGCGCGCAGGCGCCGGCGGTCAAAGCCTAGCTCGCAGCCTCGGTGACCCGGTACTCGCCGGTGACTGCGGCGCCGTCGTCGACCACCTGCGGGTCGCGATCGGCACCGAGTGGCATCAACCGGCCGCGGATTTCGGCGCCCAGCGCCATTTCGATGCGGCCGTACTGCACGCTGCCCTCGACCCGGGCCCGGGGGCCCAGCACGAGCCGAGTCGCGGCGCGGATGTCGCCGCTGACGGTGCCATTCAGCACTACAGTGGGGACGGCCACCGAACCTTCAATACGGCCCTGCTCGCTGACGGACAGAGTATTGCCCGCGGCGCCCTCGCCCAGCACGTTGCCGGCCACGCGACCGTCGAGGTGCAGGCCGCCCTCGAAGGCGAGGTCGCCGTCGATGCGCGCGGACTTGCCGATCAGCGTGTCGACCTGCAGGCGTGCGTTGCGATCCCTGCCGAACATCACTCCACACTCCAATCCAGTGTCTGGGTTGCGGGGGAAATCCCCTTGCGGTTCGAGCGTACCTCGACCTGCACATGCGCGGGGCTGAAACCTTCCGGAAGTGTGACCTCCGGATCGATGTTGGCGAAATAGCGGAACGAATAGGGAATTTCGCCCAGTGCGCCGTCGGTGAGCCCGGCGAGATCGAGCGTGATCGGCCCGCCCTCGCGCTCGCCGTCGACCCGCACGGTCACGACTCCGGTCACGGTCCGGTCCGGCCTCACGGGCTGCACGAGGGTGATGCGCAGGCGGAACTTCCGCGGCTCATCGGTGGCCGAAATGCGCAGCTGCTGGACTTTCACTTCCGGGGCATTGCCGCCCTGCACGACGATGCCCTCGTAGAACGCGAGTTCCTGCGCCTGCCTCGCGACCCGCTCCTGCAGCTCGCCGATCGCCCTCGCGACTTCGGCACGTTCGTTGGCCTGGCCCACCGCGGTGGTTTCGAACTCGGCCACCTTGATGCGCAGCTCGCGGTTCTGCGCCTCCAGGCGTCCGACCTCGATACGGTGCTCGGCCTCGCGCTGCGATGTGGTCAGCCGATCGTAGCCGCCGTCGAAGCGCCCGTACTCGTAGGCGACATAGAGCGCGAAGATGCCGAGCAATACCAGCACGCCGGCGACCCAGCGCCGGCGCGCCGGCGCGTAGCTGCGCAGGACGACCTTCGGTTCCGAGACGCTCACGAGGCGACCTCGCGCCACCATTCGGGGTAGGCCGGCATTCCCCCGGGAAAGGCCAGCGCACCGAGTTCATGCAGCGCGCGGCGGTACACCGGCCGCTTGAACCGGATGACCTCGCGCACCGGCTCCCAGTATTCGGCCCAGCGCCATTGGTCGAATTCGGGCTCGCCGGTCAGGTCGAAACGGAAGCGGGCATCCTCGTTGGCGAGTTTCAGCAGGAACCAGCACTGCTTCTGCCCGATGCACACCGGGTGCTGGTTCCGGCGCACGAACTTCGCGGGCAACCGGTAGCGCAGCCAGCGATCGGTGCGCCCGACGACGACCACGTCGCCGGGATCGAGGCCGATCTCCTCCTGCAGCTCGCGCATCAGCGCCGTCTCGACGTCCTCGCCCTGGCGCATGCCACCTTGCGGAAACTGCCAGCCACGGCCGCCGACGCGCCGTCCGAGGAACACGCGGCCGCTGGCGTGCATCAGCACGATGCCGACATTGGCGCGAAATCCCTGGGCGTCGATCACATCCGTCATGCGTCTCTCTTTTACCTGCGGGCCGCAGGCGGAACAAGACGCAAGGCTGCTACGCTTGCGCACGTGAGTCCCGCGGGAACCCTGCTGCGCTTTGTTCTGCTCGTCGCTTGCGCCACCCTGGCACTCGCTGCGTCGCTACTGTACGGCACCGCGGGCCTCGGTGCGCAGGATGCGCTGCAGGCACTGCTCGGCGGCGCCGACGAAACCGCGCGCAGCATCGTGCTCGATGTGCGCCTGCCTCGCACGCTCGCCGCCTTCGGCGTCGGCAGCGTACTTGCGCTCGCGGGAGTGCTGCTGCAGGCGCTGTTTCGCAATCCGCTCGCCGACCCCTATGTGCTCGGCGTGTCCGGCGGCGCGGCGATCGGCGCACTGCTTGCACTGATCGCCGGCGCGGGCGCGGCGGCGACGCGCAGCGGCGCGTTCATGGGCGCGCTCGGGGCGATCGGCGTGGTCGCCGCCATGGGCCGGGGCGGCGGCATGACCCGGCTGCTGCTGACCGGCGTGGTGGTCGCGAGCGCATGCGGCGCCGGCGTTTCGGTGCTGCTCGCGCTGGCCGACAGCGGCCAGCTGCGCGGCATGGTGTTCTGGCTCGCCGGCGATCTCGGCTGGGCGGACGATGCGGGCGCGAGCGGACTGGCCGCGCTGCTCGCGCTCGGCCTCGCGCTCGCCTTTGCGCGTCCGCTCAATGTTCTCGCGGCGGGCGAGCTGCGCGCGCGGACCGTGGGGCTCGACATCCGGCTGTGGCGCTGGGTGATTTTCCTCGCCAGCGCGGTGCTGACCTCGACCGCGGTGATCACGGCCGGCACGATCGGCTTCGTCGGCCTCGTGACGCCGCACGCGGTGCGGCTCGCCTTTCGCAGCGCGGATCACCGCATCGTCGCACCGGGCGCCGCGCTGCTCGGCGGCACCCTGGTCGTGGCTGCCGATTTCGCGGCCCGCACGATCGCCGCGCCCCGGCAACTGCCGGTCGGCGCGATCATGGCGCTGGTCGGCGCGCCGCTGTTCCTCGCACTGCTGCGCGCGACCGTCAGCGAACGATCCGGTCGGCAATAACGAATCCGTCGCGCCCTGCGCTCTTGACCCGGTAGAGCGCCGCGTCCGCCTCGGCCATCAGCCGCTCGGCGAGTGCGCGATAGTCACGCTCATCCGGCGCCGGCTCGGCGAGCGCCCCGCCGATCGACAGCGTGACGCGTTCGCTCCCTTCACCGTCGACCGTGACAGGCGTGGCGTTCATCACCGTGGTGAGGCGCCCCGCGAGGCGCTCGAGGTCGCCGGCGCGTCCGTTGCCGAGCAGCACCGCGAACTCATCGCCGCCGAAACGCGCGCCCGTGTCGCTCGAGCGGATCTGGGAGGCGATGCGCCGCGAGATCTCCTTCAGTACCGCATCGCCGGCAAGGTGTCCGCGGGTGTCGTTGATGCGCTTGAAGTAATCGACATCGATCATCAGCAGGCCGACCGCGCCGGCGGTACGCTGCGCACGCGCCAGCTCCTCGCGCAGGCGTGCGTTCAGGTAGCGGCGATTGTGGAAGCCGGTCAGGAAGTCGGTAACGCCGGTGCGCAGCAGGCGCGAGCGGTTGAGCGCGTTCTCGAGGCAGATCGCCGCCACCACGCCGAGATGGCCGAGGAAGTCGCTCGCGAGATCGGGCGTGAAGCGCGCCGGGTCGCGACTCTCGAATACCAGCATGCCAAGGCGCCGCTCGCCACGCGGCAGCGGCAGGAACGCGTAGCTTCCGCCCACCGCGTTCGAGCGCAGCGCGCGCACCACGTCCGCGGGCAGGCGGCTGCCGAGCCAGGGCTTGGTGAGCCCGCCGAGCGCAAGCGCCGCGGCATCGAGACGATCCTCGTGGCGTACGTGCGCGAGCAGCTCGTGCCCCACGTGCTCGCCACTCGCGAGGTGGCGCAGCTCGTGCTGCGGATCATTCAGCAGCAGCGTCACGCGATCGAGCTGGTAGGCCTCCCGCAGGCCGATGACGATGCGCTCAAGCAGTTCGGCCAATGAACCGGCGCGCAGCAGGTCGAGTTCGCGCTCCTGCGTCTTCGCGAGCAGTGCCTCGTTGCGCGCCGCCGCGGCCGCCAGCTCGACCAGCCGGGCACGCAGGATGCGGTTCTCGCCCGACTCGTCGATTTCGGGTGGCAGGTCGCGCTGGCCCCGCCGCCGGGCCGGCGGCGATACGGGCGGACGTCGCGGCGGTCGGCCTGGCGGTTCCATCGCCTCAGGCGCGGCGCTCCGCGAGCGCGCGACGGTCTTCCAGGTATTCGCGGCCACGCAGCATCATTGCCGTGAAAGCCGCGCGGTCCTGCGACAGCACGGCCGTGCGCAGCTGCTCCACGGCCTTGGCGAGTCTCTCGAGCGATTCGGCGCCGTAGTCGTTCAGTGACTGGATCTCGAAATAGAGATCGGGGCTGTCCTGCGCCACGCGGGTCGCGACATCGAGCTGCGCATCGAAGGTGGTGCTCGAGAGCTTCGCGAGGCGCGGCGCGTCCTCGCCGCTGTCGGCGAGCGCGTTGTAGAAGGCGATGTTGAGCGCGTGCGAGAGCCCCAGCACGTAAGCGATCAACCGGTCGTGCTCGTCGAGCCCCATCACCACCCGCTCGACCATCGTCGGCGCGAACAGCTCGCGGGCCCGCGCCAGCGCCTCCGGCACGCCGAGGTCGACAAAGATCACGTGACGCCCGGACAGCAGTTCGGTGTCGGGACCGAACATCGGGTGCAGCGAGGTGACCTTCACGCCGTGCGAGCGCAGCGCCATCAGCCCGCCGCGCAGCGGCGACTTGAGCGAGCCGAGATCGAACACGACGCCGGTCGGGCGGCGCAGCGCGAGCTCGCGCAGCACGGCATCGGTGGCGCTGAGGGGAGTGGCGACCACGATGAAGTCGTGCGTGAGCTCGATCGCGTGCCAATCGACGCGCGGCACACCGGCCAGGGTCGTGCCGGCGAGCGTTGCGTCAGAGGTGTCGCTGATCTCGACCTCATAGCCCTGCGACTGCATGAATTCCGCGAACCAGCGGCCCATCTTGCCCGCGCCGCCGATCACCAGGGCACGCTGGCCCGTTCCGGCATTCTGGGCGACGACACTCGCGCGCTCCTGGGTGGTGAGCGAGGAGCGGATCAGCAGGCGCATGAAGGTCTCGGCGAGGTCGGGCGAGATGCCGAGCGCGCTCGCCCGGTCGCGCGCGCCCATGATCACCTCGCGCTCGCGCCCGTAATCGCGGGTGGCGTGGCCGGTGGCGCGCTTGACGCGCGCGATTTCGCGGCTCGTCTGCTGGCGGTCGGCCACCAGCTCGAGCAGTCGTGCGTCGAGATCGTTGAGATGCTGCCTGAGAGCTTCGAGTGACATGCCAGTGCCTGATGCGGCGGATTGCCGACATCCTTTGTACCGGGCACATCAGCCCGGCGGCAAGCGTGGGTCATACCGACCCACGCCCGCCGCCGCCGCAACTGCGTCATTTCAACGGGATATAGAGCTGGATCCCGAGTGAAGGCTGGCCGCCGTGCGCATGGACAGGCACAGGGTAGTAGACCTGCGCGGCAGGGTAGTAGCCGCGCGCCGGGTAGTACACCCGCGGCGGCGGGCGGTAGTACACGGGCCGGGCCGGCACATAGTGCACATGCCTCGGCGGCTTCCTGTAGTGCTTGCCGTAATGGCCGGGAGGGGCGTGGCGATCGTACTGCTGGTAGTGCTTGTTGCCACGATCGTGCCGGCGGTAATCATCACGGTCACCCGCGACGGCGGTCGCGCCCACCGCGGTCAGTGCCAGAGCCATGAGTGCTGTACGTAACATGACTGGGTCCTCCGGGACCCCCACGGCGGGAGTCCGATCTCGGGGCCAGATTGCCCCGGGGCCAATGAACCCGTGCTGAACCGCCCGCCGCCGACCGCTATCATGCGAGCGATGTTCCCCACCGAATTTCTCCCCGACCCGCTGCCCCCCGAGCCCCTGCCGATCGCGGCCGCATGGCTCGCCGAGGCCGTCCGGCGGGCCGATCAGCCGAACCCCAATGCCATGGTGCTGGCGACGGTGGGCGCGGGAGGACAGCCCTCGGCGCGCGTGGTGCTGTGCAAGGACATCGTGACCACGCCGGGTTATGTCCAATTCTTCTCCAACTACGAGTCCCACAAGGGGCGCGACCTCGCGGAGAACCCGCGCGCGGCGATCGTGATGCACTGGGACCACCTGCATCGCCAGGTTCGCATCGAGGGCATCGTGCAGAAGGCGCCCGCCGACGAAAGCGACGCCTACTTCGCCACGCGGCCCTGGCAGCGTCAGGTCGGCGCCTGGGCGAGCCGGCAGAGTCGGCCCGTCGACTCGCGCGCCACGCTGCTCGCGGATCTTGCGAAAACCGCCGCACGCTTCGGCGCTCCCGTGCCGGGTCCCGAGGACGATCCAGCGCCGCCCGGCATCGTGATTCCGCGCCCGCCGCACTGGGGCGGCTACTGCCTGTGGGCGAGCGCCGTGGAGCTGTGGGTCGAGGGCGAATCGCGCATCCACGATCGCGCGCGCTGGGAACGCACGCTCGACGCCGCGGGCGCTGCCGCGCCCGGCGCATGGCGCGCAACGCGCCTGCAGCCCTGACCGGGGCGGCGCGTGTGGCGCATCCTGCGAATTGCGGTGCTCCTGCTGGTGCTGGTCGCAGTGGCGAGCCAGGCGTGGCTCGATCGCACGAGCACGCGTGACTGGAGCGAACCGCTGTGGGTCGGCATTTTTCCGATCGGCGCAGATGACGACCCGGTCACCGAGGCCTATCTCGGCGCCCTGCAGCCCACGGCCTTCGAGGCGATCGAGCAGTTCTTCGAGGCCGAAGCGCGCGAGTACGGGATAGATGTCGAACGCCCGGTGCACATCGAACTCTATCCGAACCCCCGGCAACACCCACCCGAACTGCCGGCGCAGGCGGGCTGGTTGCGCACCGCGGCCTGGAGCCTCGCGATGCGCTGGTATGCGTGGCGCGTGACCGCCGCGATCGAGGGCGCACCACCGAACATCCGGCTGTTCGTGCAGTACCACGCTCCGCAGCGCCTCGAGGTGCTGCCGCACTCCCTCGGGCTCAGCAAGGGGCTGATGGGCGTGGTGCACGCCTACGCCGACCGGGGACACGAGGGCGGCAACAATGTCGTGATCGCGCACGAGCTGCTGCACACCCTGGGCGCCACCGACAAGTACGATCTCGCGACACTGCTGCCGCTCTACCCGGACGGTTATGCCGAGCCCGCGCGCGAACCGCGCCATCCGCAGCCATTCGCCGAAATCATGGCGGGTCGACGCGCGCTCTCGACGCGCGAGGCCGAGATGCCCGCCTCGCTCGCCGAGACGCTGATCGGTCCCGCAACCGCCCGCGAGATCGCCTGGAGCGCACCGTGAGCCGAACGATCCTCGCGGTGCGCGGTCTCGACATTCGCGCCGGTGAGCGCCTGCTCGTACGCGGCCTCGACCTCGACGTGCGCCCCGGCGAGTGCATCGCACTGCTCGGCCGCAACGGCACCGGCAAGAGCCTGACGCTGCATACCCTCGCCGGATTGCGCGCGCCGGGCGGCGGCCGCATCGAACTCGACGGGCGGCCGCTCGACTCGTTCGCGCGCCGGGCGATCGCGCAGCACATCGGCCTGCTGCTGCAGGACCTCGAGACCGGGCATTCGGAGACGGCGCTCGAGACCGTGCTCGTCGGGCGGCATCCGCACCTCTCGCCCTGGCAATGGGAGCGCGAGGAGGACCGGCGACTCGCCCGCTCGATGCTCGCGCGCGTGGGCCTCGACCTCGCCGGACCGCGCAAGATGGCCACCCTCTCGGGCGGCGAGCAGCGCCGCGTCGCGATCGCCGCACTGCTCGCGCAGCAGCCCGGGCTGTTCCTGCTCGATGAGCCGACCAACCACCTCGACCCGCACCACCAGCTCGCGGTGCTCGATCTCTTTCGGGAGCAGACGCATGGCGGGTGCGCCGTGGTCGCCACGCTGCACGACCCGACCCTCGCGGCACGCTACGCCGATCGTGTCGTGCTGCTCTATGGCGATGGTCGCTGGCTCGCCGGCGAAGCGCCCGACGTGCTCACGACCGAGAATCTCTCGGCGCTCTATCTCGCGCCGATGCTCACCGCGGAGGTCGAAGGCCGGCGCGTGTTCGTGATGGCCTGAGCGGCTCAGGCGAACAGCGGCAGGACAGCGGCGTGCAGCGCGGCATTGCCGGCCAGCACCGAGGTCGTCGCAAGACCCACTTCGCCGCCCTCGAGATCGGTGAACACCCCGCCCGCCTCGCGCACGATCACCGTGAGTGCGGCGATGTCGAGGATATTCACGTCCGACTCGATCACGAGATCGAGCGCGCCGCGCGCGAGCAGATGGTAGTGCACGAAGTCGCCGTAACCGCGGATGCGGCTCACCTGCGTGACGAGCTGGCCGTAGCCTGCCCAGCCCCGCGGTGAGCGCGCGAGGCTCTTCAGGTTGCCGGTCGAGACGATGGCGTCCGCGAGTGCGCCGGTCGCGCTGACGCGGACCGGCTGCCCGTCGAGGAAGGCGCCCTCGCCCAGCGCCGCCCAGGCCAGTTCGCCGTAGGCCGGGGCGCTCGAGACGCCGAGCACCAGCTGGCCGGCGCGCAGCAGCGCGATCTGCGTCGAGAAGAACGGGCAGTCGCGGATGAAGGACTTGGTGCCGTCGATCGGATCGACGAGCCAGATGCTCTCGGCGCCCATCGCGCTCTGGCCGGTCTCCTCGCCGTAGAAGCCGTATGCCGGAAAGCGCCGCGTGAGCACTTCACGGATCGCCTCCTCGGCACGCACGTCCGCCTCGGTGACCGGCGAGCGGTCCGCCTTCACCGTGATCGCGAGGTTGCGCCGATACAGCGCATTGATGACATCGGCAGCGGCGCGGGCCGCCTCTTGCGCTGCGGCGAGTTCATGGGCGAGTGACATGGGAGGCGCAGTGTATGTGATAAAGTTCTCCCGCTGCCAAGGTGTACGGGAAGCCGGTGAAGCGCGACGCGCCATTCCGGCACTGCCCCCGCAACGGTAGGCAGGCATCAATCGCATCGGTCTCCCCCCGGGGAGACGCCACTGCGCAGGCGCGCGGGAAGGTGATGCGAGGAGGCGCCAGGGTTTACGCCCGGGCACCTTGCCTGCAAGTCCGGAGACCGGCCTGGCACGGGTTCCAGCGTTTCATGCCAACCATGCGGGCGTGCATGGGGAAAGGATTTTGCAGTGTCTCTCGTATTCCGTGCGGCGCAGGTCGCCGTCATCGTGTCCGTCGCCGTCGCGACGGCCCCCTCCACCCTTGCCCTGGCCGCGGATCCGGCCCTCGATGAGACCGTGGTCACCGCGACGCGTACCGCCGTCGCGCTCGATGAGCTGATCGCGCCGCTGTTCGTCATCGATCGCGAGGAGATCGAGCGTTCCCTCGCACCTGATGCGGGCGAGTTGCTGCGCGCGCACGCGGGCATCGAGCTCGCGCGCACCGGCGGACCCGGCCAGCAGACATCGATGTTCACCCGCGGCACGGACAGCAATCACACCGTCGTGCTGATCGACGGCGTACGCGTGAATCCCGGTACGATCGGCAGCGCGGCGCTGCAGAACATCGCGCCCGAGAGCGTGCAGCGCATCGAGGTGGTCAAGGGACCACGCTCGACGCTGTACGGGTCCGACGCCATCGGCGGCGTCGTGAACGTGCGCACACGCGCGGCCGCGCAGCGTGGCCTCACCGGGTACCTGTCCGGCGGCCGTTACGAGACCGTGAACGGTGGCCTCGCCGGCGGCTGGCGGATCGGGCAATCCGCCGGACTCGGCTTCGGCGTCGATTACCGGGAGAGCGCAGGCTTTCCCACGCTGGTCGGTGACACGACCGACCGCGGCTTCGAGAACCTGACCGTGAACCTCGCGGCCGAGTACTCCCCCGCGGCCACGCTCGACCTGCGCGCGCGTGCGTGGCGCGCCGCGGGCAATTCCGCCTACACGACCACCGTGTTCGATCCGGTCACATTCGCGTCGAGCCTCGCGGCGGTCGACCAGGACTTCGAGAACGCGAGCTATGCGATCGAGTCGCTGTGGCGAGCCCGCAGCAATGTCGACGTGCGCGCAACGCTGACCCGCATCGAAGACGAGATCGAGCAGCAACAGAACAACGCCGGCGTCGCTGCGCCGCCCTACGACTTCCTGCGTACCGCGCGCGATGGCCTCGAACTGCAGGGCGACATCCGCCTCGGCGACACCAATGAGCTGACGCTCGGCGCGCTGCTGACGCGCGAGGATACCGAAGCGCTGTCGTACGGCACGGCATTCGACATCGGCACCGACGTCAACCAGTTCTTCGTGCAGGACCGCGCGGTGTTCGGCCGGCAGAGCCTCGTCGCCGCAGTCGGCCTCGTCGATCACGAGACCTTCGGCGAGGAGCTGGTCTGGAACGCCGAGTACGGCTTTCTGCTGCCCACGGCGACGCGCGTCACGCTGGCCGCGGGCCGCGCGTTCCGTGCACCGGACAGTACCGACCGCTACGGCTTCGGCGGCAACCCGGACCTCGAGCCCGAGGTTTCCGAGCAGATCGAAATCGGCCTGCGGCAGGCGATCGGCACCCGGCACAGCCTCTACGCCAACGCCTTCCGCAACGACATCGACGCCCTGGTCGTGTTCGTGTTCGATCCGGTGACCTTCGATGGCCGCAACGAGAACGTCGAGCGGGCCCGGATCGAAGGTGTCGAGCTCGGCTACGCGTTCCGCGGCGAGAAATGGCAGGCGCGCGCCGAGGCCACGCTGCAGGACCCGCGCAACCGGGACATGGGCGAGCGCCTGCTGCGCCGCGCGCGGGAGAACTACGTGCTCGCGCTCGAACGCGTGGGCGCGCGTTTCAGCTTCGGGGTCGACGTGAGCCATGCCGGGGACCGCCACGACACGGCCTTTCCCGCCACGGTCACGCTCGACAGCTATGTGCTCGTGAACGCGAGCGCACGGTTCGCGCTGAGCGACAGCTGGTCGGTGCAGGCCCGGCTCGCCAACGCGTTCGACGAGGGCTACACGCTGGTGAACGGCTACAACACCGCTGGCCGGAGCCTCACGCTGGCGACGCGCTTCACGTTCAAGTAGCGTTGGCGTCATGGGCAACCGGCTCTCGAAGATCTACACCCGCACCGGCGATGACGGCACCACCGGGCTTGGCGACGGCACGCGTGTCTCGAAGGACGATCCGCGCGTCGCCGCCTACGGCACGGTGGACGAGACCAACAGCGCCATCGGTGCCGTGCTGGCGCACGCGGGCGTGCCCGAGACCATCCGGCGCTGCCTCACCGAGGTGCAGCACGACCTGTTCGACCTGGGCGGCGAGCTGTGCATCCCCGGCGCGCGGGTGATCACCGGCGAGCACACGGTGCGCCTCGAAGACGATCTCGACCGGTTCAACGAGGACCTGCCGCGGCTCAAGGAATTCATCCTGCCGGGCGGCGGCCCGGCGGCAGCCGCGTGCCACGTGGCGCGCGCGGTGTGTCGCCGTGCCGAGCGGGAGGTGTGGACCCTCGCCAGCGCGAGCGATGTGGCGCCCGAGGTGCCGCGCTACCTCAATCGCCTCTCGGACCTGCTGTTCGTGATCGCGCGCGTGCTGGCCCGCGCGGAGCACGGCACCGAGGTGCTGTGGCGCCACGATCGCGGCCGCTGAAGCGATCCGCTCACGCGATCAGCGCGCGCAGTCTGGGCCAGTCGAAGGCCGGGCCGGGATCCGTCTTGCGTCCCGGCGCAATATCGCTGTGGCCCGTGATGCTTTCACGCGTGAGCGTGGGATAGATCGCGAGCAGCGCGCGGATCAGGTCGGCCAGCGTCGTGTACTGCGCGCCCTCGAACGGCACGTCGTCCGTGCCTTCGAGCTCGATACCGATCGAGAAATCGTTGCAGTCGGTGCGCCCGTGGTACACCGACTTGCCCGCATGCCAGGCGCGCTGCGCGAAGGGCACATACTGGGTCACGCTGCCATCGCGCCGGATCAGCGCATGGGCGGAAACGCGCACACCCTTCAGCGTCTCGAAGTAGGGGTGGCGGCCCGGCGGAAGGCCGCCCGTGAACAGCGCGTCGATCCACGGCCCGCCGAACTCGCCCGGCGGCAGGCTGATGTTGTGCACGACGATGAGGTCGGGAGTCATCCCTGCAGGTCGTGGGTCGAAGAACGGTGACAGCACCTGTCGCACACCCCTGAGGAGGCCGGTGGCGGCGTCGATGTCGAGCAGCATGGATCGATCATGCCACAATCGCGGCATGCGCCTTGTTCGCGTTTACTCCGCCGAGCCGCTCGCGGCGAATCGCGAGCACACGCTGTCGCGCAGTGCCAGCGACCACGTGCTGCGAGTCCTGCGGCTGCACGCCGGCGACCCGCTGGTGCTGTTCGACGGGCGCGGCGGCGAGTATCCCGCGCGCCTCGTGGGCGCCGGCAAGGGTGCCGCGGTCGTCGCGACCGGCGATCACCGCGGAATCGAGCGCGAATCTCCGCTCGCGATCACGTTGCTGCAGGGGCTCGCGCGCGGCGAGAAAATGGACCTGGTCGTGCAGAAGGCGACCGAACTCGGCATCGCGCGCATCGTGCCGGTGGCGCTCGGGCGCAGCGTCATGCGCGTGGCGGATGGCGAGCGCGCCGACCGCAAGCTCGCACACTGGCAGGCCGTGGCGGTCAGCGCATGCGAGCAGTGCGGGCGCAACCGCGTGCCGGAGATCCTCGCGCCGATGGCGTTCGCTGCCGCACTCGCGCTCGCCGCCGACATCGGCCAGCGCCTGCTGCTCGCGCCGTCGGCGGAACAGGACCTCGGTGCCATGGAACTGACCGCCGCGCCGCTCGCGCTGCTGATCGGGCCCGAAGGCGGGCTCGAGGACGACGAGATCGTCACGGCAGCACGCCAGGGCTGGCGCGCGGCGCGCTTCGGTCCGCGTGTGCTGCGCACGGAGACCGCGGCGATCGCCGCCCTGGCGGTGCTGCAGGCGAGGGCCGGCGACCTCGGAGGTCGTGATCAGGGCCGATAGCTGCTGAACACGAACTCCTGCGACTTCTGCGGAGCGTGGCAGCCGAAGCAGCCCGCGCCATTGCCCGCGCCGACCACGCGTTCGGAACGGCTGTCGCCCGCGAATCCTTCGAAGCCCCAGCCGCCCGTGGCCGCGTACTTCTTCGCGTCCCGGTGCATCACGCCGACGACCTTGCGCTGACCTTCGGTGATCGCCCCATCGGCGGCAACCGCTTCGAGCAGATCGAACACGATCACAGCGCCGTCGGGAAAGTGCCCGCCGGTGTAGCCGGCGATCGCCCGCTCGTTGGCATAGAGATGATGGATACCGCCGAACGAGCCGTACAGCGGATGACCCTCGCCGATCACCATGCTCTTCACGTGCTGCCAGGCACGATAGCCGTCCGGATAAGGCACCGCATCGTCCTCGGCACCGACGACGGCGCCGGCGGCGATGACTCCGGCAAGGGCGGCCGCGGCCGCGAGGTGGCGTACATTCATCTGTATGGTCTCCTGCGATTTGGCCTCGAGGGCCCGGTACGCGACAATTTAGGCACGCGCCCGCCCGCGTGTAAGTCCGCACGCAACGGTGCCTTGCTTACTTTCCGGTGCAAATTGATGGTTACGCTCAGGAAAAGAAAATCCGTCGCGGGCCCGCCGCGCGCCGCCCGCATGGTCGAGGACATCGTCGGCTGCAAATGGTCGCTGGTGGTGCTCGATCTCGTGGGCCAGGGAGTGGCGCGCCCCGGCGCGATGCAGCGCCAGGTCCCGGGCCTCACCGCGAAGGTACTCAATGAGCGGCTGCGCAAGCTGCTGCGCTTCGGCCTGATCGAGCGCCAGGTCTTCGCCGAGGTGCCGCCGCACGTCGAATACCGGCTGACCACGCTCGGGCGCCGCTTCGGCGACATCCTCGAGCGCATCAAGGCGCTCGATCGCGAGCTCGGGTGAATTGGGTTTGCCGTTGCGCGGTCGTTCAGGCGCACCGCGCCGTCAATAACCGGACAAGCGCAGACGCGGCACCGTTCAGGCCGCGACGGAGGTCTCGTCGGCGATCATTTCCTCGAGCATCTCGATGTCGGGGACGAGCGGCGCTTCGTTGACCATGCGCACCTGGCAGATCACCGGGTGGCGTTCCGGGAACGAGCGGGTGTTGTCGGGCCGCACGACATCGGAGCTCACCCGCACGAGTTGCGGGAAGCCCTGCGAAACCAGTCCGAAGTAGCCGCCCTCGACGCGGGAGCCGAGGCAGTGGAACACCACGATGCGGCTGCGGCCCGTGGCGGGCGGAATACCCTGCCCACAGGTGCCCTCGAAACAGATGAGCGGCACGGTGCGGCCGTTCCAGGGCACGGTGCCGAGATACCACGGCGGCGCGCCGGTCATTTCCGCCGGCGGCTGAAAGCCCACCACTTCGGCCACGCAGGCGCGCGGCACGATCAGGCGCCCGTCGACGAGCGGAATGAGCAGGCTGTAGATCTCGCTGACGCGCTCGGCCATGGTTCAGTGCCCCCTGCCGGAGCCCGACGCCCGCTCCGGCTCCCGGCGGCGCGAGACGAGCGGCTCGATCGCCTCGAGCAGCTGCGCTTCCTGATAGGGCTTGCCAAGGTAGTCGTCGACGCCGATCTCGATCGCGCGCGCACGGTGCTTCTCGCCGACACGCGAGGTGATCATGATGATCGGGATCTCCTTCAGACGCTCGTCGGCGCGCACGTGCGCGGCGACCTCGTAGCCGTCCATGCGGGGCATCTCGATGTCGAGCAGGATGATGTCGGGCTGGTTCTCCTGCAACACCTCGATCGCATCGACGCCGTCGCGCGCGGTCAGCACGCGCATGCCGTTGCGCTCGAGCAGGCGCTGGGTGACACGCCGCACAGTGATCGAGTCGTCGACCACCAGCGCCAGCGTGCGCTTGTCGCTGCGGTCGCGCGGCACGACCGGCTCGCTGCGTCCGCGCCATTCGGCGCGCACCAGCGCATTGATGTCGAGAATCACGACGATGCGCCCGTCGCCGAGGATCGTGGCGCCCGAAATGCCGCGGATCGCCGAAATCTGCGGGCCCACGGACTTGACGACGATCTCCCGGCTGCCGACCAGTTCGTCGGTCACGAGACCGGTCGAGTGTTCGCCGGCGCGCACGAGGATCACCGGAATCGTCACGTCCTGCTCCGGCAGCACCGAGGGCTCGAGGCCCACGTACTGCGCGAGGTGCTGGAAGCGGAAGCGCTGGCCGTTGTGCTCGAACTGCGGCGCCTCGGGCCCGAGGTGCGCGGTCACTTCATCCTTCGTCAGGCGCACCACGCCTTCGACGGTCGTGAGCGGCAGCGCGTAGAACTCGTCGCCGGCGCGAACCACGAGCGCATGGCTGATCGCGAGCGTGAACGGCAGGCGGATCGTGAACGAAGTGCCCTCGCCCTCCTTCGTCTCCATGTGCAGCGCGCCGCCGAGCTTCTTGACGGTGTCGGCGACGACATCCATGCCGACGCCGCGGCCGGCGCTCTGCGTGACCTTGCCCGCCGTGGAGAAGCCCGGCTCGAGCACGAGCTGCATGACGTCCTCATCGGACAGCACCTGCCCGGGGCGGATCAGGCCGAGCGCCTGGCCCTTCTCGCGGATCGCCTTGAGATTCATGCCGGCGCCGTCGTCGCTCACCTGCACGATGACTTCGGCACCTTCGCGGCGCAGCGCCAGCGTAATGCGACCGGTCGCAGGCTTGGAGCGCGCCTCGCGCTCGTCGGGCGATTCGATGCCGTGCGCCACGCAGTTGCGCAGGATGTGCTCGAAGGCCGGCAGCATGCGCTCGAGCACCTGCCGGTCGAGTTCGCCGGCGGCACCCTCGACCAACAGCTCGGCGCGCTTGCGCGTGTCGAAGGCCGCCTGGCGCACGATGCGCGCGAGGCGCTGCACGTGTCGCTCGAACGGCACCATGCGGGTGCGCATCAGCCCATTCTGCAGCTCGGTGATCGTGCGCGCCTGGTGCTGCAGCAGATTCTGCGTGTCCTGGGTGAGCGATTCGAGCAGCTGCTGGATGCTCGCCACGTCGCTCGCGGTCTCGGCGAGGCCGCGCGAGTATTGCTGGATCGTCGAATAGCGATCGAGTTCGAGCGGATCGAACTCGGCGCGATGACCGGCCTCGTCCTCGTGCGTGTGCAGGATCTGCGATTCGGTCTCGATCTCGAGCTTGCGCAGCTGCTCCTTCAGGCGCGTGACGGTGCGCGACAGCTCGGCGAGGTTGAAATCGATCGAGGCGATCTGCTGTTCGAGACGCGCGCGGCCGATGCTGACTTCGCCCGAGTAATTGAGCAGCCTGTCGAGCAGGTCGGCATCGACGCGCGCCATTTCCTGGCGCTCGCCGCGCGCAGCAGGTTCGCGTCCGGGCGGCACCGGCGCGGGCGGCGCGAGCGGCTCACCGTTTCCCGCCGCAGTGGGCGGCCCGAATGTCGGCGGCGGCGCGATGGCTGGAGTCATCACGACCGGTGCGGTCGGCGCGGCAGGCGCGGCCACCGCTGCCGGGGCAGCGAGCGCCACGGGTGCGATGGGTGCCGGCGGCTCGATCGGCATGGCCGGCGGCGACAGGTCCACCGGGGTTTCGATGCCCGCATCGCCCTCGAGCGACGAGGGCAGTTCGATTTCGATTTCTTCGGGCTCGGCCCGCGGCTCCGGCTCGGGTGCTGCGGCAACGGCCGGCACAGCCGCCGCTGCGGCAGCCGGCGCAGCAGCGGGTGCTGCAGGCGCGGCGGCCGCTCGCGACGGATCGAGTGCGTGAATGCGTGCGATCAGCGCATCGGCCCGTGCGACGCCGCGACCGGCGATGATCGCGTCGCGCATATGCGCGATCTCGTCGAGGCTCGCGACCAGCACGGCCTGGGCCGATTCGTCGGCCCGCACCGTGCCCGACTCCATCTGGTTGACGAGGGTTTCCATCTCGTGGGCGAGATCGCCCATCGCGATGACGCCCGCCATGCGCGCGCCACCCTTCAGAGTGTGCAGCGGCCGCTTCAGGGCATCGAGATGCGCGCCGCTCGCGCGATCCGCACCCCAGGACTGCAGCGCACGCTCGGCGCTCTCGATCAGCTCACCCGCCTCTTCGGCAAAGATGCCCGCGATCTCGGGATCGTAGTCGGCCGACACGGCCGGCTCGGGAGGTCCCGGCGGCTGCGCGGACACCGGCGGCGCCTGCGGTGGCAGGCTCGCCGCCTGTTCCGCCTCGGCGGCCTCGGCCGCCTCGGCAATGCGTTTGTCGAGATCCGTCTCGGCGCGCGCGATGCGCGCGCGCAGCTGATCGTGCGTCTGGAAGAAGCCCGTCCCCTCGTCGAGATGGCCCGCCACCCGCTCCATTTCCTGCATGCAGTCGCCGACCAGCGCGAGGTCCGCGGACGTGAGGCCCACACCGCTGTCGAAGGACTTGCGCATCCAGTGATCGAGCGGTCCGGCGAGACGGATACCGTGGCGCGCGACGGCCGCCTTCGAGCTGCCGCTCAGCGTATGGCAGGCACGGTATACGTCTTCGGTCAGGACGTGCGGTTCGGGTCGATGTGACTCCTCGCCGAGAAAAGACCGCACCGTGGCGATGTGGGCTGCGGTCTCGCGGGTGAAGATCTCCTGCAGTCCGGGATCGGCGTCGGGTACCGGCGCGGCGGCCTTGAGTGCGGTCTCCGGCACCTGCACGGCGGAAGTCGTCTCGCCGCCCTCGCCGCGCGCGGCGTCCGTGTCCTGGTGTGCCGCCAGGGCGTGGGCGCGCGCAATGATCGGCGCCGTGTCGAGTGCGCAGGCCGAGCCGCTCTCAAGCGCGACCAGCAACTGCGGCAGCGCCCGCACGCCGTCGCGCAGGGTGGCGAGGATCTCCGGCGAGCGGCCCAGCGTCCTGTCGATGAGGCGGTTGAGCAGATTCTCGATCGCCCAGGCGAACTCGGCCATCTCGCGCGCGCCGACCATGCGGCCGCTGCCCTTGAGCGTGTGGAACGAGCGGCGCACGATCGACAGTGCACCATCCTCGAGCGGATTTTCCTCCCAGCGCGGGAACTCACGCTGGATGCGTGCGACCTCTTCCCCGGCTTCCTCGATGAAGAGGCCGACGAGCTCCGGATCGGCGAGCGCCGAGGTCGGCGGCGTGACGGGCACCGGCGCGAGCGTCGGCGGGCTGGCGGCCGGTGCATCGGTCGCATCGAAATCTCCGCCGTCGGTGCCATGCACGACGCGATAGGCGCCGCTCGCCGTGGTGGGAGGTGCGATACGCAGCGTGCGCGCAAAAGTGGTTTCGCCGAGCGGCGGCACGGTGGGGACCGCCGGTTCCGGCTCCGCCGCCAGCGCGTCGAGACAGGCCTGCGCGTTATCGAGCATGTAGAACGGCTCGCTGCGGCGGGCCTGCAGCGTTTCCATGTAGTACTCGACGCTCACGATCGCATCGGCGAGCCGGTCGAGCAGGTGCGAAGGCAGTGCCGGCACGCCGGGGCGCATCACGCGCTGCAGGTGGTTCCCGATGCCGTCGACGATCTCGACCGCGCGCATCTTGCCGAGCATGACGAGGCCGGCCTTGATGCCGCGCATCAGCTCGCTCCAGCTGTCGAGGCCGGCCGTACCGAGGGTGCCGCCCACGCTCTGCGCGACCGCTTCCTTGACGCGCGCGAGGTTCAGCATGCACTCGCGCAGCACGGCGGCCTGCACCTGGTGGAAATCCTGGTCGTCGGCGCCCTGGGACGCATCGCGGGCCTTGGGCACGATCATGCCGACGAGTTGGTCGTCGAGGTGATCCTCGATACCGATCAGCGTAGCGGCGATCTCGAGCAGCGTGCCGTCATCGACCTGCGCCTGGCCGGACACGATCGCCTCGAGCCGGCCGATCTCGCCCTGCACACGCGTGCGCAGCTCGCCGAGGCCCAGCACGCCGAGCGTATCGCCGATCTTGCGCAGCAGTTCCACCTGCGGCGCGAGTTCCGCGGCCTGGCCGCCGCCGCGGCGCACGAAGATGTCGAGCACGTCCTTGACCTTGGCAAGGTCTTCGCGGATCGCCGCGCCCACCGTGCGCATCAGCTTCACGCTGGGCGCGGACAGGCTCTCGCGTTCCTGCTCGACGGCCTCGTCGACCGGCAGCAGGTCGCCCAGACGGAAAGACGCGCGCACGGCCGAGACCTTCGGGCCCGACGATTCGGCACGCGCGATGTAATAGAGGATGTTGTTCAGCAGCTCGACCGGCGGGCTCTGGCAGTAGCGCGCCTCGCCTTCTTCATAGAGGCGCTTGATCTCACGGTCGGCAAGGCCCAGCAGGCGCTTGATCGATACGCCGCCCTCGACACCGCGCTCGCGCAGCGCCTCGATCAGCGCACCGGTCACCCACCAGAGCTGGAACACCGGCTGGCGCGTGGCCACCTGTTCGATCTTGTGGGCGACGGCGGCGAGGATCTCGAGATTCTGGTCGATGCGCTCGCCGCGAATCCAGCCGATCAGGCCGACCTGGAAGCGCGCGCGCAGGCGCCGCGCCCATTGCTCGATGGTAAGCGGCTGCTCGCCCGGGCTCGGCGCAACCGGCGTCGCCTGCCGATCGGACTTCAGGTTGAGCAGCAGCAGCGTGCCTTCCGACAGCAGCGGGCTGCCGCGCACGGCGCGCAGATCGTTCAGCAGCGGCAGCAGCACGAGCGCGAGGTCGCGCCCGCCGGCGATCACGCGCTCGAGGTAACCGGGCAGCTGCACCATGGCGCGCAGCAGCGCGTCGAGGGATTCAGCCTGGTTCTTGCGCTCGGCGGAAGTCGCGATGAGATAGCGCGTGACCTGCTCCATCTCCTCGGCGAGCAGCGCCGCGCCGTAGATTTCGAGTACGCGCAGCACGCCCTGCACCTGGTGCAGATCGCCGGCGACACGCTCGAGCAGCGCGACATTGTCCGGCTGCTCGACAAAGCCTTCGACGGACGCGCGCGCCTCGCCGAGCGTGGCATTGATCTCGCGGCCGACCAGTTCAAGGGTCTGGGTGGCAATCTCCGACATGGGCTCAGCTCGCCTTGACCCGGCGCGCAAGTTCCGCGGGAACTTCCGGACGCTTCAGGCCGCGCATCGTGAGACCCGGGTCGGGCGCCCCCGGCAACCGGAAGCCCGCGGCGGCCTTGCGCATGCCGGCCGAGAGCTCGGCCAGCTTCGCGATGGCGACCGAGTTGGCGCTGGTCGATTCGGCGGTCTGCGCACTGATCTCGCGCAGCACCTGCAGGTTGCGCGCGATGCTCTGCGCCGAACTCGCCTGTTCGCGCGAGCTGCTCGAAATATTCTGTACCAGGCTCGCGATCTGGTTCGACACCTGCTCGATCTCCTCGAGCGCGGCGCCGGCATTCTCGGCGAGCAGCGCGCCGCCGACCACATCGGTCGTGCTGCGCTCCATCGAGACCACGGCTTCGTTGGTGTCGGTCTGGATCGTGCGCACCAGCACTTCGATCTGCTTGGTGGCGAGCGCGGAGCGCTCGGCGAGCCGCTGCACTTCGTCGGCGACCACCGCGAATCCGCGGCCGGCCTCACCCGCCATCGACGCCTGGATCGAGGCGTTCAACGCGAGGATGTTGGTCTGCTCGGCGATGTCGTTGATCAGCTCGACGATGCTGCCGATCTCCTGCGAGCTCTCGCCCAGGCGCTTGATGCGCTTGCTCGTCTCCTGGATCGTCTCGCGGATCGCGTTCATGCCGTCGATCGTGCGCCGCACGGCTTCGCCGCCCTTGTGCGCCACATCGACCGAGTGGCGCGCGACGTCGGATGCGCGCTCGGCGTTGCCGGAGATCTCCTCGGTATTCGCGGCCATGGCACCGGCGGACTCGGATGCCGAGGCCACCTGCTTCGACTGCGCGACGCTCGCCTTGGCCAGGTGCTGCGAAAGCGCCTGGGTCTGGCGCGCCGCACTGTCGAGCTGGACGGAGGACTGGTTGATCGTGGTCACGAGGCCGCGCAATGCCTCGATCGCGTAATTGATCGAGTCGGCGATGGCGCCGGTGATGTCTTCGGTGACGGTCGCCTGTACGGTGAGGTCGCCATCGGCGAGGCTCGAGAGTTCATCGAGCAGACGCAGGATCGCCTGCTGGTTGCGATCGTTGTCCCGGGACTGGGTATCGACGAGTGCGCGCTGGCGCTCCACGCCCTTGCGCAGGGCGACGAACTTCTGCAGCAGCAGCAGCAGCGGCAGGATCGCGGCCAGGCCCAGCCCCACCGGCACCCAGGCGAGCCACGCGGGCCCGCTGCTGCCTGCGCCGGTAACCGCAAGATTGGCGAGCGCGCGCGCACTGCTCGCCATGCGTTCCGCGGTGGCCTTGCCGGCCGCGAGTGTCGAGGCGGCATTGACGACCGTGCCCACGGCCGTATTCAGCGCCTCGAACTCTTCGCCGAGCGCCGCGGCGCGGCGCGTGGCGTCAGCACCTGCGGCGCGTGGCAGGCCGAGGCTCGCATCGGCACCGTTCAGCCCTTTGATGACCCGACCGACGTAATCGGTGTTCTCGGCCAGGCGCGCGGCGATCTCGGCCTGCGCACCGCTGCCCGTGGCGAGGCGGCCGACATCGAGTTCGATGCGCGCGAGCGCGGTCGCGTACAGATCGAGCGGCCGGCCGATTGCGGAACTTGCCGCCGCACCCGGCACGGCGGTCTGCATGGCCGCCATTTCGGTGGCCATCGCGGGCGCGGAGTTGCCCACCGCGTCCGCGGCCGCCGCCGCCGCCGTGAGTGCCGGGGTCGCCTGCGCGAGCGCGGCGCCATCCGACTGCAACGTGGCCCAGCGCCGGTCACGTACCCAGGAGGACTGCGGCGAGCGCTTCGCGAGCGACGCCAGCTCGGCGAGATTGTCGGCCACGGCGCGCAGCGCCGCGGCATCACCTCGCGCGGCCACGCCCGCATCGAGCGCGATGCTCTGCAGCGCGGTGGCGGCGACGCCCGCAGGTGAACTGGTGCGCCCCAGGAACCAGAAGCTGGCAACGGCCAGCAGCGCAAGCGCCACCGCGACGGTCACATAGCGGCCGAGGCTGCTGGTGGTGCGGATCAGTGACTGGTCGTCGTGCGTGGTCATTGTCGTTTCTTGTCAGGCCGCTGCTTCGAGAAACGCCTGGCTCTCGATCAGAGTGCGCAGGCTGAGGACCGGCCATTGCTCCTGGCCGCGCCTGAAGGTGCCGGCGAGATAGCGCTCGCAGCGCACGATCGTCGGCGGCACGTCCCCGGAGAACTCCGCTTCGGCGAAGCGCCGGAAGCCAAGCACTTCATCAACCAGCAGCCCCGCGGGTATCTCGCGGTGGTGCGCGACGACGACGCGCGCGTTGCGGGTCACCGGCGTCACGCCGCTGCCGAGGAACTGGCGCAGGTCGAGCACCGGCAGCAGCTGTCCGCGCACGTTGGCGAGGCCCCTGACCCAGCTCTTCGCGCCCGGCACGCGGGTCAGCGAGCCCGGCACGCCGAGCACCTCGCGAGTTTCCTCGCGGGCGACCAGGAACAGCTCGCCGGCCATGCGCAGCGCCACCCCGACCCACTCGCGGCCGGCCGAGCCCTCCTGCGCCACCTGGGCCGATACCGCCCGCCCGCGCCGGTCGAGTTCCGAAAGCAACTCGTAGGGCCGGTCGCGCAGGCTCCTGAGTGGGACGGCTTCGCTCATGTCAGGCGGCAAGAGTCGCCTGCGCCTTGGCAACGAGCTGATCGGGCGACACAGGCTTGACCATGTAGTCGACCGCGCCCTGCCGCAGCCCCCAGATCTTGTCGGTTTCCTGGCCCTTCGAGGTCACCATGACGATCGGGATCGCGCGGGTGTGCGGGTCGTTCGACAGCGCACGGGTCGCCTGGTAGCCGTTCATGTTGGGCATCACGATGTCCATGAAGATCAGATCGGGGTGGATCTCCCTGGCCATGCGCACGCCCTCGGCGCCGTCGGTGGCGGTCGCGGTCTTGAAACCGTGCCGCTCGAGCGCGTTCTTGAAGACGTGCACTTCAGTGGGTGAATCGTCGACGATCAGTATGAGCGCCATCGCCATCATCTCCCGACATGCGACTCGATCGCCGCAAGCAGCTCGTCCTTCGTGAAAGGCTTGGTGAGATAGTGCTCGGAGCCGACGATGCGGCCCCGGGCGCGGTCGAACAGGCCATCCTTCGAGGACAGCATGATCACCGGAATGGATTTGTAGACCTTGTTGTGCTTGATCAGCGAGCAGGTCTGGTAGCCGTCGAGCCGCGGCATCATGATGTCGACGAACACGATGTCGGGCTGGTGGTCGGCGATCTTGGCGAGCGCATCGAACCCGTCGATGGCGGTGAAGACCTCGCAACCTTCCTTCGTCAGCAGCGTCTCGGCCGTGCGACGGATGGTCTTGCTGTCATCGATGACGAGGACCTTGAGACCCCCGAGCTTCGAGTTGGCGCCATTCACTTGAACACTACTCCCCGCGCGTTTTCGCGCAGAATCGACAAGCAAGCTGCCGCGCGTTTTAACATATCGGTATACCCCCTGCCATGCCGGCCGCGTCACGTTTCCGGCAAACGGCGGGACCCGAGGAGCCCTGGATGACCCTACGCCGACGACTGGCCGTGGTGATGGACCCCATCGCCGACATCAAGTACGCCAAAGACTCCACCCTGGCCATGCTGCTGGCCGCCGGGGCCCGCAACTGGGACCTGTGGTACCTGGAGCAGCATGATCTCTCACTGCGGGACGGCGTCGCGTGGGGCCGCGCACGGCCGCTGACCGTGCGTGCCGATCCTGTGACCTGGTTCACACTCGGTGAGCCGCACGACCTGGCGCTCGGCGAGCTCGATTGCATCCTGATGCGCAAGGACCCTCCCTTCGACACCGAATACATCTACACCTCGTACATCCTCGAGCGCGCCGAACTGGCCGGCGCGCTGGTCGTCAACCGGCCCCGCGGCCTGCGCGACATGAATGAGAAGGTGTACACGGCGTGGTTCCCGCAGTGCTGTGCGCCAACGCTCATTACGCGCGACATGGGCGAGATGACGGGCTTCCTCGCCAGCCAGGGAAAGATCGTCGCCAAACCCCTGCACGGCATGGGCGGGCGCTCGATCTTTGTGCTCGAGGCCGGCGACAAGAACGCGAACGTCGTCTTCGAGACGCTCACCGACTATGGCCAGCGGTTCGCGATCGTCCAGCGCTACCTGCCCGAAATCGCCGCAACGGGCGACTCGCGCGTGCTGCTGGTCGACGGCGAGCCGATCCCCTACGCGCTCGCGCGCATTCCGGGCGCCACCGACCATCGCGGCAACCTCGCCGCCGGGGCGAAGGGCCGGGGGCGGCCACTCAACGACCGCGACCGCTGGCTCGCCGCCGAGATCGGCCCGAAGCTTGCTGCCGACGGCATGCTGTTCGTCGGCCTCGATGTGATCGGCGGCTTCGTCACCGAAATCAACGTGACGAGCCCCACCGGCATCCGCGAGCTCGACCAGCAGTTCGGCCTGAACATCGGCGGAGTTCTCATCGACGCGATCGAGCGGCGTCTATAATTTCCACGTGGCGTCGGCAGCCCTGGCAGTGAAGGAAGGTATCGCCCCGGTCCGGGACCGGCTGGTGACGATGGGCTTTTTCGCCGCGCTGCTGCACGGCATCGTGATCCTCGGGGTGACCTTCGGCGCGCCGGGTGGCAATAGCGCGGCGCCTGGCCTGCAGGTGCTGCTCGTCGCCGACGAAGTGCCCGCGGCTGACCGCAACGACGACGCGAGCTACCTCGCGCAGCGCACCCAGCTCGGTTCCGGGGCGGGAGCCGCCGTGCGCACACCGCGCAGTCAGGCCCGTATGGGCAGCGCGCAGCCGCCCGAGCCCGTCGATGTGACCGGCGCGGACGCGAACGAGCGCGTACTGACCGCCAACGTGCAGCGCAGCACGATGACCTGGATCGGTACCCTCGACACGCCGCGCGAGGAGCGGCGGCCGCCCGCCCTGCCCGACGTCGCGCTGCCCGACGCCATCGCCGGCGAAGATCTCGAGACGAGCGAGCTCGCGGGCAAGGAACGCAAGGAGCTGTGGATCACGCCGGACACGCGTGAGTCGAGCCTCGCGCCGTATCTCGATGCGTGGCGGCGCAAGGTCGAGCGCCTCGGCACGCTCAATTTCCCGGCCGCGGCGCGTCAGGCGCCGGGCGCGGCGAGTCCGGTGCTCGAGGTCGCGATCGACTCGAACGGCCAACTCGCCTCGGCGGTGATCCAGCGCTCGAGCGGCTCGCCCGAGCTCGACGCGGCGGCGATTTCGATCCTGCGCCTGGCGAGCCCGTTCGAGCCATTCCCGCGCGAACTCGCGGCGAACTATCGCGTGTTGCGTTTCGCTTACGCCTGGGAGTTCGCCGCGAGCGGCACGACGAGTGGAACCGTGACGGCACCTGCCGATTCCCGCTAGCGCGACGCCGCGCGAGTGCCCATACTTGACTGCATGGGCGCATCGACACTCACCAATCAGCTGCTGGTCGCGATGCCCTCGCTGGCGGACCCGAACTTCGCACAGACCGTCACGCTGATCTGTGAGCACTGCGTCGACCGCGGCGCACTCGGCATCGTCGTCAACAAGCCGCTGCCGATGAAGCTCGCCGACGTGCTCTCGCAGATGAAGCTCGATCCGCTCGATGAAAGCATCGGCGAGCAGCCGGTACTGCGCGGCGGTCCGGTGCACACCGACCGGGGCTTCGTGCTGCACCGGCCGGGCGGCCACTGGGACTCGAGCCACCAGGTCTCCGAACTGATCCAGGTCACCACCTCGCGCGACGTGCTCGCCGCGATGGCAAACGGCCAGGGCCCGGGCGACGCGTTCATCGCGCTCGGCTACGCCGGCTGGGAATCGGGCCAGCTCGAGCGCGAGATGCTCGACAACGCGTGGCTGTCGATCCCGGCCGACGAGAACATCGTGTTCGAACTGCCCTACGAGGAGCGCTGGCCCGCGGTGTGGCGGCGGCTCGGCGTCGACCTCGAGAAGATGACCCCCTTTGCCGGGCACGCCTGACGCGGTACGCGTCGCACTCGCCTTCGATTTCGGCCTGCGGCGCATCGGCGTCGCGGTCGGCGACACGCTGACCCGCAGCGCCGCCGCGCGCGCCACCGTGCCCGCGCATGGCTCGGGCCCCGACTGGCCGGCGATCGATCGCCTGGTTCGCGACAGCGCGCCGCACGTACTCGTGGTCGGCAAGCCTTATAATGCCGCTGGTGACGACAGCGAAATGACCACGCTCGCGGGGCAGTTCGCCGCGGAGCTTGCGGCGCGCTACGGACTGCCCGTCGAACAGGTCGACGAGCGTTACTCCTCCATCGAGGCCACTTCCCACCTGAAGGCGCAGCGCGCCAGCGGTGAGCGTCGGCGGCGGCTGCGCAAGGAGGACGTGGACAGCGCGGCGGCGGTGGTGATTCTCAGGCGATGGCTGGAAGGGGAACGATGACGAGACAGACGCGTGCGGATGGCTCACTGCGCCACCTGCTGTCACTCGAGAGCCTGTCGCGCGGGGAAATCGAGCGGCTGCTCGATCGCGCGCAGCAGTATGTCCGCCCGCTCGGTGCACGTCCCGCGACCAGCGACGAACTCGCGGGCATCACGGTTGCCAACCTCTTCACCGAGCCCTCGACCCGCACGCGCGTTTCGTTCGAGCTCGCCGCCAAACGCCTCGGCGCCGAGGTCGTGAACCTCGAGGTGCAACTGTCCTCGCGCGCCAAGGGCGAGAGCATGCTCGACACGATTTTCACGCTCGAATCGCTGCACGTCGACGTATTCGTGATCCGGGACGCCGAGGCCGGGGTGACGCGCCTCGTCGCCTCGAGCGTCGCGCCCCATGTCAGCGTGCTGTCGGCGGGCGAAGGCAGCGTCTCGCACCCCACCCAGGGCCTGCTCGATGCGCTGACCATCCGCCAGAGGAAGGGCCGCATCGACGGTCTCACCGTCGCGATCGTCGGCGACGTGCGCCACTCGCGCGTCGCGCGCTCGGCGTACCAGGCGCTGACGACGCTCGGTGCCGCCGAGGTGCGCATCGTCGCGCCGCCCGCGCTGCTGCCCGCCGACGACGAATTCGGCGGCTGCAGCCGCCACACCGACATCGAAGCGGGACTGCGCGGTGCCGACGTCGTGATGGCGCTGCGCATCCAGCGCGAGCGGATGCAGGATGAGGCGCAGCTCGACGCCGCGGCCTATTTCAGCGAATTCGGCCTGACGAGCGCGCGCCTGCGCCTCGCACGGCCCGATGCGATCGTGATGCACCCGCAGCCGATGAACCGCGGCGTCGAGATCGCTCCCGACGTCGCCGACGGACCGAACTCGGCCATCCGCGACCAGGTGCGCAACGGCGTCGCGGTGCGCATGGCGGTGCTCGCCACCGTGGTGCGCAGGGCATGAGCGCGCCGCTCACGGTGGGCAAGGCGCATCGCGGCACGATCTGCCTCGAGGACGCGCGGCTGCTCGCGCGCCAGTCCTTCAGCGGCGATCAGTACATCCTGCGGCTCGAAGCGCCGAGATGCGCCGCGCGCGCCACCCCGGGCTCGTTCGTGCACATCAGCTGCGATCCCGACATACCGATGCGCCGGCCGCTGTCGATCATGCGTGCCGACCCGCACAAGGGCTGGATCGACCTGCTGTTCAAGGTGGTCGGCGATGGGCTCGCCGCGCTCGCCGAGCGCAAGGTGGGCGAGACGCTCTCGATGCTCGGCCCGATCGGCCACGGCTTCGAGCCACACCCGGCCCGCCCGCTTACTCTTCTTATCGGCGGCGGCGTCGGCATCCCGCCGATGATATTCCTCGCCGAGCAACTCGCCGGGCGCGACGATGCGCAGTGGCAGCCCCTCGTGCTCATGGGCTCCGAGATTCCCTTCCCGTTCGACACGCGCCCCTCGACGATCATGGTGCCCGGGATCCCGCACGGCGTGATCGCCGCGATGCCCGCTCTAGATGCCATGGGTGTTGCGAGCCGGCTCGCGAGCAAGGCGGGTTTCCCGGGCTGTTACGACGGCTGGGTCACGCAGCTTGCCGACGATTGGCTGCATACGCTGGCGCGCGAGCGGCGTGCCGAAATCGAGATCTTCGCCTGCGGCCCGACCTTGATGCTCGAGGCGACCGCGCGCCTCGCGCGCAAGTACGAACTGCCCTGCCAGGTCTCGCTCGAGGAATTCATGGCCTGCGCGGTCGGCGGCTGCGCCGGTTGCGCGGTGCGTGTGGACACCGATGACGGACCGGCGATGAAGCGCGTGTGCGTGGATGGGCCGGTGTTCGACGCGTACAGCGTATTCGCGGGCTGACTGACGTCCCGCTCTCAGCCGAAGTTGATCTTCGCCTCGAGATTGGTGCGCGAGTCGGCGTTGTTGAGTGCTTCCTCGAGCTCGATGCGCCCCTGCCTGACGAGCTCGTAGAGCGCGGTGTCGAAGCTCTGTACGCCGCGCTCGCTGCTCTGCACGATCGCCTCCTTGATGCCCGACACGTCGCCCTTCTTGACGAGCTCGGAGATGTGCGGCGTGTTGAGCATCACTTCGACGGCGGCGAGGCGCTTGCCGTCCTTGCCGAACACCAGCCGCTGGGCAGCGATCGCCTTCAGGTACTGCGAGAGGTCGAGGAAGATCTGGTTGTGCTGGTCGCGCGGGAACATGTTGATGATGCGGTCCATCGTCTCGGCGCAGTTGTTGGCGTGCAGGGTCGCAAGCACCAGGTGGCCGGTGCCGGAGAGGTTGATGCAGGCCTGCATCGTCTCGCGGTCGCGGATCTCGCCGACCAGGATCACGTCGGGCGCAGCGCGCATCACGCTGCGCAGGGCGCGCTCGTAGCTCTTGGTGTCGAGCCCGACTTCGCGCTGGTTGACGATCGAGCGCTTGTTGGTGTGCAGGAACTCGATCGGGTCCTCGATCGTGACGATATGGTCCGAGGAATGCTCATTGCGGTAGTTGATCATCGACGCGAGCGTCGTCGACTTGCCCGAGCCGGTGGCGCCGACCAGCAGGATCAGGCCGCGCTTGAGCATGATCAGCTCACGGAAGACCTCCGGCAGGCCGAGCGTGTCGAGCTTCGGCATGTCGGCGGTGATGTAGCGCATGACCATCGCGGGATAGCCGCGCTGGTGGAAGACGTTGACGCGAAAACGCCCGAGGCCCGGCTCGGAAATCGCGAAGTCGATCTCGAGCTCGCGGTGGAAGTATTCGAGCTGCTCGGGGGTCATCAGCGCGTAGGCCGACTGGCGCACGGTCTCGGGCGTCAGGATCTGCTTGTTGATCGGGAAGATCTGCCCTTCGATCTTGATCTTGATCGGCGCGTTCGACGTGAAGAACAGGTCCGACGCACGCTTCTCGGCCATGAGCCGCAGCAGCGCCTTGACGCGGATACGCTGCTGCTGGCCTTCTTCGGCCTGCAGCAGGACGTCTTCGGGATTAATAGAGTCGCCCATCCTTGGATTCATCGATGATTCTCAGTGAGTTCGACTGTTCGGCCTGCAGCTTGTTCTCGCGCTTGCTCTCGAGCTTGATGCGCAATCGGAGCTCGTTCTTGGAATCGGCGTTCCGGAGCGC
>DAOQXO010000019.1:0-32078 GCA_035342635.1 Steroidobacteraceae bacterium
GTGCCGCTGTTCATCAACGAAGGCGAAGTCCTGCGCGTCGATACGCGCACGGGCGAGTACATCTCGCGCGCCAAGGGCTGAGTCCGCGCCCGCACGGGCCGGCGGCAGCGGCGATCGCTAGGGCCAGTCGCTCGCCGCGACGATGATTGCCGCGATGTGCTCGAGGCCCGCGCGGTCGAGCTCATCGAAGCGCGCGAGGCGCGGGCTGTCGAGGTCGAGCACGCCCACGAGGCCGGCATCATCGTCTCGATCCGTGCGCAGCATCGGCACGACGATTTCCGATCGCGACGCTGTATCGCAGGCGATGTGCCCGTCAAAGGCATTCACGTCCGGGACGACGATCGTCTCGCGGCGCTCGGCCGCCGTGCCGCACACCCCGCGACCCATTGCGATGCGCACGCAGGCCGGCTTGCCCTGGAAGGGACCCACGATCAGTTCGCGCACGCCCGTGCGAGCCGCGGTGGGGACATAGACACCCACCCAGTTGAGGTCCGGCAGGGCATCATGCAGCAGCGCCGTGGCGTTCGCCGTGTTGGCGATCCAGTCGCGCTCGTGGGCGAGCAGCGCGGTGACCGCGCGCGCGAGTTCCCGGTAGCCGCGCGCCTTGTCCGTGAAGTCGTAATCCGCGCCCGTGAAGCTCATGCGCACTCCAGTGTAAACGGCAGCACCGCATCGATGTGTTCGGCCCCTTCGGCGAGCATCAGCACCCGATCGAAGCCGACCGCGACCCCGGCGCAGGGCGGCAGGCCCGCGGCGAGCGCCGCAAGCAGGCGCTCGTCGAGCGGCCCGATAGGCAGACCGCGTCGTTGCCGCTCGCGCTGGTCGGCCTCGAAGCGCGCGCGTTGCTCCGCGGCATCGGCGAGTTCGTCGAAGCCGTTCGCCAGTTCCATGCCCTCGGAGTACAGCTCGAAGCGCAGGGCGACGCGCGCATCGCGCGGATCGAGGCGCGCGAGTGCCGCCTGCGAGGCCGGATAGCCCTGCACGAACGTCAGTCTGCCGCGGCCGAGTCGCGGTCCCACCGCGGCACCCATGATGAGGTCGAGCAGTTCATCGCGCGTGCAGGTGGCGAGCGCAGCCTCCGGCAGACCCAGTCGGGCCGCCGCGTCGCGCAGTACCTCGTCCGGCGCCGCCAGCGGGTCGAAGCCGACTTCCCGCTCGAAGGCTGCGCGATAAGTGATGTGCTCGGCTTCGAACCGGCGTCGGCACAACCGCTCGATGAGCTGCGCGACTTCCTGCATCAGCTGCGCGAGCGTGAAACCGCGCCGATACCACTCGATGAGCGTGAATTCGGGATTGTGCAGCCGGCCGCGCTCGGCGCCGCGAAACACGTGGCCGAGAAAGTAGATGTCGCCACTGCCGGCCGCGAGCAGGCGCTTCATCGCGTACTCGGGCGAGGTGTGCAGGGCGTAGGTCGCCGCCGGGTCCGGGCCCGGCAGCTGCACGCGTGCCGAATGCAGGTTCACGTCGGTCACCGGTGCGTTGATCAGCGCCGGCGGATCGACTTCCATGACGGCGCGCACCGCGAAGAATTCCCGCACGCTCGCCAGCGCGGCAGCACGGCGTTCGAGCTGTGCGAGCGTGGCGGTCGGCGCGAAATCGGCGGGACCCGCGGCCATGGCCGCTCAGGGCGCGGGCAGGCGGGGCGGGACGAGGGTGCCGATGCGCTCACCCACCCGTACCACACGCCCGGCCTCGAGGCCTGCAGTCCACTGTGTGCGCCCGGCCGGCAGCAGCAGGATCACCGTGGAGCCCATGTTGAAGCGGGCCATTTCGGCGCCCTTCGGCAGGGCGAGCGGCGCGCGGCTCGCGTCGTTCGGCAGCTTCGCGGGCGTGCGCGGCGCGCGCGGCGTGACCTCGCCATGCCACACCGTCTCCATGCTGCCGACGTTCAGTGCGCCGACGAGGACCAGGGCCCAGGGTGTGGCGGGTGACTCGAAGCTGCACACGATGCGCTCATTGCGTGCGAACAGCCCGGCGACATGCGCCGCCGTGGCGCGATTGACGCTGAACAGCCAGCCCGGCACATAGGCGGTCGCCGTGAGTTCGCCGGGCAGCGGCATGTGGATGCGGTGATAGTTGAAGGGCGCGAGGTAGATCGTCGCGAACTGGCCGCCCTCGAACCGCTTCGCGAGCGCCGTGTCTCCCGCGAGCAGTGCGTCGAGGGTGTAATCGTGGCCCTTCGCCTGCAGCAGGCGATCGCCACGGATCGGGCCGCATTCGCTCACCGTGCCATCGACCGGCGAGACGATGGCGGTCTCGTCGGCGTCGACCGGCCGGCTGTCGCTGCGCAGCGCGCGGGTGAAGAATGCATTGAAGCTCGGGTAGGCGCGCGGGTCGGTTTCGACGGCGTCCGCCATATCGGGCCTGAACTGGCGCACGAAGGCATCGATCAGCAGGTTCTTGAGCCACGCGGTGCGCACCCGTGCGATCCGGTGCACCAGGCGCGAGATGCCGTGTTGCGGCAGCAGGTACTGCATGCCGACGAACACGCGCGCGCCGAGGCTGTCAGTCGGGGCCCCGCCGGGATCGCGCAGATCCCCGGGACCGGGTATGCCGCTCATCCACGGACCGCCGCCACGGCGGCGGCGAGATCGCTGGCGAGTTCCTCGGCCTTGAAAGGCGGCGTGAACACGGCGCGCAGCCGCCCGGCGTCGTCGAGCAGGTAGAGCGTCGCCGAGTGATCCATCGTATAGGTGTCGCCGGGCAGGTCGACCTTGATCATGGCCGTGCCGACCGTGCGCGCGAAGCCCTTGATATCGAGCGGGTCACCCGTAAGACCGATAAACTGCGGATCGAAACCCGCGAGATAGGCCCGCAGGACTTCGGGTGTGTCGCGTTCCGGATCGACCGAGACGAGGTAGACGGTGAGGTCCGGTGCCTGCGTGCTGCGCATGACCTGCGCCAGCAGCCCGAGCGTGTTCGGGCACACGTCCGGGCAGTGGGTGAAGCCGAAGAACAGCAGGCTGGCGTGGCCCGCGAACGAGTCGGCCGTGAACGGTGCGCCGCCGCTGTCGACGAGCGTCGGCATGGCAAGGTCGCGCGCATCGGGCAGCCAGGTGCCCGATTGCAGTTCGGGTGCGGGTTCCGTCGTCAGGGTTGCGCGGGCGATCCACGCGCCGGTGAGCGCGGCGGCAACGATGAGCAGCGACCAGGAGAGCCAGGATTTCGGGGCGGACATGACAGGATTATCCCACATTCGGCGCGCGAACCCGACCGTACGGCAGGTGATCGCGAATGCCACCCGGCGACTCGCGCGTGCGAAGCTGCATTACGGCCACGGCACCGACAATGCGCGCGACGACGCGGCCGCCATCGTGTGGCACGTGCTCGGGCTGCCCGTGCCCCCGCGGTCGCGCGACTATGACCGGCGCGTGGCGGCGCGCGCACGCCAGGACATCGACGCGCTGCTCGAGCGGCGCATCCGCGAGAGGATGCCGGTCGTATACCTCACGCAGCAGACCTGGTTCGCGGGCCTGTCCTTCCACGTCGATGAGCGGGTGCTGATCCCGCGCTCGCCGATTGCCGAACTGATCGAGCGCCGCTTCGCGCCGTGGATCGATGCAAGTCGCGTTCACGACATCCTCGACCTCGGCACCGGCTCGGGCTGCATCGCGATCGCCTGCGCCAAGGCATTCCCGCGCGCGAAGGTCGATGCCAGCGACATTTCCGCCAGTGCGCTCGAGGTCGCGGCCATCAACGTGCGGCGCCATCGTCTGGGGCGTCGTGTCCGTCTCGTGCGTTCCGACCATTTCGCGGCCCTGGGCGGGCGGACCTACGATATCATCGTGTCCAACCCGCCCTATGTCGGGGCCGAAGAGCTTGCGGCCCTGCCGCCCGAGTACTGGCACGAACCCCGCGCGGCGCTCGAGTCCGGTGACGACGGCCTCGACTCCCTGCGAGTGATCCTGGCGGAGGCCGGGCGGCACCTGCGGCCCCGCGGCATACTCGTGGTCGAGGTGGGTAATTCCGAGGTCCTGGCGCGCAGGCGGTATCCGCGCGTGCCGTTCACCTGGCTCGAGTTCGAGCGCGGTGGCGGCGGAGTGTTCGTGCTGACGGCGGAACAGGTTCGCGATGTCCGGTAACACATTCGGCAAGTTGTTCACGGTGACCAGCTTTGGTGAAAGCCACGGCCCGGCGCTCGGCTGTATCGTCGACGGCTGCCCGCCGGGGCTCGAGCTGTCGGCCGCCGACCTGCAGCCCGACATCGACCGCCGCCGCACCGGTACGTCGCAGTTCACGAGCCAGCGACGCGAAGACGACCAGGTACGCATTCTCTCGGGAGTCTTCGAGGGGCGCACGACGGGCACGCCGATCGGCCTGCTGATCGAGAACAGCGACGCGCGCTCGCGCGACTACGAGAAGATCAAGGACCGTTTCCGCCCCGGCCACGCCGATTACACCTACCAGCAGAAGTACGGTCTGCGCGATTACCGCGGCGGCGGGCGCTCCTCGGCGCGCGAGACGGTCATGCGCGTCGCGGCCGGCGCGATCGCGCGCAAGTACCTCGCCGTGCGCCTCGGCGTACGGATCCACGGCTACCTGAGCCGCATCGGTGCGCTCGAACTCGCCCCCGTCGATCCGGCGTTCGCGTACCGGAATCCGTTCTTCTGCCCGGACCCCGCGCGCGTGGCCGAACTCGAGGCGCTGGTCTGGGCGCTGCGCCGGGAGGGCGACTCGATCGGTGCGCGCGTCACTGTGGTCGCGAGCGGCGTGCCGCCGGGTCTCGGCGAGCCGGTGTTCGACCGGCTCGACGCCGACATCGCCGGCGCGCTGATGGGCATCAATGCCGTCAAGGCCGTCGAAATCGGCGCCGGCACGCAGGCTGCGGCACAGCGCGGCAGCGAGCACCGCGACCTGCTGACGCCGCAGGGCTTCAAGTCGAACCATGCCGGCGGCGTGCTCGGCGGCATCTCGAGCGGGCAGGACATCGTCGCGCACCTGACGCTCAAGCCGACCTCGAGCATCCAGGTGCCGGGCGAGACGATCGATCTGGCGGGGCGGCCCGTCGAGATCGTGACCACGGGTCGACACGACCCGTGCGTCGGGTTACGTGCGACGCCGATCGCCGAGGCGATGCTGGCGATCGTGCTGATGGACCATTACCTGCGTCATCGCGGGCAGAATGGCGATGTGGTATCAACGACACCGGTAATATGAGCAGAAAATTTCGTGTGGCAGTGGTGGGCGCGACGGGCCTCGTCGGCGACACCATGATCAAGGTCCTGGAAGAGCGCGATTTCCCCGTCAGCGAGCTGTACCCGCTCGCGAGCAGCCGTTCGCTCGGCAAGTCGGTCGAGTTCCGCGGCAAGGAGTACCCGGTGCTCGAGCTCGAGAAGTTCGACTTCTCGCGCGCCGACATCGGCCTGTTCTCGGCCGGCGGCTCGGTCTCGCGCGAGTATGCGCCGAAGGCCTGGGCAGCCGGCTGCATCGTGATCGACAACACTTCCGAGTTCCGTTACGAGGACGACATCCCGCTGGTCGTGCCCGAGGTCAACCCGCAGGACATCGCCCGCTACAGGACGCGCGGCATCATCGCGAACCCGAACTGCTCGACCATCCAGATGGTGGTGGCGCTCAAGCCGCTGCACGATGCCGCCGGGATCGAGCGCATCAACGTCGCGACCTATCAGTCGGTGTCCGGCGCAGGCAAGGAGGCCGTGGAGGAACTTGCCGCGCAAAGTGCCGCGCTGCTGTCGGGCCGCGAAGCACAGGCGGCGGTGATCGCGAAGCAGATCGCGTTCAACTGCGTGCCGCAGATCGACAGCTTCGAGGCCAATGGCTACACGCGCGAAGAAATGAAGCTGGTGTGGGAAACCCGCAAGATCCTCGGCGACGACGCCGTGCGCGTGAATGCGACGGCGGTACGCGTGCCGGTCTTCTACGGCCATTCCGAGGCCGTACACATCGAGACACGCCGCAAGCTGTCGGCGACGGAGGCGCGGGAATTGCTGGAGCGCGCGCCGGGGGTGGCCGTGCTCGATGAGCCCGTACCGGCCGGGTATCCGACGGCCGTGACCGAGGCAGCGAACCAGGACACAGTTTATGTCGGCAGAATCCGCGAGGATATTTCGTGCGACCGGGGACTCGACCTCTGGATCGTCGCCGATAACGTCCGCAAGGGCGCCGCCACCAACAGCGTGCAGATTGCGGAGATTTTGGCGCGCGACTTTTTATGAGTCATAATGCGGTGCCATGCGGGTGGCAGCCGAGATTTCTGGCATAACTTGCTGATTTTAATTGTGAAAATCGCTGCGCCGAGCCGGACGGGGAGTCAGAATGATTGTTAAATCGCGGGTGCTGGCACTTGCCCTGCTGTTCTTGCCGCAGTTGGCGCTCGCCCTGGGACTGGGCGATATACGCCTCAATTCGCGCCTGAACTCGCCACTCGACGCCGAGATCGAGCTGGTCGGGGCGACCGCCGAGGAACTCTCGACGCTCAAGGCCCAGCTGGCCTCGCGGGAGACCTTCGCGCGCTACGCGCTGGAATGGCCGGCGTTCCTCTCCGGCGTCACCGTGGACCAGGTGCGCAGCGCCGACGGGCGCACGCTGCTGCGCCTGCGCTCGCAGGACCCCGTCACCGAGCCGTTCGTCACCATGCTGGTCGAGGTGAACTGGGCGCGCGGGCGCCTGGTGCGCGAATACACCGTACTCATCGACCCGCCCATCTTTGCGCCGGGCGATGCGCAGGCGGCGGCGCCTGTCGCGGCGCCGACCGTCGGGGCGCAGCGCCAGGGCGAGATCGCGCGGCCTGCGCCGACACCGAGCGGGGCGGCTGCGCCGAGCGCCTCGCGCGCGCCAGTGGCCGCAGGCGGCGCCGATGGCAGCTACACCGTGCGCCGCGGCGACACGCTCACCTCCATTGCCGCGGGCCTCACCGGAGGCGCGGACACCCAGCGCATGATGGTGGGCCTCTACCAGGGCAATCCCGGCGCCTTCGGCAACAACATGAGCGACCTGCATGCGGGTGCCGTGCTGCGCGTTCCCGATGCCGCGACGCTGGCCGCGATCAGTGCGAGCGACGCCGCCGCCGAGGTGCGTCGCCAGTATGCGGCGTGGAGCGGGCGCAGCGGCGCGGCGGTCGGTGAGGAGCGCCTGCGTCTCGTGCCGCCGTCGCAGGCGGGCACCGCTTCGGGAAGCGGCGCCGCGGCGAGTGCGGAGCTCGAGCAGGCGAGCGCGCGCGTGCGCCAGCTCGAGAGCGAGCTGCAGGAAGCGCGCAGGCAGATCGAGATTCGCAACAGCCAGCTGGCCGACCTGCAGGCGCGCCTGGCGGCGGCCTCCGGTGCGCCGCCGCCGGCCCCGGCGGTCACGCCCGAGCCGGAAGTTGCGCCCGAGCCGGAAGTCGCGCCCGAAGCCGAAGTGCCGGCAGAGGAACTGCTTCCGCCGCCGGGCGAGGCCGCCACGGAACCCGCCGCCGTCGAGGCTGACGTCGAGGCGGAGCCGGAGACGCTGCCTGCACCGGCCGCCGCGCCGGCGCCGGCGGAGGAAGGCACGTCGATCCTCGATACGCTGCGCGCCTGGTGGTACATCCCGGCGTTGCTGCTCGCGCTGCTGCTCGGTCTGTTCGGTTACCGCAAGTGGAAAGCCGGGCAGGAGGACGAGTTCGACAATTCACTCGGGCGCCTTGCCGAGGCGGGTGCGGAAGCCGTCGAGCGTCGCACCGGCCTCACGGACACGGCGCGCCTGCGCAAGCCGGTCGGAGGTGACGAGGAAGAGGCATTCGTCGTCGAGGAATCGGGTTCGCATGAGCGGCCGCGGCTCGACGAATCGGGCACCTTTCGCAAGCCCCCCGCGGTCGTCACGACGACTGCCGACCAGACGATCAGCGGCGAGACCGCGATCAACCTCGACCAGGGCGATCCGCTGGCCGAAGCCGATTTCCACATGGCCTATGGCCTGTACGACCAGGCGGCCGATCTCGTGCGCATCGCGATCGCGCGCGAGCCGGAGCGCCGTGACCTCAAGCTGAAGCTTCTCGAAGTGTTCTTCGTGTGGGGCAACAAGGACCAGTTCCTTGCGGCCGCGCGCGAACTCGCCGCCTCGAGAGACGACGCGCCGGCAGGCGAGTGGGACAAGATCGTCATCATGGGCAAGCAGCTTGCCCCCGAGGATGCGCTGTTCCAGCAGTCCTCGCCCGCGGGAGGAGCGATTGCCGGTGGCATCGACCTCGACCTCGAGGGTGGGCAGAACCGCGTCGACTACGACCTGCTCGGCGCTCCGGGCGGCGAAGCGCCGCGTGCCGGTGTGGATCTCGATTTCAATACCGCGCTCGGAGCGGATGAGGGCGAAGCGCTCTTCGGCGACAAGGACCCCACCGGCGAGGCGGGTCAGCTGGTCGACACGGCAGGCGGCGATCTCGACTTCGTGCTCGACGACCCGTCGCGCGGCGCCGACCACAGCGGCCTGACCACTCGCGAGATGACCGCGCAGATGCCGAGCGAGCAGACCGTGGAGCGCACCGCGCTGCTGGCGGACTCCATGGATGCCCCGACCGTCGAGCAGCCCTTGCTGCGCACCGGCGAGGATCACACGATTCGCCAGAAGCTCGAGGTGGCGATACCCCAGCCGGGCAACGGTGTGGACCCGACTGCGGAGCTTGCGATCGACGACCTCGGCCTCGACCTTGGCGCGCTCGAAGCGGACGGCGGCGATTCGGCGAGTGATGCACCGACCATGGTCGCCGGCCTCGACGCCCGTTCACGCCAGATCATCGAAGAGGCCGAGCGTCAGGCGGGTGGCGATCCCGACCAGGCGTCGGCGACCGGCAGCTGGTACACGATCGGGAGCACCGACCAGACCGGCACCAATCCGGCCATCGCCGACATCAATGCCACGGCATCGCTGAAGGCGCTGAGCGACGTCCCGGAGGAGGTCCCGGAGGAGATTGACCCGCGCGGCGCGACTTCGCGCCTCGCTGCGCTGAAGCCTGGGGACGTGGACATCGACTTTGGCGCGACCGATGCCTTCGGCGCCTCGGTGCGCAGCGGCCTCGATCTGGACGTCGGCAGTGCGGCCGCCGACAACGAGGGGGCATTCGCGGCGACGCAGAAGATCGGCCCCGAGGACCTCGCGCTGCCGGATCTCGAGCCGGTGACGATGAGCGAGGTCGGCACCAAGCTCGATCTCGCCCGTGCGTACATGGACATGGGTGATCCCGACGGCGCCCGCAGCATCCTGAAGGAAGTCCTGCAGGAGGGCTCGGTCTCGCAGAAGCAGGAGGCGCAGCGCCTGATCGACACCCTGCCGGGTTGATGCCGCGTGTCGCGGTAGGGATCGAGTACCTCGGCACCGCTTACTGTGGCTGGCAGGCGCAGGCGGGCCAGCGTACCGTGCAGCAGCAGGTCGAGGCGGCGTTGTCGGCCGTGGCCGATGAGCCGGTGGCGGTCGTCTGCGCGGGCCGTACCGACACGGGCGTGCACGCGCTCGGCCAGGTGGTTCACTTCGACACTGCCGCGGCGCGCGCGCCGCGCGCCTGGGTGCTCGGCGCCAATACCAGGCTGCCGCAGGACATTTCGTTGCTCTGGGCGCAGGAGGTGCCGTCGCACTTCCACGCGCGCTACAGCGCCCTGTCGCGCAGTTATCGCTACGTCATCGTCAATCGCGGCCAGCGGCCCGCACTCGCCGCGGGCCGCGTCGCCTGGGTGCACCGGCCGCTCGATGTCGCCTCGATGCGCGCCGCCGCCGCGCACCTGCTCGGTGAGCACGATTTCAGCGCGTTCCGCTCCGCCGATTGCCAGTCGAAGACACCCATGCGCCGCATTACCGCGATCGCGGTCGAGCGCAGCGGTGAGCGCATCACGATCGACGTCACCGCCAACGCCTTCCTGCACCACATGGTGCGCAACATCGCGGGATTGCTGATCGCCATCGGGCGTGGGGACGCCGGACCGGAGTTCGCCGCCGAAGTGCTCGCGGGCCGCGATCGCCGGCGCAATGCCGCCACGGCGCCCGCCGGCGGCCTGTACTTCACCGCCGTGCGCTATGACGCGAGCTTCGGCTTGCCGGACGGGGTTTCCGCTATGATGCCGCCCTGATATGTCCTGGTTCGAAAAAATCATGCCCTCGCGCATCAAGACCGAACGCCGCACGCGCTCGGTCCCCGAGGGCTTGTGGATCAAGTGTCCGGCCTGCGATTCGGTGCTGTACCGCGCCGAACTCGAGCGCAACCTCAATGTCTGCCCGAAGTGCAGCCACCACATGCGCATCGGTGCGCGCGAGCGGCTGGCCCTGTTCCTCGACGAGGGCGAGGTCGTCGAGATCGGCGCCGACATCACGCCGCAGGACCCGCTCAAGTTCAAGGACAGCAAGCGCTACAAGGACCGGCTCGCCTCGGCGCAGAAGAACACCGGCGAGAACGACGCGCTGGTCGCGCTTGCCGGCACGCTGCTCGGCATCGACGTGGTGGCCTGCGCCTTCGAGTTCCGCTTCCTTGGCGGCTCCATGGGTTCGGTGGTCGGCGAGCGGTTCAAGCGTTCGGTCGACTACTGCATCGAGCATCGCGCAGCGCTCGTGTGCTTTTCGGCAAGCGGCGGGGCGCGCATGCAGGAGGCACTCTATTCGCTGCTGCAGATGGCCAAGACCAGTGCCGCGCTCGCGCGCCTCGCGCGCGAGCACCTGCCATTCATCTCGGTCATGACCGACCCGACGACGGGTGGCGTGTCGGCGAGCCTGGCGATGCTGGGGGACCTGAACGTCGCCGAGCCGCGGGCACTGATCGGCTTCGCCGGTCCGCGTGTCATCCAGCAGACCGTGCGGGAGACCCTGCCCGAGGGCTTCCAGAGGAGCGAGTTCCTGCTCGAACACGGCGCGCTCGACATGATCATCGACCGTCGGGACATGCGTGAGCGCCTCGGCTCCGTGCTGCGCCTGCTGCTGAAGAAGCCGGCGGCGGCGACCGTCGCCTGACCGGCGCGCACCGGCCATGCGCTCGCTCGCCGAGTGGATCGAGCTGCAGCAGCGCGTGCATCCGCGCGCCATCGATCTCGGGCTCGAGCGGGTCGCGCGCATCGCGCGCGCGCTCGGTGTCGAGCGGCCCGATGCGCCGACCTGGATCGTCGGCGGCACGAACGGCAAGGGCTCGACGATCGCGTATCTCCATTCGATCCTGGCTGCCGCGCAGTTCACCACCGGCGTGTTCACGTCCCCGCACCTGGTGCGCTACAACGAGCGGGTCCGTGTCGGCGGCGCCGAGGTGCCTGATGCGGAACTCATCGAGGCCTTCGAGGCGATCGAGGCCGCGCGCGGCGCGACGACCCTGACCTTTTTCGAGTTCAGTGCGCTCGCGGCGCTGCTGGTGTTCCGATGGCGTGGCGTCGATGCGCAGCTGCTCGAGGTGGGCCTCGGCGGACGCCTCGATGCCACCAACCTGGTGGATGCCGATGTGGCGGTGCTGTGCTCCGTGGGATCCGATCACCACCAGTGGCTCGGGCCCACGCTCGAGGATGTCGGGCGCGAGAAGGCCGGCATCTTCCGGCACGGTCGCCCCGCGATCATCGGCGCTGCCGACCTTCCCGCGAGCGTCTTCACCGAGGTCGAGCGCATCGGCGCCGTCCCGCATGTCGCGCGGCGCGACTACGACTGGGAACACTCGGGTGAACGCTGGACCTATCGGTCACGGGCCCGCACGCTCGCCGACCTGCCGATACCCGCGCTCGTCGGCGAGGTGCAGTTCGCGAATGCGGCCGCCGCGATCGCCGCGCTGGATGCCGGCCCGCTGCCCGTATCGGCCCATGCGGTCGCGCGCGGGCTCGAGCAGGCGCGCCTGCCCGGTCGCTTCCAGGTCGTGCCGGGCGAGGTCGAGTGGATACTCGATGTCGCACACAACGCGCCTGCGGCCGCGGAACTCGCGCGCAACCTCGCGGCGCGCGCGGTGCGCGGACGTACGCTTGCGCTTGCCGGCTTCCTCGACGACAAGGATGTCGCGGCGATAGGGCGCGTGCTCGCGCCGCATATCGACGCGTGGGTGATCGCCTCGCTGCCGCCGCCGCGCGGGCTCACCGCCGCGCAGGTCGCCGGCGAACTCGGCATCGGTGCGCCGCTCGCGCAGTGCGAGTCGGTGGCCGATGCCTGTGCGCAGGCGCGCGCGGCGACGCGCTCGGGCGATCGAATCGTCGCCTTCGGTTCCTTCCATCTCGTCGGCCCGGTGCTCGAGTGGCTTCAGCTATACTGATTTCGGCGTGAACAAGCAGTTCAGGGAACGGCTCACGGGGGCCGTGATCCTCGTCATTTTCGTGGTCGTCGTCGTGCCCGCGCTGCTCAGCGGGCCGCCGCAACCGGCCGCGCCCGCGACGACGGATACGACTGCAGAGGGGCCGCCGTTGCGCTCCTACACGATCGACCTGACCGACCCGGCGGCGGTGCCTGCCCGCGCGCCCGCGTCGACGCCGGCCTCGCCGCCGGCTCCGGTGCGCGAACCGGCGGCGGATCCGGCGCCCGAGCCCGCTCCGGCAGCGACCAGGCCGGCGCAGGAGCTGGTGGCGGAGCCTGCGCCCGCGGCGCCCGCCGTGGCTCCTGCGCCCGAACCTGCACCGGTCGCCGCCGCTACCGCCGAAGTCGAGTCGGGGTTTGCAGTGCAGATCGGCAGTTTCGCCAACCGCAGCAATGCCGACAGTCTGGTGGCACGGCTGCGCAAGGGCGGCTTTCCCGCGTTCATTGCACCCACGAGCAGCGGGCGGAAGCTGTATCGCGTGCGTGTCGGCCCGGTTGCCGATCGTGCCGAAGCGCAGATCCTCGCAACGCGGCTTGCCACGGCGGGCCAGCCCGGATCGGTCGTCAGCCATCCGTGACCGGGTTGCTTTTCCGCGCCCCACCTCCATCTTGTACAATCCGCGCGCGCAGACGCGGCGCGAGCGGCTACCAGGGCTCATGACGACAATTGACTACGTGTTGATCGGTATCGTCGTGATCTCGGCGATCATCGGGCTGTTTCGCGGCCTGATGCGCGAAGCGCTCTCGCTGGTGACCTGGGTGGCGGCATTGTGGTGCGCCTGGCACTTCGGGCCAGGACTCGAGCCACACCTCGGCGGCCTGCTCGACTCTTCCGCGGTGCGTCCATGGGCCGCGCGCGTAATCATCTTTTTTGGCGTCCTGCTGCTCGGCATGTTCGCCGGCTGGCTGGTGACCCAGTTCGTGCGCGTATCGCTGTTCCAGAGCGTCGACCGGCTGTTCGGGGTCGTGTTCGGCCTGCTGCGCGCCTTCGTCGTGATCGGTGCGCTCGCCATCCTCGGCCAGGCGCTCGAGCTCGACCGGGAAACCTGGTGGAAGAAGGCGAAACTCACGCCCTATGCCGAGAATGCCGGCAGCGGGCTGCGCAGCATCGTCGGCGACGATCCGGTGGCGCGTGCGCAGGAGTTGCTGCTGTCCACGGGCGGCAGGGAGTAGCGCGCATGTGTGGCATCGTCGGAATCGTCGGCACGAGCCCCGTCAACCAGCGGCTCTACGACGCGCTGACCATGCTGCAGCATCGCGGCCAGGACGCCGCGGGCATCACCACCTCGAACGAAGGCGAGCTGTGCGTGCGCAAAGGCAGCGGTCTCGTGCGCGACGTGTTCCAGCAGCACCACATGCTCGAACTGCGTGGCAATGTCGGCATTGCGCACGTGCGCTACCCGACCGCGGGCTGCGAGGGCGCGTCCGAGGCGCAACCGTTCTACGTAAACGCCCCGTACGGCATCTGCCTCGGCCACAACGGCAATCTGACCAATGCCGCCGAACTTGCCGAAGTGCTGATCCGCGAGGACCGGCGCCACCTCAACACCTCGTCGGACTCGGAAGTGCTGCTGAACGTATTCGCTTCCGAGTTGCAGCGCATCGGCGGGGCGCGGGTCGCGCCGGCGGATATCTTCGCAGCGCTTGCCACGGTCTACCGGCGCTGTCGCGGCGGCTATGCGGCGATCGCGATGATCATCGGCCATGGCGTCGTCGGTTTTCGCGATCCGAACGGCATTCGCCCGCTGGTTCTCGGCACGCGCGATACGGCCAGGGGCCCGGAGTGGATGCTCGCCTCGGAGAGCGTCGCGCTGACCGGCCTCGGGTTCCGCTTCGTGCGCGACGTCGGTCCCGGTGAGGCCGTGTTCATAGACGAGCGCGGACGTCTGCACGCCCAGCAACTGGTCGAGGGCGCGCGCCATACGCCCTGCATTTTCGAGTACGTGTATTTCGCGCGCCCCGATTCGATCATCGACAACATCTCGGTCTATCGCTCACGCATGCGCATGGGCGACAAGCTCGCCGAGCGCATCCGCAGCGAGCGACCCGACCACGACATCGACGTCGTGATCCCGATTCCCGACACCTCGCGCACGGCAGCGATGCAGGTCGCCCAGCTGCTCGGCATCAAGTATCGCGAGGGCTTCAACAAGAACCGGTACATTGGCCGCACGTTCATCATGCCGGGCCAGGAGCAGCGCGAGAAATCGGTTCGCCGCAAGCTGAATGCGATCGACTTCGAGTTCCGCGGCAAGGTCGTGCTGCTGGTCGACGATTCGATCGTGCGTGGCACGACTTCGGCGCAGATCATCGAGCTTGCGCGCGAGGCCGGCGCGCGCAAGGTGTATTTCGCCTCGGCGGCGCCGCCGGTGCGCTTCCCGAACGTCTACGGCATCGACATGCCGGCCGCGAACGAACTCGTCGCGAATAATCGCACGGTCGATGAGGTCTCGGCGGCGATCGGTGCCGACTGGCTCGTGTACCAGTCCCTCGAGGACCTGGTGCAGGCCTGCCTGCACGACAACGCCACGATCACCGAGTTCGATACGTCGTGCTTCTCGGGCGAGTACGTCACGGGTGACGTCACGCCCGAGTACCTGGAACGGCTGCGCACCGAGCGCTGCGATGCCGCCAAGGCGCGCCGTCGCGATGCCGAGCGCGCCGAACTGCGGGTCGTGCGGGGCGGGTGAACGCAGCTGCGCAGCCACGCGAGCGCGCGCTGCTCCTCGACTGTTTCAGTGCCGCGCTGCGCGCCGTGGATGGCCGCGCCCGCGTGCATGCCGCACTGACGAACGGCACCGCGGGCCTGCCGGTCGACGCCGGGCGTGTGGTGGTGCTGGCCGTCGGCAAGGCCGCCCCGCGCATGACGCTTGGCGCAATCGATGCGCTGGGATCGCGCGTGGCGCGCGCGCTCGTGATCACGAAGAGCGGCCACGTCGACGAGGGTCTGCGACACCTGGCGGACGTGACGGTCATCGAGTCGGCCCATCCAGTTCCCGACTCGCGCAGCCTGGCCGCGGGCGCGCAGCTCCTCGGCTGGGTCGAGTCGCTGGCCCCTGGGGAATTCCCCCTGTTTCTGGTCTCGGGAGGCGCGTCGAGCCTCGCCGAGGTACTGCATGCGAACGTGACCCTGGATGAGCTCGCCGCACTGAACCGCCGCCTGCTCGCCGAGGGCGTCGCCATCGGTGAGATCAATGCGCAGCGCCGGGCGCTGTCGCGCATCAAGGGTGGCGCGCTGATCGAGCGCCTGCAGGGCAGGGCAGGCTGCGCGCTGTTCATGTCCGACGTGCCCGGCGATGACCCGGCGGTGATCGGCTCGGGGCTTGCGGGCCCTGCCGCGCGCGATCGCCTGCATCGCATCGTCATCGCGAACGTCGAGGATGCGATGGCCGCTGCGGCGGGCCGCGCGCGCGAAGCCGGATTGCGCGTGCAGATCGGCGAGGCGCGCTTCGCTGCCGATGCGGCCCGGCTCGGTGCGCGATTCGCCGCGACGATTGCCACCGGCGCGGCCGATGTCTTCGTGTGGGGCGGAGAGTCGACCGTGGAATTGCCAGCGGCGCCCGGGCGCGGAGGTCGCAACCAGCAGCTCGCACTCGCCGCGGCGCGTGATCTGCACGGGCGGCATGGACTCACGCTGCTCGCAGCCGGCACCGACGGCATCGACGGACCCACCACTGATGCCGGCGCGATCGTCGACGGCGGGACCTGGCAGCGCGTCCGGGATGCGGGCCTCGACGGTGATGATTGCCTCGCGCGCGCGGATGCGGGCGCGGCGCTGGAGGCCGCGGGCGATCTGCTGCACACCGGCCCCACCGGCGCCAATGTCGGAGACCTCGTCATCGGTCTCGCGTGCATGGCCTAATCCGCACGATGCGCCTGTTGATGATCGACCACGATCCGCGTTATCGAGCGCTCGTGCGGCACCACGTGACCTGCCGCTGGCCCGAGGCCGAAGTGGTCACCTACAATCCGGCACGCCGCGGTCCGCTCGCGCCCGAGTTCCTGGCTCAGGGCTTCGATGCCGTGGTGCTCGACCACAGCTCGCCGGCCGGTGCCGGCTACGGCTGGCTCGAGGAACTGGCGGCACGGCCGGGTTTCGCACCGATCATTTTCTTCGCGCCCGATGACGAGCTCGCGACGCGCGAGCGCGCGATCGAGGCGGGCGCCTTCGACACCTTCGCCCGCAACCAGATCGACAACGCGCGGCTGCTCGATGCCCTGGAGCGCGCGGCCACCGCGCATCTCGATGCGTTGTCTGTCTGGCGCGGATCGCCGGAGGGGCTCGACGCGCAGTACTTCGGCAGGGCGCAGCTGCGCGGCTATCGGCGCGTGCGCGAACTCGCGCGCGGCTCGGTGTCGGACCTGTTCCTCGCCGAGGGCGAAGAAGCCGGTGAGCTGGTCGTGCTCAAGGTGACGCATGCGCTGCGCAAGGCGAATGGCGTCGACCAGTCCTTTGACCGCTTTCTGCAGGAGTACGAGATCGTCCGCCGGCTGCGCCACCCCAATGTAGTGCGCATCCATGACCTCGGGGTCATGGACGAGTTCGCGTTCATCGTCATGGAGTACTTTGCGGGCGGCGACCTGCGGCGGCGAATGCGCGCGCCGCTGCCGCTGCGCGAGGCGTTCGCTTATGCGCTCGAGATCGCGCGCGCGCTGGCCGCCGTGCACGGCGCCGGCGTGCGCCATCGCGACCTGAAGCCCGGCAACGTGATGGTGCGCGACGACGGCAGCCTGGCGCTGATCGACTTCGGCCTCGCCAAGCACGAGGCGCTCGCCTTCGAGATCACCGACACCGGCATGATCTTCGGCACGCCGCACTACATGAGTCCCGAGCAGGGCCATGGCCAGGCGACCGACGAGCGCAGCGACCTCTACAGCCTCGGCGTCATGCTCTACGAGATGCTGACGCGGACCAAGCCCTTCGATGCCGACAATCCGATGGCGATCATCTACCTGCACGCCAAGGCGCCGGTGCCGCGCCTGCCGCCTCCGCTCGCTCGTGCGCAGCCGATCATCGATAGGCTGATGGCGAAGGATCGCGACGCGCGTTTCGCCAGCGCCGACGAGGTCGCGGCGATGCTCGAGATGGCGATCGAGGAACTGGGGCCTGAATGAGCGCGTGGTTCCTCGCTGCGCCGACGCCGCAGGCCTGGGTCGATGCGGCCGCGGTGAACTGGCGAATGCTGCTGAACGACCACGCCAATTGCGAGAAGAAGGCTGCGTCCACGGCGCTCGCGCTGATGTTCGCGTATCCGGAGGACGTCGCGCTCTCGGTCGCGCTCGCGAGGCTTGCGCGCGAGGAATTGCGTCATTTCGAGCAGGTGGTACGGCTCATGCAGAAGCTCGAGGTGCCGTTCGAGCGGCTGACGCCCAGTCGCTACGCGGCGGGGCTTCGCCGCCACGCGTCGAGCGCAGAGCCGCGCCGCAAGCTCGACCTGATGCTGATCGGTGCGCTGATCGAGGCGCGCTCCTGCGAGCGCTTCCGGCTGCTCGCGCCGCGCCTGCCGCCGCAGGTCGCCGAGTTCTATGCCGACCTCGAGCGGGCCGAGGCGCGCCACCACGAGCTGTATATCGAGCACGCGAAAGCCAGTGCCGGTGAGGCCGACTGGCAACTGCGACTGCGCCAGCTCGCGCAAGTGGAGGCGGGGCTGGTCACGTCGCCCGACAAGTTGCTGCGCTTCCATTCCGGCCCGGTGCCGGACCTCCGCGCCTAGCGCGCGAGGGTGCGCAGCGCCTGCCCGCCCACGCTCCATTCGAGCACGCTCCCCTGCTCATACCACGCGCCGAGCACGATCCGGGTTCGCGGCCGTCCGTCGACATTGAAGTCATGCACCCCGGGGCGGTGCGTGTGGCCGTGGATCACGACGTCGACATTGAGATGGCGCACGAGCTTTTCGATGGCGGCCGGGTTCGCATCCATGATCTCGGGCACGACGCGGCTCGTGTGGGCGCGACTGCCGGCGCGGGCCTCGTCGGCCAGCAGCTTGCGATCGGCGAGCGACATCGCAAGCAGGCGCCGCTGCCACACGGGGCTGCGCACGATCGTGCGCAGCTGCTGGTACTTCACGTCATCGGTGCAGAACAGGTCGCCGTGCGCGAGCAGGGTGCGTACGCCGTGGACCACGGCGATGACCGGATCGGCGATCAGGCGGCAGCCCGTATGCGCGGCGAAGCGCTCACCGAGCAGGAAGTCGCGGTTGCCGTGCATGACGAAGCACGGCACGCCACCGTCCGTGTAGTCGCGCAGCGCCTCGCAGACGCGCGCGCGCTCGGCATCGTCGTCGTCGTCGCCGACCCAGGACTCGAACAGGTCGCCGAGGATGTAGAGCGCCGTCGCAAGGCGGGCCTCGCCGCGCAGCCAGCCGATGAACTGGTCGCTCGCCTCGGGCGCCGCCGCATCGAGATGCAGGTCCGAGACGAAGAGGTGGGTCACTGGGCTGGCGGCGCGCCGCCGATCAGCGTGACGCCCTCGATGATCACCGGCTTCAGCGGCGCATCGGCCTTGAGACCCCCGACGGCGCCGGTCGGCTGCACGGAGATGCGATCGACGACGTCCATGCCCTCGACTACCTTGCCGAACACTGCGTAGCCCCAGCGTGTCGGCAGCGGATCGAGGTCGGCATTGTTGCCCACGTTGACGAAGAACTGCGCGTCACCGGTATGGGGCCCGGCGGCGCGCGCCAGCCCGACCGCACCGCGCAGGTTCTGCAGGCCATTGCCGGCTTCGTTCGGGATCGGATCGTGCGGGGACTTGGCCTCGTACTCCGGCGTGATACCGCCGCCCTGGATCACGAAGTTGGCAACCACGCGGTGGAAGAGGGTGTTCGTGTAGTAGCCCTCGCTCACGTAGCGCAGGAAGTTCGCGACCGTGAGCGGCGCGCGATCGGGGTTCAGTTCGATCACGAAGGCGCCGAGCGAGGTGGTGACGCGTACTCGCGGGGCATCGGCGGATTGGGCCTGGCTGCTCGCGCTCATGGCGAGCGCCGCGGCGATCAGGGCGAATTTTCGCAGTGGCGATGACATGATCATTCTTCCATTCTACCAATCCCTTAAGATGACGTTTATGCCCGATCCGAGCCTCGTCACCCGTTTCGCGCCGAGCCCCACCGGGGCGCTGCATCTCGGCAACGCGCGCACGGCACTGTTCAATTTCCTGCTGGCGCGCCATGGCGGCGGCGAGTTCATTCTGCGGATAGAGGACACCGACGCCGAACGCTCGAGCGACGCCTACCTAGCGGCCCTGATCGGCGACCTGCGCTGGCTCGGGCTCGAGTGGCAGGCGGGGCCCGACATCGGCGGCCACGCGGCGCCGTATCGCCAGTCAGAGCGGACCGGGCTGTATGCCGATTTCCAGGAGCGCCTGCTCGTCACCGGTGCGGCCTATCCGTGCTATTGCACGCCGGCGGAACTCGAGCTGTCCCGCCGCGCGATGCTCGCGGCGGGCAAGGCGCCGCGCTATGCGGGCACCTGCCGCGATCTGACGGCCGCCGAGCGGCGCGATCGCGAAGCGCATGGTCTCGCCTCCACGCTGCGATATCGCGTCAGGCCCGGCGCCGAAGTCTCATTCGACGATATCGTGCACGGCACGCAGCGCTTCGCGACCGACGACATCGGCGACTTCATCGTGCGGCGCGCGGATGGCTCGGCGGCGTTCTTCTTCTGCAATGCCGTCGACGATGCGCTGATGGGCGTGACCCACGTGCTGCGCGGCGCGGACCATCTTGCCAATACACCGCGCCAGGTGCTGGTGCTCACTGCGCTGGGGCTGCCGGTACCCACCTACGGCCACGTGTCGCTGATCGTGGGCGACGATGGTGCGCCGCTCTCGAAGCGGCACGGCGCCACGAGCCTCGCCGAACTGCGTGAACGGGGCTATCTTGCCGCCGCCGTGCGCAACCATCTCTTCCGGCTCGGCCATGCGCCTGCCGTGCAGGGCCTGCTCGACATCGATGCGATGGCGGCCGCGTTCGACCTGCGCCATCTCGGCCGCTCGCCGAGCCGCTTCGACATGGTGCAACTCGACGTGTGGCAGAAGGACGCCGTGCACGCCCTGTCGGCCGCCGCGTTCGCCGATTGGGCCGCAGCGGCGCTGCCGGCTGGCCTCGCGCCGGCGGAGCTCGAGTCCTTCATCGCGGTCGTGCGCCCGAATGTGGTGTTCCCGGCCGACGTGCGTGCCTGGGCCGAGGTGGTCTACGGCGAACCGCCGGCGCTTACCGGCAACGGCGAGGCAATGGTGCGCGAAGCGGGCGCTGCCTTCTTCGAGGCCGCGGCCGCCGCCGCAGCGGCGAGCGACAACGACCTCGCGGCCATCACGGCTGCGGCGCGCGAAGCTTCCGGGCGCAAGGGCCCGGCGCTCTACAAGCCGCTGCGCCTCGCACTCACCGGGCTCGACCACGGCCCCGAACTCGCGCAATTGCTGCGCGCCATGCCGCGCGCGAAGGCGCGCGAGCGCCTCATCCGCTACGCTCACTGACCATGCTGCGCATCCATAATTCGCTGACGGGCCGCAAGGAACCCCTGCAACCGCTCGAGCCGGGCAAGATCGGCATGTACGTCTGCGGCATCACCGTGTATGACTACTGCCACGTGGGCCATGCGCGCTCGCAGGTGGCCTTCGACGTCGTGCGGCGCTGGCTGCGCGAAAGTGGCTTCGATGTGACCTATGTGCGCAACATCACCGACATCGACGACAAGATCATCCAGCGCGCCGCGGAACGCGGGGAGACGATCAACGAGCTGACCGCGCGCTTCATCGCCGCCATGGACGAGGATTTCGGGGCACTCGGCATCGAGCGCCCCGATCACGAGCCGCGGGCCACCGGTTACCTGCCGGCGATCCTGCGCATGATCGAAGCCCTGCTCGACAGGGGCTACGCCTATATCGCGGCCGACGGCGACGTGCTGTACGCCGTGGAGAAGTTCGAGGGATACGGTCGCCTGTCTGGCAAGCGGCTCGCCGACCTCGAAGCCGGGGCACGCGTCGACGTCGATGCAGGCAAGCGCAACCCGCTCGACTTCGTGCTGTGGAAGGCGGCGAAGCCGGGCGAGCCGGCGTGGGACTCGCCCTGGGGGGCGGGCCGGCCGGGCTGGCACATCGAGTGCTCGGCGATGTCGACCGAGATTCTCGGCACACGCTTCGACATTCACGGTGGCGGCATGGATCTCAAGTTCCCGCACCACGAGAACGAGATCGCGCAGTCCTGCGCCGCGACCGGCGACGAGTTCGCGCGCGTGTGGCTGCACAACGGCTTCGTCAACGTCGATGACGAGAAGATGTCGAAATCGCTCGGCAATTTCTTCACGCTGCGCGAAGTGCTGCCGACCGTGCGTCATCCGGAGGTGATGCGCTACTTCCTGATCTCGAGCCACTACCGCGGCCCGATCAATTATTCGACTGCGCAGCTCGAACAGGCGGATGCCGCCCTGACGCGACTCTATACGGCGCTGCGAGGCCTGTCGCCGACACCGGCGTCGCGGCCGCATTCGGCCGCGCGGGAAGAATTCGCCGCCGCCATGAACGACGACTTCAACACGCCGCAGGCGCTCGCGGTGCTGCAGGGCCTCGCGCGCGACCTGAATTCGGCGCGCGCGGCGGGCAACCACGATACAGCCTGCATGCGCGCGGGCGAGCTGGTCGCGCTCGGCAACGTGCTCGGCATCCTCACCGTCGATCCGGAGCAGTGGTTGCGTCTCGCACCACCGGCAGCGTCGGCGGGCAACGTGCCCGACGATGCGCAGATCGCGGCGCTGATCGAAGCGCGCCTCGCGGCGCGCAAGGCGAAGGACTGGGCGCAGTCCGACCGCATCCGCGAGCAGCTCGCCGCCGCGGGCATCGTGCTCGAGGACAAGCCGGGTGGCGAAACCGTCTGGCGCCGCGGCTAGCCCGGGCGGGCACCCGCTAGCGCAGCAGGCCGCGCGAGGCTTCGAGCGAGGCGAGGAAATCCCTGTACCAGGCGTGCAGGTCATGCCGGCGCAGGGCCTCGAGCATCGCCGCATGGCGTTCCCTGCGCTCCTCGAGCGGCATCGCGAATGCGCGCGCAATGGCCTCGGCGACGCCGAGCAGGTCGTAAGGATTGACGATCACGGCGGCGGTCAACTCGTGCGCGGCGCCGGCGAGCGAGGAGAGGATCAGGGCGCCCGGATCGGCGGGGTCCTGTGCGGCGACATATTCCTTGGCGACGAGGTTCATGCCGTCGCGCAGCGGCGTGACCAGGCCCACCTGCGAGGCGCGCATGAAGCCCATCAGCGTGCCGTGGGGAAAGTTCCGGTTCAGGTAGCGGATCGGCGTCCAGTCGGTGTCGGCAAAGCGGCCATTGGTCCGTCCGGCGGCCTGTTCGAGCGCCTGGCGGATCTGGGCGTACGCGCCGATGTCGGAACGGCTGAGCGGCGCGATCTGCAGGTAGGTCAGGCGACCGCGCAGGCTGGTGTGGCGTTCGAGGAAGCGCTGGTAGGCGGTGAAGCGCTCGACCAGGCCCTTGCTGTAATCGAGACGGTCGACGCCGATGATCAGCGGCCGCCCCAGCAGGCCGTCGACCATCCTTCTGACCGGTTCGGTGCGCATCGCGGCGGTGGCCTCGGCGGTCACGGCGTCGACGTCGATGCCGATCGGAAACACGCCGCTGCGTACCGGAGGCGCACGCTCGGGAAAGACACCCGCGAGGCTCGCGCGGAACGACAGCTCGTCGGGCTCGGTCTGGAAGCCGACCAGGTCGTAGTACGTCAGGTCGCGGATGAGTTCCGCAAAGGCAGGCAGCAGCCGCAGCACTTCGAGGTGCGGGAACGGGATGTGCAGGAAGAAACCGATCGGCTGCGTGACGCCGAGTTCACGCAACACGCGCGCGAGCGGGATCAGATGATAGTCATGGATCCAGATGCGATCGTCCGGCTTGAGCAGCGGCAGGAGGCGCTCGGCGAAGAGGCGATTCACCGCGCGATAACCGTCGTGCCACTCCTGGTCGTAGCGGAAGCGATCGGTCAGGTAATGGAAGAGGGGCCACAGCGTGGTGTTGCAGAAGCCGCGGTAGTAGCGATCGTACAGCGTCTGTGTCAGGTCGATGGTCGCGAAGCTGATGTGGTCGCGAACCGTCACTTCGGTCGCCGCGCCGGTGTCGGCGCTAGTCTCGCCGCTCCAGCCGAACCACAGCCCGCCCTTTTCGCGCATCGCCGCGAGGACCCCGATCGCGAGGCCGCCGGGTGCCGCGCCGCGCCGCGGGACCGAGATGCGGTTCGATACGCAGACGAGGCGGCTCACAACGCCGATTCCCACGGTCTCGACAGGCGCATCGCCGCGTTGATGATGCCGACCATGCTGTAGGTCTGCGGGAAATTGCCCCACAGCTCACCGCTCACCGGGTCGATGTCCTCCGACAGCAGGCCGACGTGGTTGCGGCACGCCAGCATCTCTTCGAACAGCTCGCGCGCCTCCTGCTGGCGTCCGGCGCCGGCCAGCGCGTTGATGTACCAGAAAGTGCAGATGTTGAACGCGACCGCGGGTTCGCCGAAGTCGTCCGACCGGTCGTAGCGCGCGATGAAGGCGCCACGGCGCAGGCGAAGCTCGATCAGGCGCAGCGTACCGAGGAAGCGCGGATCGTTCGGCTCGACGAGGCCGATCTCCGGCAGCAGCAGCAGGCTCGCGTCGACACCGCTCCCGTCGTAGACGTCGACGAAGCTGTCGAGCCTGGCGTTCCAGCCGCGCTCGAGCACGCTCGCGCGCACAGTGTCGGCGCGCGTACGCCACATCGCGGCGTCGGGTTCGCCGAAGTACGCATGCAGGTGAGCGAGCCGGTCGAGCGCGGCCCAGCACATGGCCGCGGAAAAGGTGTGCACCTCGGTGCGCGTGCGGAACTCCCAGATCCCCGCGTCGGGCTTGTCGTGCAAGGCCCAGGCATGCTCGCCGATCGCCGTCAGCGAGCGCAGCGTGTCGACTCCCGCCTTCTCGCGCAGGCGCTCGTCGAAGAACGCCTGCATCGCCGACAGCACGACGGCGCCATAGGCGTCGTTCTGCGGCTGACGCCAGGCGGCGTTGCCGACGCGCACCGGGCCCATGCCGCGATAGCCCGGCAGGCCCGCGACCTCGCGCTCCTCGACTGCGGTCTCGCCGCTGATGCCGTACAGCGGCTGCAGCGCGTAGCTGCTCTCACCGGCCGCGGTATTGACGATGAAGCGCAGGTAGGACTCCATCGTGCGGGTCGCGCCGAGGCGGTTCAGCGCCTTGACGGTGAACAGGCTGTCGCGCAGCCAGCAGTAGCGATAGTCCCAGTTGCGGCCGCTGTCGGGCGCCTCGGGAATCGAAGTGGTCAACGCGGCAACGATCGCCCCGGTGTCCTCGTAGCTGCACAGCTTCAGCGTGATCGCGGCGCGGATCACCGGTTCCTGCCATTCGAACGGCACGGCCAGCGTGCGCACCCAGTCACGCCAGTAGTCGGTGGTGGCCGAGAGAAACCGCTCGCCCAGCCGGTCGACGGACTCGGCGATCGATTCATCCGGACCCAGCAGCAGCGTGATCGAGTGCTCGAGCTGGAACCAGCGCTCCTCGAGGATGTAGTCGAGGCTCGCGCTGGTCGTGAGGCGCAGGTCGACGCCTTCGTCGCCGATGTAACGGATGTGGTGGCTGCCGCGTCGTACCTGGGATTCCGCTGCGCCGTGGTGCAGGCGCGGTCGCAGGCGAACGCGAACGCGCGGCCGGCCGGCCACCGCCTCGACGACGCGAACCAGCATCGCCGGCCGGAACATGCGCTCGAACTGGCGGAAGCGCGGGCAGAAATCGACGACGCGGATCGCCGCCCCATCCGCCGTCTCGAGGTGCGTCTCGACGATCGCCGTATTGCGCAGGTACTGCTGCGAGCTGCGCACGCAGCCGGCGAGTTCGATGTCGTAGAAGCCGCTGTCGCCGCAGCCGAGCAGGTTGCAGAACACCGGATCGCCGTCGAGCCGCGGCAGGCAGGTGAATACGTGCCGCCCGCGCTGGTCGATCAGCGAGGCGATCGAGCAGTTGCCAATGACGGCGAGATCGAGACTGGCGGCGCTTGCGCTCATGGGCCTCCTTCCTGCGAGTCGGCCAGGCCATGGAGCCACGCGCGCACCGCAGCCGGTGCGTCGACGCGGTACCGGGCGAGTGTGCCAGCGGGTGGGCCGACGCGCACCGACAGGCCCTGCGCCTCGTTCACGAGCGCAAACGCGCTCTCGTCGGTCACGTCATCGCCCAGGTAGACCGGCGCACGATCCGCGAACGGGGCGACGTCACGCAACGTCGAGATGCCTGAGGCCTTCGACAGCGCGGCGGGTTTCAGTTCGAGCACGAACTTGCCCTGCAGCAGCGTGAATTCCGCGCCCGCGAGGGCCGCGAGCCGCTGCATCGTCTCGCGGATCACGCCTTCGAGCGCTGCCGCGTCGCGGTAGTGCACGGCGAGGGCGAGCCCCTTGTCTTCGAGCAGCGCGCCGGGCCACTGCGTCATGCGAGCGGCCAATGCCGCGCGCGCCCCATCGAGGTGCCGTGCGAAGTGCCCGGCGGTGGTGGCCGGCGCCGAATCGGCGCGCACCTCGGCACCATGCACGCCGACGGCGGGGAATCTCTGCGGGTGGAACAGTCGGTCGAGTGTGTCGATCTGCCGGCCGCTCACCAGTGCGAGCGCGCCGTCCAGGCGCTGCGCAATCCTCGCGAGCGCGCCGGGCAGGGCGCCCGGCACCACGACCGCATCCGGGCTCGGCGCGATGTCGAGCAAGGTGCCGTCGACATCGAGGTACAGCGCCCGTCCGTGCAGTGCGCTCCAGCCGAGTTGCCGCGGCAGATCGATCATCGCGACCACGTCAGGCGCCCTGGCGGCGCAGCGACGCTTCCAGCGTATTACGCATCAACATGGCCACCGTCATCGGGCCGACGCCACCGGGGACCGGCGTGATCCAGGCCGCGCGCTCGCGGGCGCCGGCGAACTCGACGTCGCCGACGAGCTTGCCGTTCGCGAGCCGGTTCATGCCGACATCGACGACGATCGCGCCCGGGCGAATCCACTCGCCGCGTACGAGTCCCGGCTTGCCGACTGCGACGACGAGCAACTCGGCCGCGCGCACGTGCGCCTCGAGGTCGCGTGTGAAGCGGTGGCAAACAGTCGTCGTCGCGCCCATCAGCAGCAGCTCGAGCGACATCGGCCGCCCGACGATATTCGATGCACCGACCACGACGGCATTCAGCCCGCGCACCGACAGTCCCTCGGCGTCGAGCATGCGGATCACGCCATAGGGCGTGCAGGGGCGGATCAGGGGACTGCGCTGCGCGAGCCGGCCGAGGTTGTATGGATGAAAGCCATCGACGTCCTTCTGCGGGTCGATGCGGTCGATGATCGCGCGCTGGCGGATCTGGTCGGGCAGCGGCAGCTGCACGAGGATGCCGTCGATGCGCGGATCGCCGTTCAGTTCGTCGATCAGGGTCAGCAGCTCGCGCTCGGAGGTCGACTGCGGCAGGTCATGCGCGACCGACAGGACGCCCGACTCCTCGCAGGCCTTGCGCTTGTTGCGCACGTAGATGGCCGAGGCCGCGTTGTCGCCCACCATGACCACCGCCAGGCCCGGACGGCGCATGCCGCGCGCGACCGCCGAGTCGATCTCGGCCCGCACCTCCGATTTGACGTCGGTGGCGATGCGCTTGCCATCGATGAGCCTCGCGGTCATCGATACTCCTTTGCCGGAATGGGCGCGCATTTTACGGGATTGTGCGTAAAATTGAGGATTGTTCACGCAAGCCGGCATCGGGGCATGGCGCAGTCTGGTAGCGCATCTGCTTTGGGAGCAGAGGGTCGCAGGTTCGAATCCTGCTGCCCCGACCATTTCGCGTGAGGGGGCCTGCCACGCGCCCGTAGCTCAGCTGGATAGAGCACCGGCCTTCTAAGCCGGGGGTCGCAGGTTCGAGTCCTGCCGGGCGCACCAACCACCGGGTCACCGGATTTCGGAGCCAGGACGACGGATGAAGTAAGGTGCCGGCCCGCTGCGCTCCCGCCTCCTGATCGGTACGGCAGTTCGTCGCCGTCCCGGTGTCGTTGTTTGGTGCGATATTTCTCGCGCTGTAGCGCTGGCGGCGGGCGCTGGTATACTCCCGCTCCCCTCAGGGTGACGGTGGACGTAGCTCAGCTGGTAGAGCCCCGGGTTGTGATCCCGGCCGTCGTGGGTTCGAGTCCCATCGTCCACCCCAGATCCGGTAAGGGCCGTTAGCTCAGCTGGTAGAGCAGGAGACTCTTAATCTCTTGGTCGTAGGTTCGACTCCTACACGGCCCACCACCCTTTTGGCTATAATCCGCGCCCCCTCGCACAGGGTCGAGCTCCGCAGCCAGAGCGAAAGTGGCGGAACTGGTAGACGCGCTGGATTTAGGTTCCAGTGGGGCAACCCGTGAGAGTTCGAGTCTCTCCTTTCGCACCAGAAATTCAGGATAGGGCACGATGCAGGTTTCATTGACGGCAACCGGTGGGCTGGAGCGCAAGCTTGAGGTCGCCGTCCCGGCCGACCAGGTCAGCGCCGAAGTCGACCAGCGGCTGAAGAAGATCGCGCGTACCGCGCGCTTCAAGGGTTTCCGCCCGGGCAAGGCGCCGATGGGTGTCGTGCGCCAGCAGTACGGCTCGCAGGTCCACAGCGAAGTGGTCAACGACCTGCTGCGCTCCTCGTTCGCCGACGCGATCTCGCAGCAGAACCTGAAGCCGGCGACCGGGCCGCGCATCGAGCCGATCGCGATGGATCCGGGCGCCGACCTCAAGTACGTCGCCACATTCGAAGTGCTGCCGGAGATCAAGCTGGCGCCGGTCGAGTCGCTCGCCATCGAGCGCCCGACTGCGACGGTCGAGGATTCGGACGTCGAGGAAATGCTCGAGTCGCTCCGCCGGCAGCGCCCGCAGTTCGCCGTGGTCGAGCGCGGCGCGAAGACCGGCGATCGCGTGGTGCTCGATTTCGACGGCCGCATCGACAACGTGGCTTTCCAGGGCGGCGAGGGCCGTGACATGCCGGTCGTGCTCGGCGCGGGGCAGGTGCTCACCGAATTCGAGCAGGCGCTTGCGGGCGCGAAGGCCGGCGAGTCCCGCACTGCCGTCGTGCACTTCCCGGACGACTACCACGGCAGGGAAGTGGCGGGCAAAACCGCGGAATTCACGATCACGGTGAAGCAGGTCGAGGAGGCGTCCCTGCCGGCGCTCGACGATGCGTTCGCCGCGGAATTCGGCGTCAAGGAAGGCGGCGTCGAGCAGTTGCGCAAGGAAGTGCGCGAAAGCATGGAGCGCGAGCTCGAAGAGGCGGTGCGCAACCATCTGCGCGCGCAGGTCATGGACGCGCTCTTTCGCGAGAACCCGCTCGAAGTGCCGCAGGGGCTCGTCGACGAAACCGTGCAGGAAATGCAGGTCGAAATCGGCCGGCGCTCCGGCGCGAAGGACGTGTCCCAGCTGCCGCCGCGCGAGCAGTTCATCGCTCCCGCCCGCCGTCGCGTGGCGCTCGGCCTGGTGGTCGGCGAGCTGCTGCGCGGTGCCGCGCTCAAGGTCGATCGTGCACGCGTGCAGGCGCGCCTCGAGGACATCGCGGGCAGTTACCCCAATGCCGACGAGATGCGCCGCGCCTACCTGCAGAACGCCGACGCCATGCGCCAGATCGAGTCCTCGGTCCTCGAGGAGCAGCTGGTCGATTGGGTCGTGGAACGGGCGAAGGTGACGGACAAGGCATCTTCCTTCAAGGAACTGACCCGCTTCGGGCAGAATAGCGGGTCATGAACGAGCAAGCCCTGAACCTGGTGCCGATCGTCGTCGAGCAGACCGCCCGCGGCGAGCGTGCCTATGACATCTATTCGCGCCTCCTGAAGGAGCGCGTGGTGTTCGTCGTGGGTCCCGTGGAGGACTACATGGCGAACCTGATCGTCGCGCAGCTGCTGTTCCTCGAGTCCGAGAATCCGGACAAGGACATCGCGCTTTACATTAATTCGCCCGGCGGCTCGGTCAGTGCCGGACTCGCGATCTACGACACGATGCAGTTCATCAAGCCCGATGTGAGCACCATCTGCGTCGGCATGGCGGCCTCCATGGGCGCCGTGCTGCTGGCTGGCGGCGCCAAGGGCAAGCGCTACATGCTGCCGAACTCGCGCGCGATGATCCACCAGCCCTGGGGCGGCTTCCAGGGCCAGGCGACCGACATCAGCATCCAGGCCCGCGAAATGCTGCGCACGCGCGAGCGATTGAACGAAATCCTCGCCCGTCACACCGGCCAGGCGATCGAGAAGATCCAACAGGACACCGAGCGCGACAATTTCATGGGCGGCGAGGAGGCCATCGCCTACGGCCTCGTCGACCAGTTGCTTGACAAGCGCCTGCCGCCGGCCACGGTTGCCGCTCAGTCCAAGTGAATCAATGGTTTGGGCGTGACTGGGGCGTTTTGCGCCCCCGGTCACCCCATGCTATATAAGAGCCTTGCACCATGGTTACAGGGCCTACTGAATGACCGACGAGTCCCGCAGTCGCAACGACGACGGCAAGCTGCTGTATTGCTCCTTCTGCGGCAAGAGCCAGCATGAGGTGAGGAAGCTGATCGCCGGCCCGTCGGTGTTCGTTTGCGACGAATGCGTCGAGCTCTGCAACGACATCATCCGCGAGGAACTCGAGGATCGGGCCGACCGCGCGCGCGACAAGCTGCCGAAGCCCCACGAAATCAAGAAGGTCCTCGACGAATACGTGATCGGCCAGGAGCGCGCCAAGAAGGTGCTCTCGGTGGCCGTCTACAACCACTACAAGCGCCTGCAGACCCGCGGCAGCAGTGCCCGCGCCAAGGAAGAGGTCGAGATCGCGAAGAGCAATATCCTGCTGATCGGCCCCACCGGCTGCGGCAAGACCCTGCTCGCCGAGACTCTCGCGCGCCTGCTCAACGTGCCGTTCACGATCGCCGATGCCACCACGCTCACCGAGGCGGGCTACGTCGGCGAAGATGTCGAGAACATCATCCAGAAGCTGTTGCAGAAGTGCGATTACGACGTCGAGAAGGCGCAGACCGGCATCGTCTACATCGACGAGATCGACAAGATCTCGCGCAAGGCCGACAACCCGTCGATCACGCGTGACGTGTCGGGCGAGGGCGTCCAGCAGGCACTGCTGAAGCTGATCGAAGGCACGGTCGCGTCGGTGCCCCCGCAGGGCGGGCGCAAGCACCCGCAGCAGGAATTCCTGCAGGTCGACACTTCGAACATCCTGTTCATCTGCGGCGGTGCGTTCTCCGGGCTCGAGAAGATCATCCTGAACCGCACCCAGAAGGGCGGCATCGGCTTCACCTCCGACGTGCGCGACATGACCGCGGTGGATCGCCCCGACGTGTTCCACGAGGTCGAGCCCGAGGACCTGATCAAGTACGGGCTGATCCCCGAGTTCGTCGGGCGCCTGCCGGTGGTCGCCACCCTCGAGGAACTCGACGAGGCGGCGCTGGTTTCGATCCTCACCGAGCCGAAGAATGCGCTCACCAAGCAGTACAAGCGCCTCTTCGAGATGGAGGGCGCCGAGCTCGAGTTCCGCGAGGAGGCGCTGAAGGCCGTGGCGCAGCGCGCCATGCAGCGCAAGACCGGCGCGCGCGGCCTGCGCACGATCCTCGAGACCATCCTGCTCGACACCATGTACGAGCTGCCGTCGCTGCGCGGGGTGTCCAAGGTCGTGATCGACGAGACGGTGATCGACGGCCAGACGAAGCCGTATATCGTCTACAAGTCCGAATCCGCCGAAGAGCCGCCGCGCCGCGCGCACGGCATCGCAAGCTGACCTGCTGGTCCTTCCGGCGGCACCGCGCTTGAAATCGGCGCGGTGCGCCCCTATCTCCGAGGGTAGACTATAACCGTCTTGCGCGAGGACCTGCCTGTGCCCGAATCCCCCCCGACCACCCCGAAGACCACCAGTCTCGAGAAGCTGCCGGTTCTGCCGCTGCGGGACGTGGTCGTCTACCCGCACATGGTGATTCCGCTGTTCGTGGGTCGCGAGAAATCGATCCAGGCGCTCGATGTCGCGATGAAGGCCGACAAGCGCATCATGCTGGTCGCGCAGAAACAGGCCGACGTCGACGATCCCAAAGTCGACGACCTGTACCGAATCGGCACGGTCGCCACGATCCTGCAGCTGCTGAAACTGCCGGACGGCACCGTCAAGGTGCTGGTCGAGGGCGTCGATCGCGCACAGATCGATCGCATCCACCCCGGCGAGTTCTATGCCTGCGATGTCACGTTGCAGCCCGACAGCGACGTCTATGACGAGAAGGAAATGGACGTCCTCGGCCGCTCGGTCATCTCGCAGTTCGAACAGTACGTGAAGCTCAACAAGAAAGTGCCGCCCGAGGTGCTGACCGCGCTCGCCGGTATCGAGCAGCCCGGCCGTCTTGCCGATACTGTGGCGGCGCACATGGCGCTCAAGCTGCCCGAAAAGCAGAAGGTGCTCGAGATCCTCGACATCAAGCAGCGCCTCGAGCACATCCTCGTCGCGATCGAAGGCGAGATGGACATGCTGCAGATCGAGAAGCGCATCCGCGGCCGCGTCAAGTCGCAGATGGAAAAGAGCCAGCGCGAGTACTACCTGAATGAGCAGATGAAGGCCATCCAGAAGGAACTCGGCGACATGGAGGATGGCGCCAACGAACTCGCCGAGATCGAGCAGAAGATCCAGAAGGCCGGCATGCCGAAGGAGGCGCGCGACAAGGCGATGGCCGAACTCGGCAAGCTGAAGATGATGTCACCGATGTCGGCGGAAGCCACCGTGGTGCGCAACTACGTCGACTGGCTGGTGAAGGTGCCGTGGAAGAAGCGCACCAAGGTCATCAAGGACATCGCGCGAGCCGAGAAGGTGCTGGACGAGGACCACTATGGCCTCGAGAAGGTCAAGGAGCGCATCGTCGA
>DAOQXO010000020.1:0-31964 GCA_035342635.1 Steroidobacteraceae bacterium
TCTTCGCCGGGCAGCCCATGTTGATGTCGATGACCTCGGCACCGAGATCGACATTGAGGCGCGCGGCCGCGGCGAGCGCCTGCGGGTCGGCGCCCGCCAACTGCACCACGCGGGGCGAGGGTTCACCTTCGTGGTTCATGCGGCGCTGCGACTTGCGGCTGCGCCACAGGCGCGTGTCGGCGGTGAGCATTTCCGATGCGGCGAGACCCGCGCCGAGACGGCGACACAGCACGCGGAACGGGCGATCGGTGACGCCCGCCATCGGCGCGAGCGCAACGGGTGCGGACAGGGCGTAGGGGCCGATCTGCATGACGGCGGCGGGCCGGGTTCAGCGGGCCGCGCGCGAATCGCCGGCGCAGGCGACTCCGCCCTGGCCATTCGGCAGGCAGGCGTCGACCTCGAAGCCGACGGCATTGCTGCCGGGGTCGAGGACCGCGACCTCGGCGTCGACGCGCTGGCCGGCGGCCAGGAAATCGCGCGCGCCGGCGCGCTCGCCGAGATACTCGCGCGGCGTCAGGTCGCGGCTGGCGAGCCGCTTGCCATAGCGGTCCTGCAGCGTGAGGCGCAGCAGCGGCATGGGCTGTGCGCGCGAGGCCTCGTTGCGGATGCTGGCGCGCACCAGCAATTGCCCGCTGGCGTCGCCTTCGGCAATCGCGCCGAGCTGGCGCACGTCGAGCGCCGCCGGATCCCAGCGCGGCGCAAGGGGTGCGCCGAGCGCATCGTAAAGCGATGCGAGCGGGCCATTGAGCGCGGGATTCAGGGCGAGCTCGTTGCGATAGCGATGCACGACCTGCGCCACGAGCAGCAAGGCGAGGACGCCCGCTGCGATGCCGTACCACAGTTCGACGCGCGGTGGCCGTTGCGGCTCCTCGAAGGCGTCGATGTCCTCGGCGCGCACGGAATAATGCTCGGCGAACCGGTCACCCACCGGTGCGGCCATGGAGACCTGCAGCGCTTCGGACTGCTGCGTCGCCGAGCCCGGGTCGGCGGCCACGTCGCGGGCGATCTGCGCGATGCGCTCGAGTTCGGCCTCGGCGTCCTCGAGTTCGCGCGTGAGCGCGTCGCTCGCCACATCGGCCTCGGTCTCGGTCTCGGTCTCGGTCTCGGTATCGGTGGCGACGAGTTCGCCTTCGAGCACGATCGCCTCGAAGGTTCCCGACGCGGCCTCGCCTTCGGCGATTTCGGGCGCGACGAAGATCTGCGCCAGGTCCGCGCTGCCGAGCGCGAACTCCATCGTGTCGGGCGTTGGTTCGGCCTCGCCCGCGGAGTCCGCCGTCACCGGCAGCTCCATCATCAGGGGCGGCGGAGGCGGCGAAGGGGTGGCAGCGCGCCGGTCGGTCGTGGCCGACGGGTCCGCCTCGTCACGTTGCGCTTCGTCGTGCAGCGCAACCAGCGCATTGAACACGCTCGCGCAACGGCCGCAGCGCACGTAGCCCTGCCCGACGCGCAGGTCCGCCGCGGTGACGGCGAGGGTCAGGGCACATTTCGGGCAGACCGTGAACATGGGCGGATATTAGCGCAGGCTCGCGACCGACGAGCTCAGCGTCTGATGCCGGCGAGAAGGGTCCAGGTTTCGCGTTCGCCGGCAGTCTGCATATCGAACCACGGGCGGTAGGCCGCGGCGACTTCTTCGGCCTGCGATGTGAGCAGGCCCGCCAGCACGAGGCGTCCCTGCGGCCTCACGAGCGCGGCGAGGCGCGGTGCGAGCTCGATCAAGGGACCGGCAAGGATATTGGCGAGCAGCACATCGGCGCCGGCCGGCAGCGTGTCAGTGCCGGCGTGTGTCACGACGCGATCGGCAACCGCGTTGGCCTGCGCATTGTCCCGCGTCGCGATCAGTGCCTGCGGGTCGATGTCATGGGCATCGACCCGTGCCGCGCCGAGCCGGGCTGCGGCGATGGCGAGGATGCCCGAGCCGCAGCCAAAGTCGATCACGGTCTCGCCCGGTCGCAGCTCGGCGTCGAGCCATTCGAGGCACAGGGCTGTCGTGGGATGCGTGCCGGTGCCGAAGGCGAGTCCGGGATCGAGCGTGACGACGACGGCATGCGGGTCCGCCACGCGCTCGTGTGTCGGGCAGACGTGGAGACGGCGTCCGAAGCGCATCGCATGGAAGTCCGTGAGCCACTCGCGCTCCCAGGCGCGATCGGCCACTGTCTTCACGGTGAGCCGCGACACCGGTACGCCGAGCGCGGCCGCCAGTGAGACGAGCGTGTCGGCCGAGGCGTCATCCTGCGCAAAGGTCGCCTCGAGCCGCGTCGCGGGCCACAGGCGGATCTCGCCCGGCGCCGGCTCGAGCACCGCGTCATCGCGCCGGTCGGTCAGCGTGACCGCGAGCGCACCGGCTGCGAAGCACGCGGCCTCCGTGGCCTCGGCGTCGCGATCGTCCAGGTCGATGGTGATGGACAGAAAGGGCATCGCCCTGCGGCCCGCCTACTTCAGCCCGAGGCGCCGTTCCAGATAGTGGATGTCGAGCCCGCCCGAGCGGAATGCCGCGTGGTTGAAGATCTCGCGGTGCAGGGCCGAGTTGGTCTTGATCCCCTCGACCACCATTTCGGCGAGCGCCATCTTCATGCGCGCGATCGCCGTGTCGCGGGTGTCGCCGTAGGCGATGACCTTGCCGATCAGCGAGTCGTAATTCGGGGGCACGTTGTAGCCCGAGTACAGGTGGCTGTCGACGCGGATGCCCGGGCCGCCCGGCGCGTGCCAGAGCTTCACCGGGCCCGGCGAGGGCATGAACGTCTTGGCGTCTTCGGCATTGATGCGCGCTTCGATCGCGTGGCCCCGGAACTCGATGTCTTTCTGCACGTAGGGCAGCTTCTCGCCGGCGGCGATCAGCAGCTGCGCCTTGACGAGATCGATGCCTGTGATCGTCTCGGTGACCGGGTGCTCGACCTGGATGCGCGTGTTCATTTCGATGAAGTAGAACTCGCCGTCCTGGTACAGGAACTCGAGCGTGCCGGCGCTGCGATACCCGACCGCGGCGCAGGCGGCGACCACGCGCTCACCCATTTCACGCCGCTGCTTGTCGGTGATGCCGGGGGCGGGGGCCTCTTCGATCACCTTCTGGTGGCGGCGCTGCAGAGAGCAGTCGCGCTCGCCGAGGTGCACGACATTGCCGTAATTGTCCGCGAGCACCTGGAACTCGATATGGCGCGGACGCTCGAGGAATTTCTCCATGTAGACCTGGTCGTTGCCGAAGGCCGCGCGAGCCTCCGCCTGCGTCAGCGCGACGGCGTTGAGCAGCGCGCCTTCGCTGTGCACGACCCGCATGCCGCGCCCGCCGCCGCCGCCCGAGGCCTTGATGATCACCGGGTAGCCGATCGAGCGGGCGATGCGCAGGTTCTCGTCGTTGTCGCGACCGAGCGGGCCGTCGGAGCCCGGAACGCAGGGCACGCCGTGGCTCTTCATGATCTTGATGGCCGAGACCTTGTCGCCCATCAGCCGGATCACTTCGGACTTCGGGCCGATGAAAGTGAAGCCGCTTTTCTCGACGCGCTCGGCGAAGTCGGCGTTCTCGGAGAGGAAGCCGTAGCCGGGATGGATCGCGACGGCGTCGGTGACCTCGGCCGCGCTGATGATCGCCGGCATGTTGAGGTAGCTCTGCGGCGAGGGCGGCGGGCCGATGCACACCGACTCGTCGGCGAGCAGCACGTGCTTGAGGTTCGCGTCGGCGGTGGAGTGCACCGCGACGGTCTTGATGTCGAGCTCACGGCAGGCACGCAGGATCCGCAGCGCGATCTCGCCGCGATTGGCGATCAGTACTTTGTCCAGCATGGCCTACTCGATCGTGTAGAGCGGCTGGCCGAATTCCACCGGCTCGCCGTTCTGCACCATCACCGAGGTGATGCGCCCCGCCTTGTCGCTCTCGATCTGGTTCATCATCTTCATGGCTTCGATGATGCAGAGCACCTGGCCGACCTTGACCTCGTCGCCGATATCGACGAAGGGCTTCGCGCCGGGCGAGGGTGAGGCGTAGAACGTGCCGACCATCGGCGCCGTCACGACGTATTCATTCGACTTGGGCGGCGGCGATGCGGCGGGCGCGGGCGCGGGCGCTGCAGCGGCCTGGGGCGCGGGCGCGGGGTAGGGCGCGGCGGCGTAGACCTGCTGCGCCGGAGCCGTGGAGCCGCGGCTGATGCGCACGGATTCCTCGCCTTCCCTGATTTCGATCTCGGCGATGCCCGATTCCTCGAGCAGCTCGATCAGTTTCTTGACCTTGCGAATGTCCATGAATGAGTCCCGTGCAGGAGATTATTGGCCGCCGCGCGCGGCCAGCTGTTCGGCAGCGGCGCGGATGGCGAGTTCGTAACCGGCGCCGCCGAGGCCGAGGATGGCCCCGACGGCGATGTCGGTGAAATAGGAGTGATGGCGGAAGGCCTCGCGCGCGAACACGTTCGAGAGGTGCACTTCGATGAACGGCAGGGCGACCGCGAGCAGCGCATCGCGCAGCGCGATGCTGGTGTGCGAGAAGGCGCCCGGATTCAGAATGATGAACGCGGTGCCGTCACTCCGTGCCGCCTGGACGCGATCGACGAGTTCATGCTCGGCGTTGCTCTGGAAGGCGACGAGCTCGTGGCCCAGGCTGCGTGCGGTCGCCGCCGCCCGCGCCACCAGTTGCTCGAGGGTGGCGGAGCCGTAGGTCTCGGGTTCCCGCTGGCCAAGCAGGTTCAGGTTGGGACCGTTCAGCAGCAGGAGACTCGCCATGGGCCGCGAAATGTACCGGATTTGCGCCGTAAGCGATACTTCGGCGCACGATCGCTGCAAGATCAGCGCTTTTAGCTGGGAGACTGGGCCCGAAGGACGGCCAGTTCGCGCAGTTTGTCGGCAATTTGCTGCTGCGCAACAGGAAGTTCGAGCCGGTTGGCGCCCACTTCCCGGACCCGGTCGAGGATGAACGCTGCTTCATCCGCATGCAACTCCCCGATCCGCACGGCGACGATGCGTCCCTGGCGGTCGGAGAAGACCGAGAACGGGAACAGCGGCTCGACGCCGAATGCCGCCGCCGCCTCGAGGCCATCCTGTTCGCCGATCAGCAGCGGGTATTCGAGGCCGATTTCCTCCGCGTACTTCAGCACGTCCTCGCGAAAGTCGACGGCGATGCCGATGACTTCGAGGCCCTCGTCGGCATGCTCAGCGCGCAGCGAGGTGAGCAACGGGATCTCGCGGCGGCAGGGAGCGCACCAGGTCGCCCAGAAGTTCACCAGCAGCGGGCGGCCCGCCCAGTGCGCGAGCGTGCGCGGCACGCCGTCGCGATCCTTCAGCGTGAACTCGGGCAGGCGCTCCGGGATCTCCCGCGCGGGGCGCGTCGGCAGCGCGGCATCCTCGCCCGCGGCGGGCGACGTCGTCGCGGGCTGCGCCACCCCCGTGACCGGCGCGGCGGAGTCGCCGGTCGCGCGATAGCCGAAATAGCCGGCGAGGCCCGCCAGCAACATGATGGCCGCGAGGGCAAGGAAGCGCTGCATGCCGTTCATCGCCCAAGTGTGCCATGTGCAGGCGCCCGCCGTGCGCGGTTAGACTGGGCCATGTCCCCGCCAATCCGCCGCCTTGCCGCCGCCATGGGCGTCGCGCTGATGCTCGCTGCCTGCGGACGCACGCAGCTCGATCTGCCGGCGACCCTGCCCGCTGAGCCCGTGCGCGTCACCGCGAGCGCGAACGGCTTCGAGGGCGAGATCACGATCGACGGCGGCATCGTCGCGGTGCCGCGCCTGCACGAACTGATCGAGCCGCGCATGCGCGGCCTGCTCGCCGAGACGCAGGTCATGTCGCAGATCAATGCCGAGGCGCGCGGCGCCGCGAGCGCGGAAGGCCTGTTCTTCAAGGCCGAGTGGACCAGCAGCCCTGCCGGCAGGCGCTACCTCAACGTGCGGGGGCTCATCTCGCAGTTCGCCGGTGGCGCGCACCCGCTGACCGTCTATGACGCCTTCGTCTGGGACCGCCTCGGCCAGCGCCGGCTTGCGCTCGCGGACCTGCTGCGCGACCCGCGGCCTGGCTCCGAGGCCGTCACCGCGCTGGCGGCGGCGGCGCGCGATGCGCTCATCGAGGTCAAGCGCAGCCGCATCCCCGACTATGCCCCCGAAGCGGACAGTTTCATCGCGGCCGAGGGTGACGGGCCGTTCGTGCCGGACCTGCTGCGCTTCGCGCAGAATTTCCAGCTGGTGCCCGCCGACGACCTGGGGGAGGGCGGGGGCATCGAGCTGCTGTTCTCGCCTTACGACGTCGGGCCGTACGCCGAGGGGCGCTTCGAAGTGCTGGTGCCGGGTGCTGCGGTGGCGTCGTTCCTGAAAGCCGACGCCGCGCGCCTGCTCGCGCCGCTCGACTGATCGGCCCTCAGGGCGCGGTCGCCTCGCGCGCCAGCGCCGAGAACTCCGCCGCCTTCATGTAGCCGACCACGCGGTAGTTGCGTCGCTCGATGCCGTCCGGGCCGTAGAACGCGATGGTCGGTGGTCCGTAGATGCCGAAGTGCTTCAGCAGCGCCTGATCCTGCTCGTTGTTCGCCGTGACGTCGACCTGCAGCAGCACGGCGGCGGCGAGCGCGTCGCGCACCGCCGGGTCCGTGAACGTGTATTTCTCCATTTCCTTGCACGACACGCACCAGTCGGCATAGAAATCGAGCATCACCGGGCGTGCCGCGGCGTGGGCCGCAGCCACTTCGCGCTCGAGCTCCTCGAGCGAGGCGATGCGCCTGAACCCGAGTTCCTCGTGTTTCGCCGCCAGCTGCGGGATCGGCGCGAGCGGATCACCGCCACCGAGCGCCGCGCCGGCGAGCAGCACGACGCCGTAGAGTCCGGTCACGGCGCCTGCGCTGCGCCACCAGGGCCGGCCCTTCCTTGCCTGCTTCGCCGCCTTGAAGCACACCCATGCACCGGCGAGCGCCGGCACGGCCCACAGCAGCAGAGCGAGCGGTCCCGGCACGAGGCGCGCCAGCATCCAGGCCGCGACCAGCAGGAACAGCACGCCGAAGAGTTGCTTGACCGTGTCCATCCACGGGCCGGCCTTCGGCAGCAGCTTGCCGGCGGAGGCGCCGACGGCGAGCAGCGGCGCGCCCATGCCGAGGCTCATGGCGAAGAGCGCGAGCCCGCCGCGCACCACATTGCCGCTCTGGCCGATGACGGCGAGCGTGGCGACGAGCGCCGGCGCCACGCAGGTCGTGACGATGAGGGCCGACAGCGCACCCATCGCCGCGACCCCGCCGAAGGTGCCCGCGCGCTGGCGGTTGCTCGCGTCGGCGAGGCGCGTCTGGATCGCTGCCGGCATCTGGATCGTGAAGAGGCCGAACATCGACAGTGCGAGCACCACGAACAGCAGCGCAAAGACCGTGACGATCCACGGCTGCTGGAATACCGCCTGCACCTGCGCGCCGGCCGCGGCCGCGATGATGCCGGCGAGTGTGTAGGTGAAGGCCATGCCGAGGACGTAGCTCAGCGACAGGAAGAACGCGCGGCGCGTGGTGACGTTCGCGCCCTGGCCCGCGATGATCCCGGACAGGATTGGCACCATGGGCAGCACGCAGGGCGTGAAGGCCAGCAGCAGCCCTGCGCCGAAGAAGAAGGCGATGACGAACAGCAGGTTGCCTGAGCGAATGAACGCGGCCATCTTGTCCTGCTTCGACACGAAACCGCCCGAAGCAGCCGACATTGTTCCGCCGGCGGGCAAATCGACATTCAGCGTCTTGGTGATCGGCGGATAGCACAGGCCCGCGTCGGCGCAGCCCTGGTAGGTCACGTCGAGCGCGATCGTCATCGCCGTGCCGCCTGCACGCGCCACCGGTATCGTGGCCACGAGCTCCTCGCGGTACACCTCCTGCTCGCCGAAATACTCGTCGCTGTGCACCTCGCCGGCCGGCAGGACCAGCTGGCCGACGCTCGCGGCGCTGCCCGTCTTCACGCCGAGCTTTTCGCGGTACAGGTAGTACTGCGCGGCGATCTCCCAGGTGAGGCGCACGCGATCCGGGCCGTCGGCGACGGCGCCGAGGCGAAAGGCGACGTCGGGATCGAGGAACTCGTCGCCCCCTGCGCCGAAGCCGCCCGTGCTGCGCGCCTGGGCCATCAGGGCATCGAGGCCCGTTGCCGCGGGAACCGTTGCATCGCCGGCGGCGGGGATCGTGACGGAGGTGTCCCAGGCCGTGGGCGGGTAGCACAGGCCCGCGTCGGCACAGCCCTGCAGTTTCAGCGTGACCGGGATGTCACGCGCGGACGTGCCCGGTGCGACAGTGATGGGCACCGTGACGTCGAATCTGCCGCGGAAGACCACCTGCTCGCCGAAATACTCGTCGGTGTGCACCTCGCCCTGCGGGTAAACCGCCTCACCGAGGGTGAGCCCCTCGGCGGTCGAGCTGACGCCCATGCGTTTCAGGTACAGGTAGTAGCCGGGCTCGACGTCCCAGTGGACGACGATCTTCTGCCCGTCGCTGTCGAGGCTGTAGCGGAAGGCCTGCTCGGGAGGCAGGAACTCGTCCGCGAGCACGCTCGCCGCCGGGGATGAGAGCAGGAGGGCCAGCGCGAGCCACCGCGCGCGAGGGAAGCGATTGGTCATCCGTCCATCCTAAGCGAGCCACGCGGCCCCGTGCTTTGAGCCGGCGCCGCATTCCGGGTTCCCATGGGTCGCATTATGTAAAGAAATGCGGCGCAAGCCTTGAATTCGCGGAACTGGCCCCTATCATTAGCAGCCAGTCGGGGAGAGTGCTAACACTCGCCTGCAACGACTCCACAGCAATCAACCAAAGCATCAGCTTCCAAGGAGCGAATTCCATGAAGATCCGTCCGCTTCATGACCGCGTGATCGTGAAGCGCCTGGAGGAGGAACGTACCTCCCCGGGCGGTATCGTGATTCCCGATAGCGCGGCCGAAAAGCCCATCCAGGGCAAGGTCGTCGCCATCGGCAAGGGCAAGATTCTCGAAGACGGCAAGGTCCGTCCGCTCGACATCAAGGTCGGCGACAAGATTCTCTTCGGCAAGTACAGCGGCACTGAAGTCAAGGTCGATGGCGAGGATCTGCTCGTCATGCGCGAGGAAGACGTCATGGCCGTGATCGAGGGCAAGTAACATGGCAGCCAAAGAAGTACGTTTCAGCGACGACGCGCGCACGAAGATGTTCCGTGGCGTGAATGTCCTCGCCAACGCCGTCAAGGCGACACTCGGCCCCAAGGGCCGCAACGCGGTGCTCGAGAAGAGCTTCGGTGCTCCGACCATCACGAAGGACGGTGTGTCGGTCGCGAAGGAAATCGAGCTCAAGGACAAGTTCGAGAACATGGGCGCGCAGATGGTGAAGGAAGTCGCTTCCAACACCTCCGACGAGGCCGGTGACGGCACGACGACCGCCACGGTGCTCGCGCAGGCGATCATCCGCGAGGGCCTGAAGGCCGTGGCCTCGGGCCGCAACCCGATGGACGTCAAGCGCGGCATCGACAAGGCGGTGCTCGCCGCCACCGAGGAGCTGAAGAAGCTCTCCAAGCCCTGCAAGGACTCGAAGGCGATCGCGCAGGTCGGCACGATCTCGGCGAACTCCGACGAGTCGATCGGCAAGACGATTGCCGACGCGATGGAGAAGGTCGGCAAGGAAGGCGTGATCACGGTCGAGGAGGGCTCGGGCCTCGCGAACGAACTCGACGTCGTCGAGGGCATGCAGTTCGACCGCGGCTACCTTTCGCCGTATTTCATCAACAGCCAGGCGAACCAGACCGCGGAGCTCGAAAAGCCGCTGATCCTGCTGGTCGACAAGAAGATCTCGAACATCCGCGAAATGCTGCCGGTGCTCGAGGCCGTCGCGAAGGCGGGTCGCCCGCTGCTCGTGATCGCCGAGGACGTCGAGGGCGAGGCGCTCGCCACGCTCGTCGTCAACAACATCCGCGGGATCCTCAAGGTCGCGGCCGTCAAGGCCCCGGGCTTCGGCGATCGCCGCAAGGCCATGCTGCAGGACATCGCTGTCCTGACGGGCGGCACGGTGATCTCGGACGAGGTCGGCCTGCAGCTCGAGAAGGCCACGCTGAACGATCTCGGTGAGGCCAAGAAGGTCGTCGTCGAGAAGGAAAACACCACCGTGATCGACGGCGCCGGCAAGGCGTCGGACATCAAGGCGCGCATCGAGTCGATCCGCCAGCAGGCCGAAGAGGCGACCAGCGACTACGACAAGGAAAAGCTGCAGGAGCGCGTCGCGAAGCTCTCCGGCGGTGTTGCCGTGATCAAGGTCGGTGCGGCCACCGAAATCGAGATGAAGGAAAAGAAGGCCCGCGTCGAGGACGCCCTGCACGCCACGCGTGCGGCGGTCGAGGAAGGCGTGGTGCCGGGCGGCGGTGTCGCCCTGATCCGCTCGCTCAAGGCCCTGAAGGACCTCGAAGGTGCGAATGAAGACCAGACGGTCGGCATCCGCATCCTGGCGCGTTCGATCGAGGAGCCGCTGCGCCAGATCGTCGAGAACGCCGGCGAGGACGCCGCGGTGATCCTGAACGCGGTCCGCGCGGGCAAGGGCGCCTATGGCTACAACGCCGCCACGGGCGAGTTCGGCGACATGCTCGAAGAGGGCATCCTGGACCCGACCAAGGTGACGCGTCTTGCGCTGCAGAACGCCGCCTCGGTCGCGGGCCTGCTGCTCACGACGGAAGTCATGATCGCGGAAGCGCCGAAGGACGAAGAGCACAGCCACGCCCCGATGCCGGGAGGCATGGGCGGCATGGACATGTAAGGACGAGATTCGGGACCGCGCCTCGCACCCGCGGGGCCGGTCCCGGAATGTCGCGGAACATCGCCCCCCCCCCCGGGTTCCGCGTACAACTGAAGCCCCGCTCGCGCGGGGCTTTTTTTTGATGAGTGCCGGGTTTTCGGTATTTCGGTTATTGCGGCCCGGGCCCAATGACCGAAGTGCCGCAAATCGGGCGCCCTTCTCGTGCGTGTTGATCGTACAGCGGTGCCGATGGCGCGCCGGCAGCCTGTATTCTCGGCGCATGAGCGATGCAATCCTGAGGCGCACGACCTTTCTCGTGCCGGACGCCGAGGCCGCGGCGAAGTTCTACACCGAAGTGTTCGGCTGGACACGCTGGTACGACCAGGAGCTGTCGGTCGACAGGCGCTTTCCGCCGGCCGCGCCCGACGGCGCCCGGGCGCACCTGGTGATCGTCCAGGCCAAGGACCCGAAAATCGGCATGCTGGGCCTGATGCAGTACCTCGAGCCCCCGTTCGACACCGGCGTCAGGAAGGGGCGGAGCCAGGTTTCCATGGGAGAGGCGATTCTCGTGATCGAGGCCGCGGACCTCGACGGGATACACGAGCGTGCCCGTGCCCGGGGCGCGACGATCGTCACCCCGCCGGTGAACTGGGAGGTGCCGAAAAACGACGGCAACGGCGTCTACAAGCTGCGCACGCTGTCCATGTTCGACCCCAACGGCATCTACATGGAAGTGAACACACACCGCTGATTTTCCGCAGTCCCACTAGGTATATGCTCGTAAGTGAACTTTTCCGCGGCTGATGTACTCTTATCAACATCGGTTAAGGGAGAGACGGCGTATCGCGCCGGCTCCTCCCCGAAAGCCGCGGAACATCGACCCCCGTTTCCGCGCAATGCCTCGAGCCCCGCTATGCGGGGCTCTTTTTTTTTCGCGCCAGGTCACTTCGCCAGTTCCGTCAGCAGCGTGTGCCACTGCAGCAGCGCGCCGTCGATCCCGTCGAGCGGCACGCGCTCGTTGAGGCCATGGGCAAAGGAATCCTCCGATCGAAGGAATAGCGCGGACACCCCGTAGGAGGGCAGGCCCGCGGCGCGAAAGTACAGGCTGTCGGTTGCCCCCGCGCTCATGCTGGGCACGATCGGCAGGCCGGGCGCGCGCGCATGTACGGCCCGGGTCACCGCCGCCACGATGTCCGCGCGCAGCGGTGAGGTGTCGCTCGCCTGCGGATTGCCGAGCGTCGTGGCGACCACGGCCGGGTTGTCGATCACTTCGACGAGCCGCTCGCGAACGCTCTCGACACTGACGCCGGGGAAGATTCGGCAGTTGACCGAGACCGTAGCGGACTGCGGCAGTGCGTTGTGCGCGTGTCCCCCGCGCAGCATTGTCGGCACGCAGGTCGTGCCGATCTGGCCCACCGTATCCGGGTCGCCGGCGAGTACCTCTGCGGCCTCGGCATCGCCGGTCGCGGCAAACTTCAGCATGGCCACGCCGAGTGGCCCGCTCGTGCGCTCCCCGGTCGCGGTGAGCCAGGCGCGTGTCAGTTCGTTGCGCTGGGGCGGAAAACGCCAGGCGGCGATGCGCTCGATCGCGCGCGCAACGTCGACGATCGCATTCTCACGGGTCGGACGGCTCGAATGCCCGCCAGGGTTCGTGAACGTGAACTCGAAGTCGGCGTAGGTCTTCTCGCCGGCCTGGATGTCATACACGACCGCCTGGCCGCCGCTGTCGAGCCGGCCGCCGCCGCCGTCGCCATTCAGGACGAACTCCGCATCCGGAAAGCGGGTGGACAGTGCGATCGTGGTCGCCATGTCGGTTTCCTCATCGCCCGAGAACGCGAGGATGATGTCGCGACTCGGCTCGAAGCCCTCCGCCTTCAGCCGTGCCACGGTGGTCACGATCATGGCGAGGTCGAACTTGTTGTCGTCGGCGCCGCGGCCGTACAGGAAGCCGTTCTCGACGACGGGCGTGAACGGGTCGCGCTCCCAGTCGGCGGCAAGCGCTTCGACCACGTCCATGTGCGCCGAGACGACCAGCGGCCGCTTCGTCCCGGTGCCGCGATAGCGCGCGACCAGGTATGCCGTCTCGCCGAGCGGCGTGATCTCGATGTCGGCCGGTGCAATACCCGCGGCTTCGAGCCGGCGGGCGAGGAATGCGGCGTACGCGGGAACCTGTCCCTGGCCCTGCACCGTCCGAAAACTGATGGAGGCTTTCAGCAACTCGAGTGCATCGGCCGAATATGAACTGGTCGCCGGCGGCGCGGCGAGAACGGGCCCTGCGACGGCGAGCAGGGCGAGTGCGAGCAGTCTGGTGAGGCGGCGTGGCATGCTGGCTCCAGGGTGTCCGGGTCGGGCGCAGCTACGATACAGGGGACGGGGTATATTCACCTCCTGCTCGCCGCCGCGCGGGAGGCTGATTATGCAAAATGTGAACCTTGCGCATTGCGCGCCCTGGATCATCGCCTGCACCCTGTGCCTCGGCGCCTGCACACGCGAGACTCCGGAGGAGGCTGCGACAGCGGCGGCGCCCGGCGAGCCGGCCGCCGAATCCGCCGCCGGCGCCGACGAGGCGATACTCGCGTGGGCCGAACAGGCGCTGGCACGCAATCCTGCGCTCGAGGTCGTGGCGACTGACCGCAAGGCCGGAATCTTCACCGTGCGCACGCGCATGGGCGGCGAGCTGCGCACGATCAGGATGGACGAACTGGTCGCGGCGCCGCCCGGCGTCGATGACGCCACGATCGAATCCGATTCCGCCCCGCCCATGGCCGATGTGCGCGCCGCGCCCGGTGCGTCGTCCGCCAGCGAGGAGGCGAGCGCCCCGGCGATTACCGTGACGCGCGAGGCGGGCCGGCTCAGCATCACCGGGCCAGGCGTGTCGATTGCGTCGGCCGGCCCACCGGCTGCAGCGGCCGCAGCGGCCGCCGCGGGTGAAGCGCCGCCCGGCGCGCGCGTCGAGCAGCGCCGCAACCAGCCGATCGTCTGCCAGGGCTCGCGACTCATGCAGATCGACGGGCGGACCATCGACTTCGACGGCGACGGGATCCTCGTCGAGGATGGCTGCGACCTGCATCTCACCAACAGCCACATCACTGCGGGCGGGACGGCGGTCACCGTAATCGGTGGCAGGGTCCATATCGTGAACAGCACCGTCAAGGGCGCGCGCGGTTCGATCGAGGCCTCACGGGGATCGCAGGTCTTCATGTCGGGCGCGTCGATCGATGGCATGCAGCGTCGCTTCGATACGGCGCAGATCAACGACCTTGGGGACAATCGCTATCGCTGAGCCCGGCGCTTCGCTGCCTCGGATCGGCGTGGCCGCGGCTGCGGCGCGCGCCGCCGGAGTCCTGCAGGAGTTGCAGCAGCTCCCGGCCGTCGCGCAGGCGCTCGCCGCCGCGCCGCCCATGGTGGCCGATTCCCTGCCCGCGGTGTTCGCCGCGAGCGACTTCGTCGCCGAATCCTGCCGGCGCGATCCGCAGCTGATCCCGGCACTCATCGAGAGCGGCACGCTGCTTGCGCCCCGCGCCTTGGCCGATTACGCGGCGTCTGCCGCGGCGGAGGGCCAGTGGCCCGATGAGCCGCAGTTCCAGTCGTGGCTGCGCCGCTGGCGCTGCCGCGAGCTGGTGCGCATCGCGTGGCGCGACCTCGCGGGCTGGGCCGGCGTCGAAGCGACGATCGGTGAGCTGTCCGCCTTCGCCGAAGCGGCCGTCAAAGTCGCGTACGAATTTGCCCGCGCGCCGCTGGTTGCGCGCTTCGGCACGCCGCGCGGCGCGGACGGCGCGCCGCAGCCGCTCGTCGTGCTCAGCATGGGCAAGCTCGGCGGCGGCGAGCTGAACTTCTCGTCCGACATCGATCTCGTGTTCCTCTTCCCCGAGTTCGGCGAGACCGACGGGGCGCGCCCTATCGCCAACGAGGAGTTCTTCACTCGCCTCGGCCAGGCTCTGATCCGGCTGCTCGATGCCCCGACCGTCGACGGATTCGTGTTCCGCGTCGACATGCGTCTGCGGCCGTTCGGCGACAGCGGGCCACTGGTGGCCGGCTTTTCCTCGTTCGAGGACTACCTGCTGCGCCATGGCCGCGCGTGGGAGCGCTATGCCTACGTCAAGGCACGCGCGTTGACGGCGGCCGACGCGTACGCCGAAGTGCAGGCCAATGCCGTGCGCCCGTTCGTCTACCGCCGCTATATCGACTATGGCGTGTTCGAGTCGCTGCGCGAAATGAAGGGCCTGATCGTGCGCGAGGTGCAGCGCCGCGACCTCGAGGACAACATCAAGCTCGGGCCCGGCGGCATCCGCGAAGTCGAGTTCATCGTGCAGGCGCTGCAGCTCGTGCGCGGTGGGCAGGACCGACGCCTGCAGACGCCCTCGCTGCTCGAGGCCCTGTGCGTCATCGAGGGCGGGCGCCTGCTGCCGCGGGGCGCGGCCGCCGAGCTGCGCGAGGCCTACTGCTTCCTGCGCCGGCTCGAGAACCGCCTGCAGATGCTGCAGGATCGCCAGACGCACGAGCTGCCGACCGACGCCGAAAGCTGCGCGCGCATCGCATTCGCAATGGGATCGCCGGACTGGGAGTCGCTCGTCGCCACGCTTGCTGCGCACCGTGCGCGCGTGTCGGCGCATTTCAAGGCGGTGGTGTTCGCACCGGAAGTCGACGCCGCGACACCGGTGATCACGGTCGATCTCGGGCCGCTCTGGGACGACGGCAGCGGCGCCGACCGGACCCTGATGGAGCGCACGCTCGCGACCGCGGGAATCGCGGAACCGGCCGAGGCCGCGCGCCTGCTGATCGAGTTCCGCGGCACGATCGAGCGCAGGCTCGATGCTCCGGGCCGCAAGCGGGTGCGGGCGCTGATGCCGGCCGTGGTCGCGGACATTGCCCGCGCGGCGGGCCGGCTCGATGTCCTGCGCCGCGTGCTGCGCGTGTTCGAGGCCATCGGCTCGCGTTCGGCATACTTCGCCCTGCTGCACGAGAGCCCCGCTGCGCGCCGGCGGCTCGTCGACCTGTGCGTGCACGGCGATTTCCTCGCTGCGCAGATCGCCGCACACCCGCTGCTGCTCGATGAGCTGATCGACGATCGGCTGATCGAGGCGCTGCCGGATCGGGCCGCGCTGTCGCGTGATCTCGAGTTCCGGCTCGAACAGGCGAGCGACGAGGACCCGGAGCGCCAGGTCGAGTTGCTGCGGCATTTCCAGCGGGCGGCGATCTTTCGCATCGCCGTCGCTGACCTCACCGGCAGATTGCCGGTCATGCGCGTCAGTGATCGGCTGACCGACGTTGCAGAGCTGATCGTCGAGAAGGCGATGCAGCTCGGCTGGCGACAGATGGTGGCGCAGTTCGGCGCACCGATGTGCGGTGAGGGCGAAGCGCGCCGCGAGGTGAACATCTGCGCCGTCGGCTACGGCAAGCTCGGTGGCATGGAGCTCGGATACACCTCCGACCTCGATCTCGTGTTCCTGCACGATTCGGCCGGCGAGGCGCAGGAGACGCACGGCGCGAAGCCGATCGACAACCAGGTATTTTTCGTGCGGCTCGCGCAGCGCATCGTGCACCTGCTCACCATGCACTCGCCCGCCGGGCGCCTGTACGAGGTGGATATGCGCCTGCGCCCGAGCGGCAAGGGCGGCATGCTGGTGACCAGCATCGCGGCCTTTGCCGAGTACCAGCGAACGGAGGCCTGGACCTGGGAACACCAGGCGCTGCTGCATGCGCGCGCCGTGGCCGGGCCTGCGCCGCTGCGGGCGCAGTTCGAGGCGGTGCGCCTCGATTCGCTGCGCGACGCCGTGCGGCGCGACTCGCTGCGCGATGACGTGCGCGCCATGCGCGAGCGGATGCGGCGCGAACTGTCGCGCGCGCCGGCCGGGCAGGTCGACCTGAAGCAGGACCCCGGCGGCATCGCCGACATCGAATTCCTGGCGCAGTACTGGGCGCTGCGCTGGGCCGGCGAGCATCCGCCGGTGGCGTTCTACTCCGACACGATCCGCCAGCTGGAATCGGTCGCGTCTGCCGATCTTGTTCCGCAGGCTACAGTGGATGTCCTGACGCGCGCCTACCGGCTGTACCGCGAGCGCATCCACCACCGCGCCCTGGCCGATGCGCCGCCGATCGTGCCGGAGAGCGACTTCGCCGCCGAGCGCGCCGCGGTCATTGCCATCTGGGACGAGGCGATGGGGGATCAGCCGATCAGCGGCTTATAATGCCGCCAACGACCCAGGGGACACCCTTCATGCCGGCCACCAAGACCCCGTTGCTGCAACCGAACGCCCAGAACCAGTACGAGGTCACGGCCGACGACCTGCCGCTGTCGTGCCCGATGCCGCAGATGTACCTGTGGAATTCACACCCTCGGGTCTACCTGCCGATCCAGCAGAGCGGCTGGGCGAAGTGCCCCTACTGCGGCGCGGAGTACACGCTGCGCAAGTAGGGCCTGGTGCCGGGTCCTACCGGTAGGGTCGGTAGGATTTTTCCTCGACGATCGCGGACCCGAGCTGCGTGTTGATGCGCTTCTTGATCGCCGCGCGCTCGTCGTTCGTGACATACACCGCGCGGGCCAGTTCGACGAAGCGCGCGTCGAAGGCCTGGGCGAGCTCCTTGTCGCGGATCTCGTCCTCGATGTCCCACAAGGCCTCGTTCACCCGTTGCAGTGCCGCCTCGTCGGCGGCGACCTCGGCCACGGCCGCGCCGCTCGCGCGCCAGGTAGCCTCGAGCTGCGCGAGCTCGTGGCGCACGTTCGCGAGCTTGGCCGGGTCGGTCATGCGCGCCGACTTGATTCTGAGAATCGTGATCTTGTCTAGCAGTTCACCCGGCGAGACCGGTACGAGTATGTCCTTCATCGCCGCGATGCTAGCAGCGCGTCGAGTTTCGCGCATGCCGCCTCGACAGTAACCAGATCCATGACGCCGGGCTCCTCGATTTTCGTGGTCCAGGGCAGTTCATCGGGGGTCTTGCCGCGAAAGCGCCGTGCGGCCTCGGCATAGGCATCGACGCACCATTGCCGCGACAGGTAGGGACCGCTGCGTGCCGGGTTAGTAGCCGCATAAAGGCCGACGACCGGCGTGCCGACCATGGTCGCCATGTGGGCCGGACCCGAGTCGGGCGACACGAGCACGGTGGCGGCGCCGATCAACGCAAGAAGCTGCGGCAGCGTGTCCTGGCCGATCTGGTTCACGAGCGGTGTCCCGGCGTGCGCAACGATCGCCTCGCCCATCTGCCGTTCGGCCGCGGAGGGACCGCCGCACAGGATGATGCGCATGCCGTGGCGCGCGGCGGCATGATCGGCGATCGCGGCATAGCGCGCAGCCGACCAGTTGCGCAGCGGATGGCTCGAGCACGGGCTGATGAGGAGAGTCGGGGTTGAATCCGGCACGAGCCGCGCGGCATAGGCCTGCGCGTCCGCGGGCAGGGGCAGGCTCCAGTCGAGCACGCGGTCCTCGATACCGAGCGCCTCGGTGAAACCGAAGAAACTGTCGAGCACATGCTCGCGGGTCCGAGGCGCAATGCGCGCATTGGTGAACAACCACTGCAGCTCGCGCGCCCGCGCGCGATCGAAGCCCAGCTTCACGCGCGCGCGCACGCAGCGGGCGAACAGGCTCGCGCGCAGTGCGAGCTGCATGTGCAGCAGCACGTCGAAACGTCTTCCTGCGAGCTGCGCGCGCAGTGTGCGCGCGGCTTTGACGCCGGCGCGCTTGTCCACGGTGATAAACTCGATGTCGGGCAGCAGGGTCATCAGCCGCGCCTCGAGGCGACCGATGATCCACGTGATCCGGGCCTGCGGATACGCGCGCTGCAGAGTGCGGATCACCGGCACGACATGACAGGTGTCGCCGATCGCCGAGAGCCGCAGGATGCAGACACTACGGGGCGGCGCGGCGAGTGGCAGCATGGGCGATGGGATGAGCGAGTATGGGGCGTACCTGGGCGAGCGGATCGGAAGTGAAGCGGGAGGCCATCGCGGGCGGAGCGATGCTATATGACTCGTCCCGTGCCGGCAATTTGCGCGCCGCGTGGTTCGACCCGGCGTACTGGCGCAAGCGTGCGGCGGTCACCGGTGAGGCGCCGGGGCGAGGCTCGACGCTGTTCTTCGCCGCCGACGGCCGCGAATACGCATTGCGCCACTACCGGCGCGGCGGGCTCGCGGCACGGCTGTCGAAGGATCGCTACCTGTGGCGCAGCGAGGTGACGACGCGCCCGTTCCACGAGTTTCATCTCAGCTATCACCTCGCGAATGCGGGCCTGCCGGTCGCGCCGCCCGTTGCCGCGCGCTACGTGCGCCACGGCGCACTCTATAGCGGCGACCTGATCACCGAGCGCCTGGCCGGCACGCTCTCGCTCGCCGCGGCGCTCGACCGGGGTGCCGTGCAACTGCTCGTCTGGGTCGGTATCGGCCGCTGCCTGCGCCGGTTCCACGATCTCGGCGTGTGCCATGCGGATCTCAATGCGCACAACATCATGCTCGACATGGAAGGCACCGTATTCCTGATCGACTTCGACCGCGCGACACTGCGCGGACCGGGATTGTGGCGGGATGCGAACCTTGCGCGGCTGCGCCGCTCGCTCGACAAGATCGCCGACCCGATGCCCGAGGGCCGGTTCACCGAAGCCGACTGGCATTCGCTGCTCGCCGGCTATCGCGAGGGTGGCGGCACTTGACCCCGCAGGGCGGTCGCTTCGCGCCGATGCGGCTGCTGTACCTGACAGCCGTGTACCTGCTGGCGCCGCTCGTCGGCGCCGCGATGCTGCTGCGCGGCTTCCGCGATCGCAGCTACTGGATGAACTTCAGCGAGCGCTTCGGCTTCGGTACCGTGGAACAGGAGGGGCGGTGCCTGTGGGTGCACGCGGTGTCGGTCGGCGAAGTGCAGGCGTCGGCGGCGCTGGTGCGCGCGCTTCGCGAGCGCTATCCGGACCTGCCGCTCGTCGTGACCACGGTGACGCCCACCGGCGCGCAGCGCGCCCGCGCGCTGTTCGAGGGCATCGCCCACGTGCGCTACGTGCCCTACGACCTGCCGGGCGCGGTGCGGCGCTTCTTCGATCGCGTGCGGCCGCGCGTCGCGATCATCCTCGAGACCGAGCTGTGGCCCAATCTCTACCACGAATGCGGCCGGCGCGGCGTACCGCTCGTGCTCGCGAGCGCGCGCATTTCGCCGCGGTCCATCGGCCGCTACCGGCACCTCGCCGCCCTGTTTCGCGAAGCGCTCGCCAACGGCATCGTGATCGCCGCACAGAGTCCGGCGGATGCCGCGCGATTCCGCCACATCGGCGCCAATCCGCTGCGCACCCACGTCATGGGCAACATCAAGTTCGACTTCGCGCTGCCGGAGGCCGCCGCGGAACGCGGCGCGGCGATACGCCGCGAGCACGCCGCGGGACGCCCGATCTGGGTGGCCGGCAGCACGCACGCCCGGGAAGAGGACATCCTGCTCGCCGCGCACCGGCGCGTGCTGACGAGCCATCCGGACGCGCTGCTGCTGCTGGTGCCGCGCCATCCGTCGCGTTTCGCAGAGGTACGTGGCTGGCTCGAGCGCCAGGGCGTGCGCTTCGCCTCGCGCTCACGCGCGGAACAGTGCCAGCCCGACACGAGCGTCTACCTCGGCGACACGCTCGGCGAGCTGGTGATCCTCTATGCCGCGGGGGACGTCGCCTTCGTCGGCGGCAGCCTCGTGCCGATCGGCGGCCACAACCTGCTTGAGCCGGCGGCGCTCGGATTGCCGCTGCTCACCGGGCCGCACACGTTCAATGCCGAGGACATCGCCCAGCTGCTGATCAGCGCCGGCGCCGCCGAGATCGTCACCGACGCCGATGCGCTCGGTGCGCGCGTTGCGGAGCTGTTTGCCGACGAAGCCGCGCGCAGGCGCATCGGCGCGACCGGCAAGTCGCTGGTCGAGGCGAATCGCGGCGCGCTGTCGCGCCTGCTGGCGCTGCTCGAGCCGGTGATCGCCGCTACGGAGCCGGCGACGCCGCTGCCGGCTCCGCGGTCGGCGGCGCCGGTGTAGTCGGCACGGTCTCGTCCAGCCAGCCGTTGATCTCCTCGAGCGCGGCCGGATCGAGCGTGCCCGCGGCCTGTCGCAGGCGGATCACGTTGAGCAGGTAGTCGTACTTGCTGCGCGAGAGGTTGGTGAACGCCTGCACCAGGTTGCGGCGCGCTTCCAGCACGTCCACGGTGGTACGCGTGCCCACTTCGTAGCCCGCCTCGGTGGCCTGCAGCGCCGTGCGGCTCGACTCGAGCGCCTGCTTCAGTGCGTTGACGCGCGAGATCTCGCTGGTGACGCCGAGGAAAGCGTCGCGCGCCTGCCGCTCGGTCTGGCGCGACGTGCGCTCGAGACGTTCGCGTGCGGCCTGCCACTGGTATTCCTGCTGGCGCACGCGCGAGCGGGTGCCGCCGCCGCTGAATATCGGCAGGTTGAACTGCAGGCCGATCAGCGTCGCATCGGTGTCATTGTCGAGCGCAACCGAACGCTCGGTCGGGAAGTTCGGCGGAAACGGCGGGAAGGTCTGTTCGGTCGTGGTCTTCTGGTTGCCATAGCTCGCCACGAGATCGATCGTCGGCAGGTGGCCGCCGAGCGCCGTGCGCACGTCGTCGCGGGCGATATCGGCCGCCAGGCGGCTCGAGACCAGCGCGAGGTTCTGGTCCATCGCGACGCGCACCCAGTCGTCCTCGAGGTTCGGCTGCGGGGACTTCAGCGGCAGGTCGTCGCCGGGCTTGTCGAGGGTCGAGTACTTCTCGCCAGTGACTTCGCGCAGCAGTTCCTCCGACGTCGCGAGCTGGCGCTTCGCCGCGATCACCGCCGCCGCTGCGTTGTCGCGCGCGGCGCGCGATTCCTGCACGTCCGTGATCGCGATCAGGCCCACCTCGAAGCGCTTCTCGGCCTGGTCGAGCTGGCGCGAGACCGCCTGCAGGTTGGCCTGCTGGGCTTCGAGCGTGTCGCGCGCGGCGAGCACGTCGAAGTAGGCGGTCGACACGCGCAGGATCAGGTCCTGCTCGGCGGCCGCGAAATCGGCTTCGGCCTGGGCCACCTGCTTGTCGGCGCGGCGCAGCGCGACCCAGTTCTCCCAGCGGAACACGCTCTGGCGCAGGTCGAGCGACCAGGTTTCCGTTTCCGGCTCGCGTGTGCCGGAGGTGCTGAGGATCGTAATGGAGCCGGCGGCCGCGCCTTCGCTCACGACCTGGGCCTGGTCGCTCGTGCCCTCGAACTTGTTCTTGTCGTAGCCGGCGGTGCCGCTGATCTGCGGCAGCAGGGCGGCGAGCGCCTGCGGCTTCGACTCCCGCACGGCAAGGCGGGTGGCATCGGCCTCGCGGATCAAGGGATCGGCGGCGAGCGCCCGCTGGTACACGGTGAGCAGATCCTCGGCGAGCACGGCCTGGGAAAACATCAGCACCACGGATCCCAAAATCGGCAAGCGCGACATAAAAATTCCCTTAATTCAAGGAGATAGTGATCAACAGATAGTGTACTATATCACTATATCACACCCCTTGGTCAAGGGGGGTGCATCAGAAGACGAAGCGGGGTGGCCGCGGTGCGTGCACCAGCGGTTCGACCCAGGTCTCGAACAGGTCCTCGCTGGTCCAGCTGCTGGCCGAGACGCGCCGCACCAGGCGCGCGGACATCGCCTGGTCCTCGCCGACGATCGCGAACAGCCGCCCGCCAGCTTCGAGCGCTTCCTGGAAGCGCTCGTCGTAACAGGGCAGCGAGCCGGTCAGCACGATCACGTTGTAGCGCGTCCCGATCTGCTCGGCGAAGGCGTCGGCCGTGCGTACCTCGGCATTGGCGACGCCGTTCGCCGCGAGCCGCTCGCGCGCCGCGGCGGCGATATCGTCGTAGATGTCGATCGAGTGCACGACGCGCGCGCTGGCCGCCAGGCAGGCAGTGAGGTAGCCCGAGCCCGTGCCGATCTCGAGTACGGCGTCGCGCGCGGAGGCTTCGACCGCCTGCAGGATGCGGCCGATGACTTTCGGCGCAAGCATGCGCTGCCCGTGGGCGAGCGGGATCGCGGTGTCGGCATAGGCGACTTCGCGGTAGGCGTGCGGCACGTAGCGCTCACGAGGCACGCGGCGCATGACGTCGAGCACGCGCTCGTCGAGCACGTCCCACGCGCGTACCTGTTGCGTGACCATCTGGTCGAGGGCGAACTCTGTCGACATTGGCGCTACCACGCTTGCTCCGGATTGGACTTATTCTGCCGCACGAAAGGGCGCGCCAAGTTAAGGGTTTTCCGCGGCCGTGCCAAGCTGCGCCGCACGCTTATCGTGAAATCAGCACCGCGCCCCGGCCGGGCTCCTATATGCTGGCCCCAGCAGATTCGAGCGCTGCGAGCGCAGACAACAATAATCTACGGGATTGCCTATAACCGATGTCGATCGTCGGGCTAGTTAACGTACTTCTCGGGCTGGTAGCAATCCTCCTGCTCGTGCTGTACCTGTTGCAGCGGCGTGAACTCAAGGCCGTCTCGGCCCTGTCGCAGCAGGTCCAGCGCATCGCGATCGGCGGGCGCCTCACCGGGCGCGTCGACCTCGATACCGACCAGCCCGAACTCGCCGCCCTCGGCACGGCGATCAATCACCTGCTGGGCCGGGTCGCCGCGCAGGGCGACCACGAGCGGCTGAGCCCCGCGCTGTTCGCGGATCTCGGCGATCGCATCCATGAAGTCGTGCTGGTCCATCGCGACGTCATCCTGTACGCCAACCGCCAGTTCGCCAGCCTCGTCGGCGCCGATCGCGCGGTGCTGATCGGCCGCAGGCTGGCCGACATCGTCGCGGCCGACAGCGCCGAGCTCGTCGAACAGAACCTGCGCCGCAAGCTCGCCGGCGAGGCGACGGCCGACCGCTACGAGATCGACATCATCGGGCTGCAGGGTGTCGCCAGCCGGCTGGAGATTTCGACGACGATCATCGATTACGACGGCGGCCCCGCGGTGCTCGTGACCGGGGTCGAAGTGGTGCCGACCCAGACCGTGCCCTCGTTGCGGGCGCCGGACCTCGCCATCGCGGCGGGGGAGGGCGGCGGGCCGGCACCGCGCAGCGAACGCGAGGACGCCCTCGAGTCGCTCGCCGAGGGCATCGTCGTCACCGACGCGCACGGCAGCATCGAATACATGAATGCCGCGGCCGAGGCGCTCGCGGGCGTGTCGCGCCTCGAGGCGCAGGGCCGGCACTTCGAGGATGTGGTCGGGCTCGTCGACGAAGTCGAACGGCGGGCGATCGCCGATCCGATCCGCCATGCGATCGACAGCGGTTCGTCCGTGCATGCGCCGCGCCGGGCACTGCTGGTCTCGCACGAGACCGGCGAGGAGCGTGCGATCGAGCCGCTCACCTCGCCGCTGCGCGACGCCGCGGGCAAGGTCACGGGTGCCGTCGTGCTGCTGCACGATGTCACCGAACTGCGCGGTATGGCGCGCCAGATGTCCTACCAGGCCACGCACGATGCGCTCACCGGCCTCGTCAACCGGCGCGAGTTCGAACGTCGGCTCGGTGAGGCGATCGAGGCGGCCCGGCTCGGCGACGGCACGCACATCCTCTGCTACCTCGACCTCGACCGTTTCAAGCTCGTCAACGACACGAGCGGCCACGTGGCCGGTGACAGCCTACTGCGCGAAGTGGCGAAGATCCTGCGCGATTCGGTGCGCGACTCCGACACCGTGGCGCGCATCGGCGGCGACGAGTTCGGCATGCTGCTGCTCGGCTGCCCGCTCGACAAGGCGCGGCAGATCGCCGACGACGTCTGTCGCGCGGTCGCCGAGCACCGCTTCGTCTGGCGCGACAGGCTCTTCAACATCGGCATCTCGATCGGCATCGTGGAGCTGTCGCACGAGTCGGGCACGATGGAAGAAGTGCTCATCGCGGCCGATTCGGCCTGCTATGTCGCCAAGCGCCAGGGTTCGGGCCAGGTCGCCGTGTACTCCGCGCGCGATGAGGTCCTCGCGCGCCAGAGCGGCGAGCTGCAGTGGCTGCATCGGCTGCAGGGCGCCCTCAAGGAGAACCGCTTCCAGCTCTACCACCAGCCGATCGTGCCGGCGCTCGGCACGAACGGCAGCGGTCCCGCGCTCGAGGTGCTGGTGCGACTGCGCGACACGGCCGGCAACGATGTCGCTCCCGGCGCGTTCATGCACGCCGCGGAGCGCTACCGGCTCACGACACTGATCGATCGCTGGGTGGTGCAGACCACGCTGGCGGCCCTCGGCCGCGGTGCGATCCAGACGCCGGTCGGCCGCTCGGTCGCGATCAATATTTCCGGCCAGACACTCAATGACTCGCAGTTCCTCGAGTTCGTGGTCGACTGCTTCGATCGCACCGGGGTCGCACCGTCGCGCGTGTGCTTCGAGATCAGCGAGGCCGCCGTGTCGGAGAATCTCGAGCAGGCGCGGCGATTCATCGAAGTGCTGCACAGCATGGGCTGCCAGTTCGCTCTCGATGACTTCGGCGCGGGGGCGGGCTCGTTCGTGAACCTGAAGACGCTGCCGGTAGATTTCGTGAAGATCGACGGCTCGTTCATGAAGAACTTCGGTACCGACCTCGTCAACCAGGCGATGGTCGGCGCGATGATCAAGCTCGCGCGCACCCTCGATTTCCGCATCATCGCGGAGGCCGTCGAGGACAACGCGGCGCTCGAGGCGGCGCGCACCATGGGGTTCGACTACCTGCAGGGCTACGCGATCGCGCGCCCGACGCCGTTGCCGATGGCGGCCTGATCGACCGATACGCGGCCCGGGCCGAAGGCGATCAGCACGAGCAGCATGAAACCCCACAGCACATGCTGCGCGAGCGCCGCTTCGTAGCCGGGCGCAAGCAGGACGTGCCGGTAGGAGATCACCGCAAGCACATTGACGGCAAAGAGCCCGAGTGCCGCCGGGCGGCTTGCGAAGCCCGCGATCAGGGACAGCGCGAATAAGGTTTCGCCGACCGTGCCTGCCACTGCAGCCCACTCGGGCGGCAGCAGCGGCACGTGGTACTCCTCGCGGAAGAGCCACAGCGTCGTGTCCCAGTCGCCGAGCTTGAGCCAGCCGGATTTCAGGAACTGCCACGACACGTAGAGGCGGCAGGCGAGCAGCAGTGGCGTGCGCAGGCGATCGAGGACCGATGCGAGCGCGCGGTTCGCCGCCGCATATGCAGCCGATACGCTCATTGCGGCGATGTCGGCGCCAGGCGCCCGCCCATTTTCTCGCACGTGCCCTTTGGCACCAGCTGCCATTCGCGGGGGTCCCGGTCGGTTTTCGACTGACCCGCGCAGGCGTGCGCGGCCGTTGCGCAGTCGTTCTTGCCCGCCATGGCGATGCCATAGCACTTTTCCGTAGCTGCTTGCGCGGCGCTCGCCGTCGCGAGGTTCAGCGCGAGCAGGCTGCCGAGGGCACTCGCGAGCACGATGTTCCTGGTCATTCCGTTGCACTCCTGGTCTGGGGTCGGACCTGGAAGGAGACCGCGCAGGTCGTGCCGTTATTGCACGAACCGCAAGCTTATTTTGCGGAGTACGTGAACGCGGCCTGCAGCCGTGCCGTGAGTTCGCGGCTCGGCATCGCGCCGCGCGACAGGATGGCGAGGGCGCCGTGTTCGGCTGGCACGAGCACGCCGCGATATCCCTGCTCGTCGAACTCGATGGGGGCCGCGACACGCTCGGCGGGAAGCACCATGACGGTCACGGGCCCGTCCTCGGTCTGGAAAACGAGATGCGGCACGTGATGTCCGCGAAACCAGCAACTGTTGGCGTACGAGGCGACGCCTGCGCCGGCGTTCAGGCGCACGCCCGCACGCGCCAGCACACGCGCCAGGAGCACGGGATCGGCGGGGCTGTCGGTGCGGGCCCACGCGCCCGGCTCCTCGCTCATGTGCGCGACCACCGCGTCCGCGAGCGCGGTGCGCGCAGGCGCGAGCCAGAGGAGGCCGGCGACAAGCGTGGCGCAAGCGACACCCGCGGCCATCGCCCAGCCGCGCCAGGACAGGGGCCGCCACGCCGATCGTGCGGGCAACGCCGGGCCGCCGGTCCGCTCCGCCCCGACATCGAACGCGAGCGCGCGGCGAATGACGTCGTCCATCCGCAGCAGCTCACGTCGCCAGGCCGCGCACGCCTCGCAGCCCGCCGCGTGGGCCGCAAGGTCCGCGCGCGTTGCGTGCGGGTCCGCACCGGTCGCCGCGCGGAATTCCTCGCAGTTCACGCGAGTACCCCGCGCAGCTTCTCGCGCGCCCGGTAGAGACGCGTGAGCACGGCAGGCACGCTGATCGCGAGGTGCGCGGCGATCTCGGCGGTCGTGTAGCCGAACAGCACCTGCAACACGAGGGGTTCGCGGTAGATCGGCTCGAGCCTGAGCATTGCCTGGCGCATGGCGTTGATCTCGGGATCCTCCTCGGGTGAAGCGAGCGCGATGTCCTGGCACGCGTCGAGCGCCGCGATGTCGACGGTCTCGTGGCGCTTGCGCTCGAAGGTGCGGGCGAACTCGCGACGCACGATCGTGAGCAGCCATGGCTTCACCGCTGCGGCACTCTCGAGCCCGTCGATCGACTTCCACGCCCGCAACAACGCCTCCTGGACGATGTCCTCGGCGACCGACCGGTCGCGGCACAGCCAGAAGGCGTAACGCAGCAGATCCGCCTTCAGCGGTGCGCACAGCTCCTCGAACTTCCGCTCTCGAAAGTTGGACCGGGCCATCGGCCGGATCATTACATGCCAGTGGATCCGCCGTCAGGACCCGCGATGAAATTTTCCGGCGTCTCGCGCGGTCTCCTTCGCGTAGTCGCCATCCCATGACAACAGAGAAGGAGCTCACACATGATCGATTCCGTAAAGTCGAACGGCGCCGCGATCGCGACGGCCGCCGCATTGCTGTTCGGCGCGCTCGCGCTGCCCGCGTCGGCCGCGGACGAAGCCAAGGTGCACTGCATGGGCGTCAACTCGTGCAAGGGCCAGTCGGCGTGCAAGACCGCGAACAATGCGTGCAAGGGCCAGAACTCGTGCAAGGGCAAGGGCTTCCTCGAACTCACGCAGCCCCAATGCGATGCGGCGAAGGCCGAGGCCGGCGCGAAGGACCCGATGTGAGGCGGGCACCGGGCCGGTAATGGCGGCGGTGCCGCGGAGATGACCATTCGACAGCTCGGGTTCGGCCTCGGCCTGCGCCCCGACCACTACGACGCGGTGCTGGGTGGCACGCACCGCATCGACTGGTTCGAGGTGACGACCGAGAACTACCTCGTGCCGGGCGGCAAGCCGCTGCGCTACCTCGAACGGGTGCGCGCGCGCTACCCGCTCGTGATGCACGGCGTGTCGCTCTCGGTCGGCTCCACGGCACCGCTCGATCCGGCCTACCTGCGCTCGGTCCGCGGCTTGCGCGGCGGATCGAGCCGGCAGGCATTTCCGACCACCTCTGCTGGACCGGCATCGACGGCGTCAACCTGCACGACCTGCTGCCGCTGCCGCATACCGCCGAAGCGGTTGCGCACGTTGCGGCGCGCGTTCGCCAGGTCCAGGACTGTCTCGGCCGGCAGATCCTGCTCGAGAACATCTCGAGCTACGTGAACTTCACGGGCGCAGAGATGACCGAATGGGAGTTCGTCACGAGCGTCTGCGAGGCCGCCGATTGCCTGCTGCTGCTCGACGTCAACAACGTGTACGTCAACAGCGTGAACCACGGTTTCGACGCGGCCAGGTACCTGCGCGCGATTCCCGTCGAACGGGTGCGACAGTTGCACCTCGCGGGCCACAGCCGCCAGGGCCGCTTCCTCGTCGATACGCACGATGCGCCGGTGGACGAGGCCGTGTGGCGACTCTACGAAATTGCGGCGGCGCGCTTCCCGCATGCCGCGACGATGATCGAGCGTGATGACCGGATCCCGCCGCTCGAGGCGCTCGTCGCCGAGCTCGATCGGGCGCGCGCCATCGCGGCGAGTGCACTCGGAGCCGCGGCGTGAGCACGCTCGTTGCCTTGCAGACGGCGTTGCAGCAGCGGGTGCTGTGCGGCGATCCGTCGATCGAAGGCAGCGTCGCCGGTGACGCACGGGAAGTCGCCACACGGCTCGGCATCTACGAATACGCATATCGGGCACGGCTCACCGAGGCGCTCGGCGTGACCTATCCGGTGCTCAGGAAGCTGCTCGGTGTGGCAGCCTTCGAGGCCGCTGCCGCGACCTACATTGCGGGCGCGGTGCCGACCCACGCGTCGATCCGCTGGTACGGAGCAGATCTTCATCGTCATCTCCGCGGCATGCACGCCGACCTCGCGCGCTGGGAATGGCTGCTCGCCGAGGTGTTCGATGCCGGCGACGACTTCGCGATGACGGAAGCGGATATCGCCCGCGTTGCGCCGGCGGATTGGCCCGCGTTGCGCTTGCGGTGGCACCGCACGGTGCGGCGCTTCGAGGCCACCACCAATGCCGTCGAGTGCTGGCAGGCCGTGAGCGAGGACAGGCCTTGCCCCGAACCGCGCGCGACGGCCCCGGTGTCGTGGGTGGTGTGGCGGCGGGATCCTGCGATCAGGTTCCGTTCGACGACGCCGGCCGAGGGGCGGGCGCTCGCACGGCTTGCCGGGGGCGCAAGCTTTGCGGCGCTCTGCGCGGGGCTCGCGCAAGAGACGGGCGAGCGCGATGCAGCCCGGTGCGCGGCAACGATGCTGAAGGGCTGGATCGGCGAGGGACTGCTCGGGCGCTAGTCGCCCATGCTCGCGAACACGTTGCCCGCGACGAAGCGTCGCAGCGCTGCGCCGACGTCGAACGTAGAATCCGCCGCGATTGCCGCGTCGAACGCTGCGCCGAGCGGCTCGCCCCGCCCGAGGGTCGTCAGCAGGTCGAATTCGGCGGCGGAGATCCGTTCGAGCACGAGCCCGCTCGCTGCGCGCCGCAGGAGCACCTGTTCCGGGCCCGCTCCGAGATCGACCCCGCGCACTCCGCCAGGGTCCTGGTGTGCTTCCCAGATCGCGAGGACGGGCCAGCGCGACGCGACGAGCCGCACACCCGGATGCAGCGCGAAGCGCACCGAGGCCGCCGCGTCGTCGGCAACCGCGCTCAGCCCGCGCAGGTCGAGCGGCGCCGCGTCCGCGGCGCGTGCCGATTCTTCGCGCGCCCACTCGAGGGCGGCGACATCCGCGAAGTAGGCGAACTCGCTCCCCGCGTAGCGCTGGCGCAGGTAGTGCGGAAGCGGCCCGCCGATGTGGTGCAGGTCACCTGAAGCCGAGGGGTGCGCCCGCTGGAACTCGCGCGCGAGCACGGTGAAGAACGCCGGTCCGCAGAGTGCGGCGAGCACCGGAAACCCGAGCTCGAGCGCCTTGGCGAAGGCCACATGCAGGTTGCCGCGGTAGATCGCGAGGCACTCCGTGGCACTGATCCCGCCAGCGCCGCTGATCGCCCCGTCGAGGTCCGCAGCCTCGCCGTACAGGCTCGCGACGAAGCGCCGCTGCAACTCATCCAAGGGCATCGGCACGTTGCGCCTCCGCGACCAGTACTCCGAGCGGCGGCAGGTCCGCGTCCCATTCGATCAGCGTCGGCACGCGGCCGAAGCGGCGCCGGGCGCTCGCGCACAGCGCCCAGACCTCATCGCACACCGGTCGATCGTGGGTGTCGATGCGGATTACTCGGCCGGCGATCCGGATCGGCTCGTGGCCCGCGAGATGGATCTCGCGCACGGCATCCACGGGCAGTTCGTCGAAATAGGCCTCGGCATCGAAACCGTGGTTGCACGCGTTCACGTACACGTTGTTGACGTCGAGCAGCAGGGCGCAGCCCGATTCGGCCACGAGCGCCGCGAGGTAACCGGCTTCGGTGAATTCCGCGCCGGTGAACTCCAGGTAACTCGAGACGTTCTCGAGCAGGACCTGGCGGCCGAGCGCGTCCTGCAGCTCGGCGACCCGCGCGGCGAGGTGGCGCAGCGATTCCCCGGTGCGCGGCATCGGCAGCAGGTCGTTGGTGTGCCGCCCGTCCGCCTGGCCCCAGCACACGTGCTCCGATACGGCCCAGGGCTCGATGCGCGCGGCGAGGCGCGCGAGGCGGCGCAGATGCTCGCGATCGAGCGGGGCGGTCGAGCCAAGCCCGAGGCCGACGCCGTGCAGCGCGACCGGCCAGCGCTCGCGCACGCGTAGCAGCGTGTCGAGCGCGCCGCCGCCATCGGCGAAGTAGTTCTCGCTGTGCGCCTCGAACCAGCCGACGTCCGGCGCGGTGCGCAGCACCTCGCGGTGGTGGGCGGCGCGCAGGCCGATGCCGCAGCGGGTGGGTGTCGACGGCGGCATGGCCTGGCGCGGCGCAGTGCAGTCCGGCGGTGCGACCGCGACCTTCGCGACCTACGGCAGCGCGGTCAGATGGGCCGCGGCGCTTCCAGCTTGCCGCCCATCTTCTCGCAGGTGCCTTTCGGCACCCTGACCCATTCGGCCGGGTCCTTGTCGGTCGTGGCGAGGCCGGCGCAGGCGTGGCTCGCCGTGTGGCAATCATTCTTGCCGGCTTCGGCGACGCCGTAGCACTTCTCGGTTTCGGCCTTCTCGTCGGCCGCCACGGCGGTGCCGAGCGAGACGAGGCTGCCGAGTGCGGCGGCGAGAATCATGCGCTTGGTGGTCATGGGCTTCTCCCTGGCAGGTGTCAGAGCAGCGGTACGAGCAGCAGTGCGACGATGTTGATGATCTTGATCAGCGGATTGATCGCCGGGCCCGCGGTGTCCTTGTACGGATCGCCCACGGTATCGCCGGTGACCGAGGCCTTGTGGGCTTCGGAGCCCTTGCCGCCGAAGTTCCCTTCCTCGATGTACTTCTTGGCATTGTCCCAAGCGCCGCCGCCGGTGCACATCGAGATCGCGACGAACAGACCGGTGACGATCGTGCCGATCAGCAGGCCGCCGAGCGCGCGCAGGCCGGCGCCGGGTCCCATCAGCGCGTTCAGGCCGAATGCGACGATGACCGGCACCAGGATCGGCAGCAGCGAGGGAACGATCATTTCCTTGATCGCCGCACGGGTCAGCAGGTCGACGGCCTTCGAGTAGTCGGGCTTCGCCCTGCCTTCCATGATGCCCGCGATCTCGCGGAACTGGCGGCGCACTTCATTCACCACCGAGCCGGCGGCGCGACCCACGGCCTCCATCGCCATGGCGCCGAACAGGTAGGGCACGAGACCGCCGATGAAGAGGCCGATGATCACCGCCGGATCGGACAGCGAGAACTCCGCCGCCTTGCCCGCCGCTTCGAGGTTGTGCGTGTAGTCCGCGAACAGCACCAGCGCCGCGAGGCCTGCCGAACCGATGGCGTAGCCCTTGGTCACGGCCTTGGTGGTGTTGCCCACCGCGTCGAGCGGATCGGTGATGTCGCGTACCTTCTTGTCGAGGCCGCTCATCTCGGCGATGCCGCCGGCGTTGTCGGTGATGGGGCCG
>DAOQXO010000021.1:0-31744 GCA_035342635.1 Steroidobacteraceae bacterium
CGACGATGGTGTCGCCGGGCTTGAGCAGGCCCGCCTTCTCGGCGCGCTCGACGATGTAGTGCGCGATGCGCGCCTTGATCGATCCGGACGGGTTCACGAACTCGCACTTGGCGAACACGCCGTCGATATCGAGCAGCGGGGTATCGCCGATGGCATCGAGGATGCTGGCGGAGACGGTGGCGTAGCGCATGGTCGTGAAGCGCAGAGTCAGGCGGTACGCCAGTAATTGTTCGCGGCGGCGACCGTCTGGAAGTTGATCGCGATCACCTGTGACGCGGCCGTGAGTCCGTCCGCGGAATCCGCATAGGCGGGGCGCAGCTTCTTGAGCACCGCGGTGTCCGGCTGCGTGTACTTCACGCCGCGGCGACTCAGCGTGATCGCGAGTTCGAAGCCTGCCTGTGGCGTGTCGGTGATGAGCGTGCTGAGCCAGGTGTCGGTCATGATTGCAATCTCCTTGGTGGTATCATTTCAAGGTTACCGCCGCTGGTATTTTTCACAACCCTGCTGGGTGCGGGCACCCGGGGGAGCCTTGCGGCGCAGTCGTGGCCTCCTGCGCCATCAGCCGGCGGTGCACGTCGGGTCACATGGGGGTTTCGTGACGAGCTTGACCACGCTGCTGGACAGCTTCCGGCGCAGTGCCGCTTCGGAGCGCGAGAAGGGCAGCTATTTCGAGCGCCTGGTCAAAGTCTATCTGCTCACCGAGCCGTACTATGCCGACCTGTACGGTGGCCAGGTCTGGCTGTGGGAGGAATGGCGGGCGCAGGCGGCCCAGCGCGGGCTGGGCGATGTGGGCGCCGATGCCGGCATCGACCTCGTGGCGCAGACCGCCGGCGGCGAACTGCACGCCATCCAGGCGAAGTTCTACGACGAAGACGCGGTGCTCAGGCTCGACGACTTCGCGACCTTCTTCACCGCCTCGAGCAAGAAGCAGTTCGCGCACCGGCTGATCTTCCTGACCGCGACGAAGAGCAGCGGCCACCTGCGCAAGGCCGTGGAGGACCAGCAGCCGCCGGTGAGCCTCGTCACGCTGCACGATTTGGAGAACAGCCGGATCGACTGGTCGCGCTACCAGCCGCAGGCCGCGCCGGTGCTGAAGCCGAAGAAGACGCTGCGGCCGCACCAGAAGGCTGCCGTGGACGCCGTGCTGGCCGGGTTTGCGAGCGCCGATCGCGGCAAGCTCATCATGGCTTGCGGCACAGGCAAGACCTTCGCGAGCCTCGTGATCGCCGAGCGGACGGCCGGCGCAGGAAAGCGCGTGCTGTTCCTCGTGCCGAGCCTCGCACTCCTGTCGCAGGCGCTCACCGAATGGACGCAGGACAGCGGCGTTCCCCTCCACAGCTTCGCGGTCTGCTCCGACACCGATGTCGGCAAGAAGCGCAAGTCGGCAGACGACGACTTCCGGATGCTCACCCACGAGCTGCAGTATCCGGCCACCACCGACGCGAAGCGGCTGGCGGTGGAGATGGCCGCGCGTCACGACGGCGCGCACATGAGCGTGGTGTTCGGCACCTATCACAGCATCGATGTCCTGAGCGACGCGCAGGCGCTCGGGCTCCCCGATTTCGATCTCATCGTGTGCGACGAGGCTCACCGCACCACCGGCGCCACGTTCGACGACGACGACGAGAGCCATTTCGTCAAGGTGCACGACAACGCGTTCCTGCGCGCCGCCAAGCGCCTGTACATGACCGCGACGCCGCGCATCTACGGCGCAGGCGCCAAGGCGAGCGCCGAACGCGACAACGTGGCGCTGTGCTCCATGGACGACGAGGCGCTCTACGGCAAGGCGCTGCACGTCATCACCTTCTCCGAGGCGGTGAAGCGCGGTCTCTTGGTGGACTACAAGGTCATCGTGCTGTCGGTCGAGGAAGCGCATGTCAATCGCCGCCTGCAGAACCTCCTGAAGGACGAGAACAACCAGCTCAAGGTGGACGACGCAGCGCGCATCGTCGGGTGCTGGAAGGCGCTCGCCAAACAGGGGCTGGCCGAGAATCTCAACGGCGATGAATCGCCCATGCGGCGCGCCGTCGCCTTCTGCCAGGTGATCGAAGTGCAGAAGGGCGGGCGGACCCACAAGGTCAGCTCCAAGCACATCGCCGGCATGTTCCGCGCGGTGGTGGAGGAGTACCAGCGCACGGCGGACGACGCGGACATGGCCACGCTCGCCTGCGAGGCCGAGCACGTGGACGGCGGCATGAACGCGAGCGAGAAGCAGGCGAAGCTCGACTGGCTCGAGGCCGACCTGCCCGCCGACACCTGCCGGATCCTGAGCAACGTGCGCTGCCTCTCCGAAGGCGTGGACGTGCCGGCGCTCGACGCCGTGCTGTTTCTCACGCCGCGCAATTCACAGGTGGAAGTGGTGCAGTCGGTCGGCCGCGTCATGCGCAATGCGCCCGGCAAGAAGCGCGGCTATGTGGTGCTGCCGGTGGTGATCCCCGCCGGCCTGGAACCGCACGAGGCGCTGGCCGACAACAAGACCTACCGCGTGGTCTGGCAGGTGCTGCAGGCATTGCGCTCGCACGACGACCGCTTCGACGCCATGGTCAACAAGATGGAGCTGGTCGGCCCCAATGTGCAGAAGATGGAAGTCATCGCCGTCACCGACAAGCTGCAGAAAAAGCCGCCGAAGGCGCGCGGCGCGAAGGACAAGGACGCCGGCCGCAACCAGTTCACGATCGCCGAGACCGCCACCCGGAGCTACGGCAAGGAGGACCAGGGCGAACTGCAGTTCGAGATCGGCGAAATCGAACGCGCCATCTACGCGAAGCTGGTGGAGAAGGTCGGCAATCGCCATCACTGGGAAGACTGGGCCAACGACATCGCCCGCATCGCCCGCACGCACATCGACCGCATCGCCGCCTTGCTCGACGACCCGACCAACACGCGCGAGCGCAAGGCCTTCGAGGTGTTCGCCGCCGAACTTCGCGATGACCTGAACGACAGTATCACGGACGCGGACATCGTCGAAATGCTGGCGCAGCACCTGATCACGAAGCCCGTGTTCGACGCGCTGTTCGAGCACTACAGCTTCGCCAGCCACAATCCCATGAGCCTCGCCATGCAGGGCGTGCTCGATACATTGCATGAGCATCACCTGGAGAAGGAAGCCGACACGCTGAGGAGCTTCTACGACAGTGTCAGGCTGCGCGCCGAGGGCATCGACAGCGCCGCCGGCAAGCAGAAGATCGTGGTCGAGCTGTACGACAAGTTCTTCCGCAACGCCTTCCCGCGCATGGCCGACCGTCTCGGCATCGTCTACACGCCGGTGGAGGTCGTGGATTTCATCATCCACAGCGTCGCACATCTGTTGCAGAAGGAATTCGGCCAGACACTCGGCAGCGAGGGCGTGCACATCATCGACCCGTTTGCCGGCACCGGCACCTTCATCACCCGGTTGCTGCAGAGCGGACTGATCAAGCCGGAGGAACTGCCACGCAAGTACCGCCACGAGATCCACGCCAACGAAATCGTGCTGCTGGCCTACTACATCGCCGCGATCAACATCGAAGCCGTGTATCACGGCATCGTCGGGGGCGACTACCAGCCCTTCGAGGGCATCTGCCTCACCGATACCTTCCAGATGTACGAGAAGGAAGACCTGGTGGACGCGCTGCTGGTGAACAACAGCCGGCGGCGCAGGCGGCAGAAGAAGCTGGATATTCGCGTCATCATGGCGAATCCGCCGTATTCGATCGGGCAAGGCAGCCAGAACGATAACAACCAGAACGTAGGCTACCCGCATCTGGATGCCCGAATCGAAACCACCTACGCGGCGCAGTCCAATGCTGCGCTTTCCCGGGGTCTTTACGACAGCTACGTCCGCGCCATCCGCTGGGCCAGTGATCGCATCGGCAAGAGTGGAGTCATCGGCTTCGTCACCAACGCCGGCTTCCTCGACACCAACACCGCTGACGGCCTGCGCAAGTGCCTCGCCGCGGAGTTCAGCAGCATTTACGTGTTCCATCTGCGCGGTAACGCGCGCACATCGGGTGAGATGCGGCGCAAGGAGAAGGACAACGTTTTTGGCATTGGCAGCCGCGCTCCTGTCGCCATCTCGCTGCTCGTCAAGAATCCGCATGCCACGGAGCATGGCCAGATTCATTTCCACGACGTCGGCGACTATCTGAGCCGCGAAGACAAGCTGAAGAAGATCGGCGACTTCGCCAGCATCGCGGGTATCGACGCGACTCACGGATGGCAGCGGATCACACCGGATGCGCACGGCGACTGGCTGAAGCAGCGCGACGATAGTTTTGGTGAATTCATCGTGCTTGGCGACAAGAAGGGTGACGGCCTCAAACTGTTCGAGAACTTCTCGTTGGGCGTTGTTACCGGGCGTGATGCCTGGTGCTATAGCCCGTCCCGCTCGGCGGTCGCGGACAACATGACGCGCATGATCGCCTTATACAATGCCGAGACGGAGCGCTTCAGAAGGGCACATGAATCGCTGTCCAAGAAGGAGCGCGACAGAACGGTGGACGGTTTCGTCGAGACGGACCCAACCAAGATTAGTTGGACGGTGAACCTGAAGGAGGAGCTGGCGAAGGGAAGGCGCCACGAGTTCGAGTCAAGCTGCCTGGTGCGGGGTCTGTATCGACCGTTCAGCAAGCAATGGCTTTATTTCAATCGCCGATTCAACGAGAGGGTGCTCCAGATGCCACGCATATTCCCCAATGCGACGGCGTGCAATCGAGTGATTTGCGTGACTGGGTTGGGAGAGTCCGCCGCATTTAGCAGCCTTATTGCGGAGGAACTGCCGAACTTCCATTTCGTAGCGGGCACGCAGTGCTTCCCACTCTATCTTTACGACGAAGCCGACCGGGAATCGAACGTGCCGGCGGCACAGACGGGTTTGTTCCAGGACGGCGCAGCTCCTGTCGCGCGCAAGCGCCGCGACGCGATCACCGATGCCGGACTCGCGCACTTCCACGTTGCTTATCCCGGCGAATCCATCACCAAAGAGGACGTGTTCTACTACGTCTACGGCCTGCTGCATTCGCCGGACTATCGCGAGCGCTACGCCGACAACCTCGGCAAGGAGCTGCCGCGCATTCCCTGCGTGAAGGCGGCGGCGGATTTCTGGCGCTTCAGTCGCGCCGGCCGGCAACTCGCCGAACTGCACCTGAACTACGAGACGGTGCCGATGTATGCCGGCGCGAAGGTCGAGCATGGCGGCAAGCCGCTCACCGGCGCCGACTACCGCGTCGAGAAAATGCGCCACGGCAAGCGGGGCAAGGACAAGGACCTCGGCACCGTCATTTACAACCAGCGCATCACCGTCACCGGCATTCCACTCGCCGCCTACGAGTACGTGGTCAACGGCAAGCCCGCCATCGACTGGGTGATGGAGCGCCAGTGCGTCAAGACCGACAAGGCGAGTGGCATCGTCAGCGACGCCAATGACTGGGCCATCGAGACCGTGCACAACCCGCGTTACCCGCTGGAACTGCTGCTGCGGGTGATTACCGTGAGCCTCGAGACCATGAAGATCGTGAAGGCGCTGCCGCCGCTGGATTTGCCGGAGAGTGCGCGCGCCAGGCCCTGAGAGAACTGGCGGGACCTGTGCAGTCTCGCCGTCTATTCGGACCCAAACAGCTCGCGTAGGGCTGCCGCGGATTCGGGAAGCGATTGGCGCTCCAGAACCGCAATGAATTCTTCGATCGTCAAGGGCGGATTCTTGAATCTCGCCAGCATGGCTGAAACGCATTCGCGAACGACGCCCGGCGCCAGATCGATCAGATGGCGGAGGAAGGTGTCGGGGTGCTGCACGGTGAGATCGAACTCAGCCAGCGCTGCATCGGGGAAGTGCTTTTCGTTGAAAGTCACGATGACCTGCGCCTTGGCGCGAATCGCGGCAGCGAGCACATGCTTGTCGCCGGCATCGGGGAGGTCGAGAGACGGAATCAGCTTCCGGTAGCCGCCAACACAGGCATCGGGCAGTGCTTCATCCATCGCAGCGCGGCAGCGTTCCAGCTTCTCGGGCGGGAAGTCCGGCTTCGTGCTTCTGACGGCACGAATCCATTCTTGATGAATGTCTGCGCTCCAGATAGGGCGGTATAGGCGCGCTTCAGCCAGTTCCAGCAGAACGCTGGTGAGCGGATAGCTGTAGAGGACATTTGCGTCGAGAACTGCCGCGAAGTGGCTCATGCGCGACTTTCAGGGCCCCAGCTCCTGGTCGAGTCGGGCCAGCTCGTCGAGCGTAGCGCGGCGGCGCTTGCGGTCCACCTCGTCGAACTTCACCAGGTCCTGGAACGCAACCCGGCGGCGGGTTCCCACCGTTCGCGCCGGGAGCTTCCCGGTCTCGATGAGCTTCACTACGTAAGGGCGCGAAACATTCAGGTAGTCCGCGACGTCCTGCGTGGTCAGCTCGACCTTCTTCGGCAGGATCGTGACAGCACGACCCTGACCCAGCTGGGTCAGCACATCCAGGAACAGACGCACGGCTCCCGGCGGAAGCGCAATCATCTCGTGCCGGTTGTTGTCCGTAACGAGGCGAAGAGGCCGCTGATCCTTGGGCAGCAGGCGCGCAAGTTGGCGACCCGCCTCCCTGGCCTGGGCGATCTCGTCTTCGGTTGGAAAATGGGGTGGTTGGCGGTTCGTTGCGGGCATGGCGACTCTCCCAATGCCGGGATGGCCATACTAGTTCATATTCGAATTGAACGAAACAAACGAATCCAGCGAATGTGATGGATTCGTGCATTCCAGCGTGCCGTACCTATGAGCCCGGCCGGGCCGCCGGCAACTCCTCAGCCACATCGGGGTGCAACGCGACCAGGCCCTGGTCGAAGGTCACCAGATGGCCGCCGTGCTTGCGCGCCAGCGTGACGAGATACGCATCGGTCACCTGGTTGTGGCCGATCACGCCTTTCCAGTCGATCTGCAGGTAGTCCAGCGTATCCGGCCAGAAGCGGTGGCGCGGATGCTCGACGAAGCCACGCAGGATGCCGACCGCATCCTCTGTCCTGGGCACCGCACGGAAATTCAGCAGCATCCGCACCAGCGTGCCCTGCGTGATCGGGCAGGACGCGAACAAGCCGTCGTGCCGGCGAAACCACTGCCGCGCGGCGGCGTGGTGCACGTGCGGCGGATACGCCAGGGCGATGAGGACGTTGCCATCCGGCAGGGCGACAACCTCGTGCGCTGCAGTCACGGCTCGTCGTCCAGCGCGCGCACATCGTCGTCCGTCATCACGCGGGTAGCGCCCACGACGACCGGCAAGCCGGTGTCTTCGTCGATCCGGTAAGGCGCCTGCGGTTCGGCGACGCGGTGGCCGGGCGCCTCCAGTCCGCGGCGCATCAATTCGGCCACGATCTGGCCCAGGCTGCGCCTGTTGTGGCGTGCCAGGCTGGTGGCTATGCGGTGCAGGTCTTCGGGCAGGTCGATGGTGGTGCGCATCAGCGCATTATGATGATTAGATCATCATGATGTCAACGCGAAGGGCCGGGCCCCGAATCCGCTATCCGTCAGGATAGCTAAATCTTGTAAAACGGGTAAAATACGCGACGTATGGATACTTGGAGTCCTGAGTATGGCCAAGACAGCGGCGTCCGATTCCGGGAAGTTTCCTCGTCTGATCAGTGAATTGCCGCGCGTGGCGGCGACGCGGCTGGTGGAGGGGATGCAGAAAGTCACCAGTACGGTCATGGCGCATGGCGCAGTGGTCGTTACTCGTCACGAGCAGCCGTCGATGGTGCTGATGTCCGTGGACCGCTACGTGCAGCTCAGGCGGGCAGCCGAGCCCGACCTGGATAGGCTGACGCGACAGTTCGACGAACTGTTCGACCGGATGCAGGGGCCCGAGGCAGCGCAGCGCATGGCCGAGGCCTTCGAGATGCCGTCGGCGCAACTCGGTGAGGCCGCCGTCCGCGCAGCGAAGTAATGCCCGCGCGGATCTTCGTGCTGGCGGGCGTCAACGGCGCCGGCAAGAGCAGCATCGGCGGCGCGGCCTTTCAGGCCCGCAACGTTCCCTACTTCAATCCTGACCTCGCCGCGCAGGCGTTACTCGAGTCCAATCCAGGATTGCCTCTGGAGCAGGCGAATGCGCATGCCTGGGAACTCGGGCGGCAGGGCCTGGAGCGGGCTTTGCGGGAGGAATTGAACTTCGCTTTCGAGACGACGCTCGGGGCGACCACGCTCCCGAACCTGCTGCTCGCCGGTGCGCGCGCCGGCGCCCAGGTGCATCTCTGGTATGTCGGGCTGTCGTCGCCGGAGTTGCACATGCAACGTGTCCGCGAGCGCGTGCAAGCCGGTGGGCACGATATTCCGGAGGAGAAGATCCGGGCGCGCTATCACAGCAGCCGCGCGAATCTCATCCGCCTGCTGCCGTATCTGGCAAGCCTGCACGTCCATGACAACAGCGCCCAGGCCGATCCGAAGGCGGGCGTGCCGCCGGCGCCGATCTTGTTGCTGCACATGCGGGCCGGGCGCGTGGTTTCGCATATCGCGCTGGACCAGGTTCCGCAATGGGCCAAGCCGATCCTGGCGGTGGCACTGAACAGCGCAGCGTCTGAATCGAATTGAAAGTACTATCCGCAGCGCTCCGCCGTGGCGCTCGCGCGCCGGCGCGCCTGCAAATCCGGAAAACCTCTTCGCAGTGTGTCCTCGAATATGTCCCTTTTGCTTCATGACTGCCCTGCATGGCTGATGTAACTACCGGAGAAATCAGCAAAAGGCGCACTTTTGCGATCATCTCGCACCCCGACGCCGGCAAGACGACCCTGACCGAAAAGCTGCTGCTGTTTGGCGGCGCGATCCAGATGGCCGGCACGGTGAAGGGCCGCAAGGCGGCGCGACATGCGACGTCCGACTGGATGCGCCTCGAGCAGCAGCGCGGCATCTCGGTGACCTCGTCGGTCATGCAGTTCCCGTATCGGGGCCGCGTCGTGAACCTGCTCGACACGCCGGGCCACGAGGACTTCTCCGAGGACACCTACCGCACGCTGACCGCGGTGGATTCCGCGCTGATGGTCATCGACTGCGCCAAGGGCGTGGAGGAGCGCACCATCCGGCTGATGGAAGTGTGCCGCCTGCGCGACACGCCGATCATGACCTTCATCAACAAGCTCGACCGCGAGGGCCGCGAGCCGATCGAGCTGCTCGATGAAATCGAGCGCGTGCTCGGCATCGCGACGACGCCGGTCACCTGGCCGATCGGCATGGGTCGCGAGCTCGCCGGCATTTACCATCTGCTGGAGGACCGCATCTACGTCTACAGTGCCGGCGAGCGCGGCCGCGTCGGCGAGAACCTCGCGATCGACGGGTTGCACAGCGAATCGGGCCGCGCGTTCCTCGGCGAACTCGCCGCGCGCTTCGACGCCGAGATCGAGCTGGTGCGCGGTGCGAGCGCGCCGTTCGATCCGGAGCTGTATCGCGCCGGGCGGCAGACGCCGGTGTTCTTCGGTTCGGCGATCGGCAACTTCGGTGTCGAGGAGCTGCTCGATGCGTTCGTCGAGCATGCGCCTTCGCCGCTGCCGCGGCCGACTCGACAGCGTCTCGTGCAGGCGGAGGAGCCGGCGCTCACCGGTTTCGTCTTCAAGATCCAGGCGAACATGGACCCGGCGCATCGCGACCGTATCGCGTTCATGCGCCTGTGTTCTGGTCGCTACGTGCGCGGCATGCGCCTGCACCACGTGCGCCTCGGCAAGGAGATGCGCGTCGCCGATGCGCTCACCTTCCTCGCCGCGGACCGCAGCCAGGCCGAGGAAGCCTGGGCCGGCGACATCATCGGCCTGCACAACCACGGCACGATCAATATCGGCGACTCCTTCACCGAGGGCGAGCATCTCGTCTTCACCGGCATCCCGAATTTCGCACCGGAGATGTTCCGTCGCGCCGTGCTCAGGGACCCGCTGCGCATGAAGGCGCTCTCGAAGGGCTTGTCGCAGCTTTGCGAGGAGGGCGCCACGCAGCTCTTCAAGCCGCTGCGCAACAACGACCTGATCTTGGGAGCCGTCGGCCAGCTGCAATTCGAAGTGGTGCAGTTTCGTCTGCAGGATGAGTACGCGGTGGACTGCAAGTTCGAGCCGATCAACGTGCACACGGCCCGCTGGATCGTGGCGGACGACGAGCGCAAGCTCGCGGAGTTTCGCACCAAGGCCCACGACAGCCTCGCGCTCGACCACGCCGGCGCGCTGGTCTACCTGGCGCCGACCCGGGTGAATCTCGCGCTCACCCAGGAGCGCTGGCCCGATATCCGGTTCCTCGAGACGCGCGAACACCTCGCCGCCTGATCGGCGCGGGTGATAGCCTGTCGCGATGGCGAAGGTCCTCACCCGCAAGCCCGTGGTGTCCTGGGCGCTCTACGACTGGGCGAACTCGGCCTTCGCAACCACGGTCATGGCGGGGTTCTTTCCGCTTTTCTTCAAACAGTACTGGAACGCCGGGGTCGAGGCGACCGAGAGCACGTTCCGTCTCGGCGTCACGAGCGGGTTCACGAGCCTGATCGTCGCGCTGCTTGCGCCGATCGTCGGCGCGATTGCCGACAAGAGCGGCGCGCGGGTCAAGCTGCTGGCGCTGTTCACCGTGCTCGGCGCCGCGATGACGGCGGCGCTGGCGCTGGTCGGGCAGGGTGAGTGGTTCGCAGCCGCGCTGTTGTATGGCGCGGCCTCGATCGGTTTCTGGGGCGGCAACCAGTTCTACGACTCGCTGCTGACCGACGTCGCCGAGGAGCCCGCGTACGATCTCGTGTCGGGTTACGGCTTCTCGCTCGGCTATCTCGGCGGCGGCGTGCTGTTCGCGGTGAACGCCGTGATGGTGTCGAAGCCGCACTTGTTCGGTATCGCCGACGCCGGCACGGCCGTGAAGCTGTCGTTCCTCAGTGTCGCGGTGTGGTGGCTGGTGTTCTCGCTGCCGGTGGTGCTGTTCGTGCGCGAGCGGCCCGGCGCGGCGCCGCTGCCGATGCGCGCGGCGGTGTCGGCCGGCTGGCGCGAGCTGCGCCACACTGTCGCGCACGTGCGCGAGAGCCGCGCGATGCTCTGGTTCCTGCTCGCGTACTGGTTCTACATCGACGGCGTCAACACGATCATCAAGATGGCCGTCGACTACGGCCTCGCGCTCGGCTTCCGGCAGGCGAGCCTGATCCAGGCACTGCTGCTCGTGCAGTTCGTCGGCTTTCCGGCCGCGCTCGCCTTCGGCTGGCTCGGTGCGCGCATCGGCGCGCGCACCGGCATCCTGATCGCGCTCGCCGTGTACACCGGCGTCACGCTGTACGCCTACCGCCTGAGTTCCGAGGCGGAGTTCTTCTTGCTCGCGGTCGTGATCGGCTGCGTGCAGGGCGGCGTGCAGTCGTTGTCGCGGTCGTTCTACGGCCGGCTCGTGCCGCCGGGCCAGTCGGGCGAGTTCTTCGGCTTCTACAACATGATGGGCAAGGCCGCGGCGATCCTCGGACCGCTGCTCGCCGGCACCGTGGCGCTCGTAAGCGGGGACTCACGGCTCGCGATGCTCTCGATCGCGCTGCTGTTCATCATCGGCGGGGCGCTGCTGCTGAAAGTTCCTCAGGGCCAGCCGGCCGGGTCCACGCCGTAGAAGTCGCAAAGTTGCGCGTGCAGGCGCGGATGCGCGGCACGGAACTCGACGGCACGCTCGAAGAACACTTCGGTCGCCGTGGCAAAGAACTCGACCAGGTCCTCGGCGCCATACGGGTCGATCAGGGTGTCCTCGTCGCGATCGACGGCATCGCACAGCGCGTCGTATTCGGACTGCAGCGTCGCATGCCAGCGCGCGGCGGCCGGCGCCAGTGCGCCGCCATCGGTGAGTGCGCCCTCCATGACATGGTCGATATGGTGCGCGAACTCGTGCAGCACGACGTTGTAGCCGTCGTCGCCCGCGAGCCCCGCCTCGACGTCGTCCCAGGAAAGCACGATGCGCGCCACGTCGATGGTCTGGCCCGACAGCGCACGGCTCCCTTCGGTGACGAGGCCGTATTCATCCTCGATGCGATCCTCGACCACGAACTCCGACGGATAGACCAGCACGCTGTAGAGCGCGTCGTAGGCGTGCGGATCCCGGTTCGCCACCAGTACCGCGGCCTGGCTGGCGATGATGAGCCGCATGTCTTCGGTGACTTCGAGCCCGCCGCAGCCGATGAAGTCCGTGCGCGCGAGCAGGCGGCGCGCGGCGAGTTCCACTCGCGGACGCATTCCGGGCGGCAGGCGCCGATAGAGTGACACGCGCTCGGCGAGCAGGGCACGCCACGCGGCAGGGAAGGGCATGTGCAGCATGCGCCGGCGCCGCTGCGCGCGCACGAGTGTCCACGCGAGGCCCGCGGCCACCAGCACGGCCAGGATCCACGGCACAGTCATGCGCTGCGTGTCGCCGCGGGCAGGCGCAGGCGGCGCACGTCGTGTGCGAAGCGGCGCACTTCGTCCGCACTGCCCGCAGGACCGTAGCGCAGGTCGGCGTAGCGGCGCGCGAGGGCATCCGCAGTGGCGGCGAGGTCGGGGCGCGCGGCGCCTACGCGCGCGGCATGCGCGAGCGGTGCTTCCGCAGGTGCGCGCGCGAGGCCGATGCGCGCGTACTTCGCGCCGAGCGCGCGCCACGCCCGCGCGAGGCTGTCGGGCCGCGCGGCGCGGAGCCACATGCGCGATTGCCACGACATCCAGGCGAGCCAGGCGAGGAGCGCGGCAACGAGCGCATAGCCCAGGTGGCGCCAGTGTGGCGAGTCGAAGCCGAGGCGATCGAGCAGCTTGAGCTGCGACTGTTGGCCGAACTCGAGTACGCGCTTGCGCCAGGCCGTGTTGACCGCATCCCACGCGTACACGAGCTCGCCGAGCCAGGCCGTGTCGCGCGTGAGACGGGTCGTGAACGAGGCTGCGGCGGGCATCAGGTCGTAGAGTCCGCGCTGCAGGCGCTCCGGCGCGACGACGCCGGTCGGATCGACACGGGCCCAGCCGCGCCCCTCGAGCCAGATCTCCACCCAGGCGTGCGCGTCGGACTGCCTGACCAGCAGATAGCCGCCGATCGGATTCCACTCGCCGCCGAGATAACCGGTGACGACCCGGGCAGGAACGCCGCCGGCACGCATCAGCGTGGCGTAGGCCGAGGCATAGTGGCCACAGAAGCCACGGCGCGTATTGAACAGGAAATCGTCGACCGCATTGGCGGCGAGCCTGGGTGGCGTCAGCGTGTACTCGAATCCCTCGCGCGCGAAATAATCCAGCACGGCGCGCGCGTAGCGGGTCGCGTCCGGCGCGGCGGCGCGCAGTCTGGCGGCGAGTGCGAGCGTGCGCGGGTTCTGGCCCTCGGGCAGTGCGAGCGCATAGCGATACCCGTTCGTCGACAGCCGCGCGCTCGTGCGTGTGCGGGGCCGGGATACGGCATCGTAGCTCACCGCTTCGTTGACGGGCTCCGCCGAAATCAGGCGCCGATCCATCGTCAGCAACACCCGGCGGCTCGGCGCCTCGAGCACCGATTCGAGCGCGAACCACCAGTTGCGGCCGTGCGGTTCGAGCGTCACGCGATAGCGATACTCGGGACCCTCGAAGTCGACCTCGGGTTCGAGAAAGGACCGGCTGCGTTCGTGCCGCCAGGTCACACCGTCGAACGATTGCAGTACGGGCCCGCGCCAGTAGCGCTCCTGCGGAGGTGGCGCCGCGCCCGCGAATTCGACGCGGAACGCGGGGGTGTCGGAGTCCGTGAGCGCATCGATCTGCCCGGGGCTCATTTCGTCCGACAGCCCGGTGACGGCACTGCCGGCATTGGGCAGCGCCCAGAACGCACCCTGCACACGCGGGAAGAACAGGAACAGTGCCACGGCGAGCGGCAGCGCGTACAGCAGTCCGCGACCGGCGAGGCGCAGCGGCGCCTTCACGCCCGCCAGCGACTCGGCCGCGGCGACCACGGCGATTGCACCGCAGGTGATCCACAGTTGCGCGAAGTAGAAGGGCACGCGGGTGAGCCCCTGGCGGTCGAGGCAGGCCGCAAGCAGCAGGAACAGCGCCACGGCGATGATCACGTAGTCGTCGCGGCGTGCGCGGGTCTCGAGCAGCTTGAGCGAGCCCATGGCCACGAGGAGCGCGCTGCCCGCGGCGAGACCGTTCAGTGTCCGGAAGCTCGCGAGTACGGCACCCGTGAGCACGAGCGCGACCACGGCGCGCACCCAGAATCCCGGCAGGCGTGCGCCGCGCAGCGCGAGCAGCACGCGCGTCACGCTCGCCCCGACGGCCACGACCGTGATCCACGGCGGCAGGCGGTCGACGTGCAGCAGCACGCCGCCGCCGAAGGCCGCGAGGGTCCACGACAGCGGGCGCAGACGCGCGGGGAGCGGTGCGCGCGTCATGTCGGCACCCGCGCGAGTGCCGTGAGGCAGCGATGCCGGTGCAGGGCCCCGCGGCCGGTGGCGATCGCGGTCTGCGGCAGGCGCAGCGAGTAGGGCTCGCCGTGCTGTTCTGCATCGACGATCCAGCGACTCAACTGCTCGAGGCGCGCCTCGAGCCCGAGCGGGGCGAGGCTGTCGAAGTCGAACTCGTGCCGGTCGCTGCCGATGGCCGCGTACTCGCCGACGAGCAGCGGACCGCCACGCGCATAGGCTTTCCACGCGATGCGCCGCGGCACGTCGCCGTCGCGATAGGCGCGCAGGCCGCGCCATTCCTCATCGCCAGGCGAGGCGCGTTCATGCTGGCCGTGCCGTCGTCCGCCGCCGGTTCGCAAGGGCAGGCTGCCGCGCGCCGCCGGGTAGACGATCAGCTCGCAGGGCAGGTGCAGCCAGGTCCAGCAGCGGAACAGGCCGAATGGCCAGGTGGTCGTGAGGCGCACGCGATCGAGCGGGTGCACGCCGCGCCGCGCCCCCGTGATGTGCAGGTGCATCGAGGCGCGCACGCCGGGATTCACCTGCACCGGATCGCCCTGCACGACATCGTCACCGTCCCGGATCGCGATCGACCAATCGTGGCGCGTCGCGCCGTCCGCCTCGACGACGAGTTCGAGGCGGCCTTCCTCGCCGGCGAAGGTCGGACTCACGCGTGCGGCCACGATGCGGCAACCGAGCAGGTTGCCGTGGCACATGTGCATCGCGGCGAGAACGAGGCCGGCGAGCAGGAAGGTCAGGAACAGCGCGAGGCTGTTGGCGTAGTTGAGGCCCGCTAGCAGCATGCCGAACAGCAGCACGCCGAAGCCGATGCCGGCGCGGGTGGGTAGCACATAGAGACGGCGCCGGCCGATCTCCACCGGCAGGCTGTCGGCACCCTGGCGCCGCAGGACCCACGCCGCGAGGCGTTCATCGAGCCGGTGGCGAATGCGGGCGGCGATGGCCACGGGAGGATTGCCGGGCGGCTCAGGCGGGCACGGGCACGGCTTCCAGGACGCGCGCGGCCAGTCGCTCGCCGTCGGCGGCGTCCACACCGTCGCGACGCTCGAGCCGGTGACCCGCCACGGCGACGAATACCGCCTGCACGTCGTCGGGCAGCACCGCATGCCGGCCGCTGATCGCGGTCCAGGCCTGCGCGGCGCGCAGCAGGCCCTGTGCGGCGCGCGGCGAGAGGCCGATGCGGATGTCCGGATGCGAGCGGGTGTGCGTGACCAGCATCTGCACGTAGTCGAGCAGGGCGTCGGCGACGTGCACGTTGCGCACGGCGGCCTGCAGCGCAAGCACATGCTCGGCATCGAGCACCGGCGCGAGCTGCGGCAGCAGCTCGCGGCGCTCGCCCTCGCGCAGCAGCTCGCGCTCGTGCAGCGCATCCGGATAACCGAGCCGCACGCGCATCAGGAAGCGGTCGAGCTGCGATTCGGGCAGCGCATAGGTGCCGGCTTGCTCGTGCGGATTCTGCGTCGCGACGACGAAGAACGGATCGGGCAGCCGGTAGGTGGTGACATCGGTGCTCACCTGCCGCTCCTCCATCGCCTCGAGCAGCGCGCTCTGCGCCTTGGGGCTCGCGCGATTGACCTCGTCGGCCAGCAGCAACTGCGTGAACAGCGGCCCCTTGCGGAAGTGGAACTGCTGCGTGTTGCGGTCGAACACCGACACGCCGATGATGTCCGCCGGCAGCAGGTCGCTCGTGAACTGCACGCGCTGCCACGCGAGACCGAAGACTTGCGCGAGCGCGTGCGCGAGCGTGGTCTTGCCGACACCCGGCACGTCCTCGATGAGCAGGTGGCCGCGCGCAAGCAGGCAGGCCACGGCGAGGCGCAGTGGCACGGACTTGCCGAGGATGATCGTCTCGAGCGTGGCGATCGCCTGCTGCAGCCGCTCGCTCATGAGGAAGCCATCAGTCCGCGCACGCGCTCGAGCTGCGGCGCGAGCTGCGCCAGGTCGCGCTCGAAGGCCGCGATGCGTTCACGCTCCTGCGCCACGACCTCGGCGGGCGCGTTGCGCACGAAGTTCTCGTTCGCGAGCTTGCCGCGCGCCTTCTTCAACTCGGCTTCCTGCTTCGCGATCAGCTTGGTGAGCCGCTCCGCCTCGGCGCCGGCGTCGATCAGGCCGGCCATCGGTACGTGCAGTTGCAGGTCGCCGGCGAGCGCCGTGGCCGACGCCGGCGCGCGCTCGCCGGCACCAAGCGCGCGCAGGCTATCGAGACCGGCGAGGCGGTGCAGGTAGAGGTCGTGGCGCGCGAGCCGTTCGGCATCCGCGGCGCTGCCACCCTGTGCCAGCACGGGAATGCGGCGCGACGGGGCGATGTTCATCTCACCGCGGACCTGGCGCAGCGCCAGGATCACGCGCTGCAGCCACGCGACTTCGCCCTCGGCGGGCGCGTCGGCGGGCCAGTCGGCGCGCGCCGGCCAGGGCGCGATCATGATCGTGGGTCCTTCGCGGCCCGCAAGGGGCGCGATGCGCTGCCAGATCTCCTCGGTGATGAACGGCATGATCGGATGCAGGGCCCGCAGCAGCGCCTCGAGCACTTCGAGCAGCGTGCGTCGCGCGCCGCGCCGGGCCGCATCGCCGGATTCGCCCTGCAGCACCGGCTTGGCGAGCTCGAGGTACCAGTCGCAGAACTCGTACCAGGTGAACTCGTACAGCGCCGTGGCGGCGTAGTCGAAGCGATACTCGGCGAAGGCCGTGTCGACCGCCGCGATAGTGGCGCCGAGGCGCGAGCGGATCCACCGATCGACGAACGAGTACTCGGCCGGCGCGCCGGCATCCGCGGCGGCATCGGCCTCGGTCATCATCGTGACGAAGCGCGCGGCGTTCCACAGCTTGTTGCAGAAATTGCGGTAGCCCGAGACGCGCCCGAGGTCGAAGCGGATGTCGCGGCTCTGCGTGGCGAGCGCGGCGAACGTGAAGCGCAGCGCGTCGGTGCCGTAGGCGTCGATGCCCTGCGGGAACTGCTTGCGTGTCGCCTTCTCGATGGCGGGGGCGAGATGCGGCTGCATCAGCCCGGTGGTGCGCTTGGCCACCAGCGACTCGAGGTCGATGCCGTCGACGATGTCGAGCGGGTCGAGCACATTGCCCTTGGACTTCGACATCTTCTGACCCTCGCCGTCGCGGATCAGGCCATGGATGTAGACGTCGCGGAAGGGCGGCTGTCCGTCCATGAACTTGAGCCCGAACATCACCATGCGCGCGACCCAGAAGAAGATGATGTCGAAGCCGGTGACCAGCACGCTGGTCGGGTAGAACTTCGCCAGCGCAGCGGTGCGTTCGGGCCAGCCGAGCGTCGAGAAGGGCCACAGGGCCGACGAGAACCAGGTGTCGAGCACGTCGGAGTCCTGGCGCAACGCCACAGTGGAGTCGAGTCCATGGCGCTGGCGCACCTCGGCCTCGTTGCGGCCGACGTAGATGCCGCCGGACTCGTCGTACCAGGCGGGGATGCGATGGCCCCACCACAGCTGGCGGCTGACACACCAGTCCTTGATGTTGCGCATCCACTCGAAGTAGGTCTTCGACCAGTTCTCGGGCACGAAGCGGATGTCGCCGCGCTCGACCGCGGCGATGGCCGGGGCGGCGAGCGGTTCGATGCGCACATACCACTGGTCGGTGAGATAGGGCTCGATGACCGCGTGCGTACGATCGCCGCGCGGCACGGTCAGCTTGTGCGGCTCGACACGCTCGAGCAGGCCCGCCGCCTCGAACTCGGCCACGACGCGCTTGCGTGCCTCGAAGCGATCGAGGCCGCGGAAGCGCTCCGGCGCCTGGTCGTTGATGGCCGCGTGCGGCGTGAAGATGTTGAGTTGCGCCAGTCCGTGGCGCACGCCGATTTCGTAGTCGTTGAAATCGTGCGCGGGTGTGATCTTCACGCAGCCGGACCCGAAGGCCGGATCGACGTAGCTGTCGGCGACGATCGGGATGCGCCGGTCGGTGAGCGGCAGCGCGATCTCGCGACCGATGAGCTGCGTGTAGCGCTCGTCGTCGGGATGCACGGCGACTGCCGTGTCGCCGAGCATGGTCTCCGGGCGCGTGGTCGCAACGACCACGTGGCCCGTGCCGTCGGCGAGCGGATAGCGCAGGTGCCACAGGTTGCCGTCTTCCTCCTCCGACAGCACTTCGAGGTCGGAAACCGCGGTCAGTAGCACCGGGTCCCAGTTGACCAGCCGTTTGCCGCGGTAGATGAGCCCCTCGTCGTGCAGGCGCACGAACACTTCGGTGACGGCGGCCGACAGGCCCGGGTCCATCGTGAAGCGCTCGCGCGTCCAGTCGACCGAGGCGCCGAGGCGACGCAGCTGGTTCGAGATGGTCCCGCCGGATTGTGCCTTCCACTGCCAGACGCGCTCGACGAAGGCTTCGCGCGTCATGTCGCCGCGGCGCTTGCCCTCGGCGGCCAGCTGGCGCTCGACCACCATCTGCGTGGCGATGCCGGCGTGGTCGGTGCCGGGCTGCCACAGCGTGTCCTCGCCCCGCATGCGGTGGTAGCGCGTGAGCGCGTCCATGATCGTGTCCTGGAACGCATGCCCCATGTGCAGCGTGCCGGTGACGTTCGGCGGCGGAATGACGATGCAGAACGGCTCGCCCTTGCCCGAAGGCTCGAACCAGCCATTGGATTCCCAGCGATCGTAGAGGCGCCGTTCGATGTCGCGCGGCGAGAAGACCTTATCCATCCGCCAAATTATAGCGAGGCGGCGCCGATGTTATGGGTGTTCGGAGTGATGCCCTGGTCACGATACTGGCGAAAACGCTCGCGGCCCGTGGCGCGCCGCGCCGGATCACCGTCGATGAACTCCACGATGCGCGCCGCGCGCAGTGCGAGCGGGGGAACCGCGGTGTCGAGATTGACGAGCACCTCGGGCGTCCAGGCCGGCTCGATGCCCGCAGAGAGGATCACCGGCGCCGCGGGGGCCGGATCGGTCGCGGCGAGCGATTCGTGCGGCACGAAGCTGTGGTCGGCAAAGGTCCACAGCAGCTCGTCGAAGTGCGCGAGCTGCCCGGGCTCGCGGCACCAGACGAGCACGCGGTGGCCCGCCTGGTAGGCCTTCTCGGTCACCCGGCAGGCGAGCCGCAGGCGCGATTCGCCGTCGGTGTCTTCGGTGACGTAGAAGTCGACCTGGGGCAAGGCCGTATCAGCGCGCGGCGCGGCGGATCAGGAACTCCGACAGCAGGCTGATGGGGCGGCCGGTGCTGCCTTTCTGGGTCCCTGACAGGTAGGCCGTGCCGGCTATGTCCATATGGGCCCACTTGAGGCCCTTGGTGAACTTGCCGAGGAAAGCGCCCGCGGTGATGGCGCCGCCGTCGCGGCCGGCGACATTCGCCATGTCGGCGAAATTGCTGCGCAACTGCTCGCCGTATTCCTCGGTGAGCGGCAGCTGCCAGGCACGGTCGTCGGCGCGCAGGCCGCTATCGACCAGTTCGCGCGCCAGCGCGTCGTCGTTGGCCATGACGCCCGTGTGATGGGCGCCGAGCGCGATCACGCAAGCGCCGGTGAGCGTGGCGACGTCGATGAGGGCTGCGGGCTTGAAACGGCGCGCATAGTGCAGGGCATCGCACAGGATCAGGCGCCCTTCGGCGTCGGTGTTCAGGATTTCGACGGTCTGGCCGGAGGCGCTGGTCACGATGTCGCCGGGCTTGATCGCGCGGCCGCTGGGCATGTTCTCGCAGGTCGGCACGAGCCCGACGACATTGAGCGGCAGGTTGAGCGCCGCGACGACGGTGAGGGCGGCGAGCACGGTGGCGGCGCCGCTCATGTCGAACTTCATCTCGTCCATCGCCCCGGGGTCCTTCAGGGAAATGCCGCCCGTGTCGAAGGTGATGCCCTTGCCGACGAGCACGACCGGCGCCTCGCCGCGCCTGGCGCCGCGGTGTTCGAGCACGATGAAGCGTGGCGGCTCGTCGCTGCCCTGCGTGACGGCAAGGAAGCAGCCCATGCGCTCGCGCTGGATCGCGGCCTTGTCCAGCACTCGCACGCGCACCGATTTCGGGTGCTTCTTCGCGAGCTTGCGCGCGACATTGGCGAGGTAGCTCGGCGTGCAGATATTCGACGGCAGGTTGCCGAGATCGCGCAGGGTGTGCAGGCCGAGCGCGACGGCTTCGCCGTGGGTGAACCCGCGCTTCGCCGCGGCGGCGGTGCCGACCGGGCCGGCGAGCACGCGCGCGAGCGCGTGGGGCTTCGGCTGCTTGCCGGATTTCAGGTGGTTGACGCGGTAGAGGCCCGCGCCGGTGAGTTCCGCGGTGGCGCGCGCGAACCAGTAGTCGTCGAGTTCGTCGGCAGCTGGGCGGGCGAGTGCGAACGCCGCGCTCGAGACCCGGGTGCGGGTGAGCGCCGTGACGGCGCTCTGCACCGCCTTGCGCCAGCCTTTGCGACTGAGCGCCGTGCGCTTGCCCTGGCCGACCAGCAGCACGCGCGATGCGCGCAGGCCGGCGAGGTCGGTGACGAGCAGGGTCTCGCCTGCCCGGCCGGAAATATCGCCCCGTTTTACGAGCGCTGCGATCCGGCCGCGGCTCGCGCGGTCGATCTCGCGGGTTGGCTCCGGCAGTTCGCCGTCCTCGAAAACGCCGGCAACCAGGCATTCGACACCCAGCCGCGTCAGCCCTTTAGTCCACACCTCAAAGCGCATTATTGGGTCTCCCGACAACGGCTGTGCCGCGCCGCGTCCATGCCGTTGTGACACGAAGCGGTCTGATTTACCTTAGGTCCGGTTCGCCGTCCCATCCCAATTCAAGTGATTTAGCATCGTTTCTGATCTTGCTTCGGGGTGTATAAGCGGTTGGCGCTAGTGTAACCGAACTCTTGCGGGGCCGTGCTTTGCGACGGATTCTGGACCGTTACATCCTGCGGGAGGTCGTGCTGGCGTGGCTCGCGGTCACCGCCGTGCTGATGATCATCCTGCTGACAAACCAGGTCGCCGCGGTGCTCGAGCGCGCGGCCGACAACCAGTATCCGCGCTCGGCGGTGCTGACCCTCATCGGCCTCTCGACCGTGCAGAACCTGCCGATCGTCGTGCCGGTCGGGCTGCTGCTCGGCGTCGTGCTCGCCCTCGGCCGCCTGTATCACGAAAGTGAGATGACCGCCGCCCAGGCCTGCGGTGTGGGGCTTGCCCGCGTCTATCTGCCGATCACGGCGCTCGCCCTCATCGTTACGGGCCTGCTCGCCTGGCTGACGCTCGATCTCGCGCCGCGCGCTGCGGCCCATGCCTACCAGCTGCGCAGCGAGGCGCTGCGTTCCGGCCAGTTCGCGCCGGTGTCCCCGGGCCAGTTCCGCAGCTTCGGCAGAGGTGGCGTCGTCATCTACGCGCAGGAAGCGGCGGCCGACGGCACGCTCGAGCGCGTATTCATCAAGCGCGCCGGCAAGGGCGGGCTCGAGGTGGCGCTGGCGGCGCGGGCACGCCACGAGATCTCGCCCGATGGCTCGCTGCACACGATCACGCTCTACGATGGCGCGCGGTATGAAGGCGTGCCGGGCAGTGCGCGCTTTCGCATCGTGCGCTTCGCCGAGCAGGTGGTGCCGGTGCGCCTGCCCGAGCTCGACCCTGGCCGGCGCCGGGTCGAGGCCGTGCCGACCCCGATCCTCGCGGCGAGCTCGGCGCTTGCCGATCGCGCCGAGTTGCACTGGCGGATCGCGCTGCCCGTGATGGCGATCACGCTGACCCTGCTCGCCGTGCCGCTCAGCCGCCTGCGGCCACGCCAGGGCCGCTATGCGCGCGTGTGGATCGCGGTGCTGATCTACTTCGTCTACTCGAACCTGGCGTCGGCCGCCCGCGCGTGGATCGAGCGCGGCATCGTTCCCGAGGAACTCGGTCTGTGGTGGGTGCACGCCGCGCTGGGTGCGGTGGGTGTCGCGGTCCTGGCGGCGCCCGCCGTGACGGCGCGTCTGCGGTACCGGGGCTGAGGCCGATCATGATCCTCGACCGTTACATCCTGCGATCGATCATCGGCGCCGTGCTGCTCGTGCTGGCGGTGCTGCTCGCGCTCGGCGCGCTGTTCACGTTCATACAGCAGCAGGACGACATCGGCGTCGGTACCTACCACGCCACCGATGCGATGCTCTACACCCTGCTCGGCATGCCGCAGCAGTTCTTCGAGATGCTGCCGATCGCCGCGCTGATCGGCTCGCTGCTCGGGCTCGGCTCGCTCGCGCGTGGCAGCGAGCTCACTGTCATGCGCGCCTCGGGGGTGTCGGTCGCGCGCGTCGCGCTGTCCGCGGCGATCGCGGGCCTCGCGTTGACCGTGCTCGCGGTCGGCATCGGCGAATACCTCGCGCCGCCGATGCAGAAGCTGGCGCGGCAGGTGAAGGCCTTCGGCAAGTTCGAGAACGTGAGCTTCTCCGGCGGCGGCGCCTGGGTGCGCGATGGCGACCTGCTGCTGAACGTCGAGCAACAGTCGGGGGCGGGCGAGTTCGGCGGCATGCTCGTGTTCGAACTGACACGCGACAATCGGCTCGCCGCACTGGGCCGCGCGTCACGCGCGCGGGCCACCGGGGAGGACAGCTGGTTGCTCGAGGACTACGCCGAATCGCGCTTTGCGGGTGATTACGTCAACGGCCGCCACGCCGCCACACGCGAGCTGACCTCATCGATTGGCGGCAGTTTCCTCGGCATCACGATCAGCCAGCCGAAGGACATCGAACTGCGCTCGCTGTGGCGGGTCGTGCGCGGATTCGCCGGCGTCGGCATCGATGTACGGCCCTATGAGTTCGCGTTCTGGTCGCGCGTGGCGCGCACGGTGGCGATCGTCTTCGCGGTCCTGCTCGCGGTGCCGTTCGTGTTCGGGCCGTTGCGCGGCTCGGGGACCGGGGCGCGCACGCTGGTCGGGCTGCTCATCGGCATCGTGTTCTTCCTGGCGCAGCGCATGCTCGAAAGTGGTGCGATCGTGTTCGACGTGTCGCCGGTGCTGCTCGCCTGCCTGCCGACGCTGTGCCTCGCGCTCGTGTCGCTCGTGCTGATCGCCAGGACGCGCTGAGGGGCGCTAAGTGAAGTCCGCGAGCGGGCGGAAGAGGGCGTCGTACTTGTAGCGCGGCAGCTCGAATTCGAAACCCGCGATGCGGGCGGCGAGTTCCGCGGCTTCCTTCTCCGATGCCGCACCCGTGCTACGGGCCGTGCCGTGGATGTAGTGCCGCTCACCCTCGGTGCGACCGTGCAGCTCGATCTCGACGCCGTCGAAGGTACGGACCACCACGCGAGGAGCGGGGGCGGCGGCGCCGGTCCGGGCGGCCGCGTGCACATCTTCGGCGTGCAGGTTGACGAGCAGCGCAGCGACCGGCGTGACGATCTCGGGCGAGCGCTGCACCTTGCCCTTCGGCAGACCCTGCAGCGCAAGGGGCTCCGTCGCCGCACCGCGCGTCGCTCGCCACGCGGGGCCGGTCGCGGGCGTCACGGCCACGGACTCGATGCGGTCGGCCGGCAGATCGACGAGCGCCGTGTCGAGCCAGTGTTTCGGATCGGCATCGGCCGCGACCCGAGGTGCGGCAAGCAGGCTCGGCCCGCTGCCGGGCACGCGCACGTAGACGCTGGCCGAATCGGCGACCTTGCCGATGATGAGCGCGAACTCCGTACCGGCGGCCGTGGCGAGCAGGTGAGTGCCCGTCGCCTCCGGCCCCGGATCCTCGACACCGAGCTGCGCGTACTTTGCCGGGTCGCTCGTCTTCTCCTCGATCACCTTCAGGTCGGCGAGGCCAAGGAGCAGGCGCCGCAGCTTGGCCGGATCGGCGCGGAAACCGCGCTCCTCGACGGTCCAGCCTGCGCCAGTGCGCACCAGTGTGGCTGCCTCGCTCTTCGATTCGATGCGCACCCGCGCCACCTCGTTCAGCAGCGCGTCGAGCCGCGGAAGCACCGGGGAGCCGACGTGCGCGGTGGTGGCCGAGTCGCGCCGGCTGCCCAGCCACAGCGCCGCCATCATCACGAGAAGTGCGGCAATCGCCAGCACGGCGACCCTTCGCGGCGTCATCATGGGCGCGCGGTCCGTTGCACGAGCAATATGGCCGCCTGGCGCTTGCGCCGCCACAACGCGATGAACAGGGCGATGAGCGCGAAGATCGCCGGCATCAGGACGATGTTCACGAACTTGATGCGGTTGCCGAGCCCGCGGATGTCCTCGTTGAGCCCGCTGCGGACCTCGCGCAGTTCCTTCCTGATGCGCAACTTCTCCGCTTCGAAGCGTTCGATCTCGCGTTGCTGTTCGGGAGTCAGGATCAGCCCGGACTGGTCCTGGCGCTGCGACTGCAGCGCCACGAGCTTCTCTTCGGTCGCCGTCAGCTGCGCCTCGAGCTCCTGTTCCTTGCTGCGCAGGCGCCCCTCGGCGTCGCGGCGCAGTGCGTCGACCCGCTCGAACGGGCGCGAGTAACTCGCGCGCCCGCGCACGCTGATCAGGTCGGCCGTACCGGCGAGATTGTCGAGTGCGTTCCACACGAGATCGCCGTTATGCGCCCAGGCCTGCTTGGCGCGCGGTCCGAAGAACGAGGGCGGCACGTCGCGCAGCCAAAGGTAGTCGGCGAGCAGATCACTGTCGGCAAACACGATCAGGTTGAGCGGCTGCGCCGAGTCCCTGAGCGGGCCAGGGCCGTCCGGGAAGGCGCTCTTCACGTGGCCGGTCACGCGCGCCGCGAGCGCATAGCGCTGCCCGGTCGGCTCGAAGCCGTCCTGCAGCGAGGCCGGATCCATGAGCATCGCAAAGCGCTCGACCGGCAGCGGAGCCGCGAGTGCGCTCGATTGCAGCAGCGGCTCGAACAGCGTGTCCGCGCCGTCGCGCGGCGCCAGGTATCCGGCGGTGGCGACGTTGATGGACCCGAGGCCGTTCGTGACCACGTCATCGGCCGCAAGGCTCGTCGCGTCGAGGCCGAGGATCGCGATATGACGCGTCGGCGCCTCGCCCGCGCGCATCGAGACGGACATCCCGTGGCTCAGGTCGCCGATGATCTCACGCGCATTGAAGTCGACGCCCCAGGCGCCGAGCAGCATGCCGAGCTGCGAGCTGCGGTCGGCTGCCATGGCGGCGAGCGGATTGTCGGGACTCGCGCCGCCCGGATCCTGCTCGGCGAGCGGATCGACGAACACCAGCAGGTGCCCGCCGCGCAACGCGAACTGGTCGATGGCCTGCTGGGCCGCGAGCGGCAGCGACTTCGGGTGCACGATCACGAGCACGTCGACGTCGGCGTCGATGTCGGTCAGGTCAGGGGTGAGATCGCGCACGGTGAACAGTTCGGCCGCCTGCGCATACACGTACCACGGATCGCGCGTCTGGCCGCTCATCGGATCGAAGCTGCCGCCCATCGGCAGGCTCGACAGCCAACCGACGATCGGCTTGTCGGGGCGCCCGAGCTGCTGGATCAGCTTCGCGACGTCATATTCGAGGAACTCTTCCTTCGAGGGATCGAAGAAGGCGATTGCCTCGCGGCCATCGGTCGAATTGGTGCCGGCGAGGCCGAAGAAGAAGGTTTCGCCGCCCGCGCCGATCGGCACGCCCTCGACGCCGAGTTCGGCGGCGCGGTCCTCCTCGGCGGAGAAGGGCTGGGGGTCGACGATCGAGAGGCGCAGCTTGCCATTGCTGCGTGCCGCCAGTTCCTGCAGGAATTCGCTGACGCGCATGCCGTAGTTCTTGAGGGCCGGATATTCGCCCGCGGCGCGTTCGCTCCAGAAGAAATGAAGGTTCACGGGCTCCGCGAGCGAGTCGAGGATGCGCTGCGTGCCCGGCGCCACGGAATAGAGCCTGTTCTCGGTCAGATCGAGACGCCAGCCGCGCAGCGCCCAGGTCGAGAGCATCGTGATGCCGATGAACAGCACGGCAAGCGCCAGCAATGCGCCGCGGCCGAGCAGTCTGCGTTGTGTCATGGGCGACTCACTCCGACTTGCGAACGTCGAGCACGAACGCCGTGGCGACCAGGAAAAAGCCCATCGTCAGCGCGAAGTACAGGACGTCGCGCAGGTCGAGGACACCCTTGGAGAGCGCCTCGAAATGCGTCAGGAACGACAACGAGGCCACGGCGTCGACGATGGCCTGCGGTGCCCAGCCGCGGAACGCATCCAGCACCAGCGGGAAGCCGGCCAGCAGGAACGCAAAGCACACGACCACCGCGAGGATGAACGCGACCACCTGGTTGCGGGTGAGCGCCGACATGCACGAGCCGATGGCGAGGAACGCGCCTGCCATCAGCAGGCTGCCCAGGTAGCTCGCGACGATCACGCCGTTGTCGGGCGCGCCCAGGTAGTTGACGGTGACCCAGATCGGACAGGTGAGCGCGAGCGCGAGGGCGGTGAAGGCCCAGGCCGCGAAGAACTTGCCGAGCACGGCCTGCCAGAGTGTGACCGGCAGTGTCAGCAGCAGTTCGATCGAGCCCGACTTGCGTTCCTCGGCCCACAGCCGCATCGAGATGGCCGGTATCAGGAACAGGTACAGCCAGGGGTGGAAATTGAAGAACGGCAGCAGGTCGGCCTGGCCGCGCTCGTAGAAGCCGCCGAGGTAGAAAGTGAACGCCGCCGCCAGCAACAGGAAGATCAGGATGAAGACATAGGCGACCGGCGTGGCGAAATAGCCCGCCAGTTCGCGCTTCGTGATCGTGACGATTTGACCCACGCCCGCGTTCCCTCCCTGCTCAGACCGTGATGCTGCGGAATACCTCATCGAGGCGTCCCGACTCGAGTGCCAGCGATTTCAGGCCGAGGCTCTGCCGGTTCGCGAGGTCGGTCACCGCGGTGAGGATCCGGGCACCCGGCTGCGGCAGCGCAGTCAGGCGCAGTTCGCGCTCGTCCGCCTCGACGCTCGCGACCTGGGGCAGTGCGGCGAGGGCGGCCTGCGCGCGGGCGTATTCTGCGGCGTCCGCGAGCTGCAACGACACCGCGTTGTGGTAGCGCGAGCGTGCCGTGAGGCCCTGCGGCGTGTCGTCGGCCACGATCCGGCCGCGCGCGATGATGATCGCGCGCGTGCAGACCGCCTCGACCTCTTCGAGGATATGGGTCGAGACCACGATCGTCTTCTCGGCCGCCATCTCGTTGATCAGGGCGCGCACTTCGTGCTTCTGGTTGGGATCGAGGCCGTCGGTCGGCTCGTCGAGGATGAGAACCGGCGGGTCGTGCAGGATCGCCTGCGCGATGCCGACGCGCCGGCGAAAGCCTTTCGACAGGGTATCGATCGATTGCGCCGTGACATCCTGCAGCGCGAGGCGCGCGATCACGTGATCGAGCCGGCTGCGGCGCGTGGCTCCCGCCAGGCCGCGCAGATCGGCGATGAACTCGAGAAAGGCCTTGACGCTCATTTCGCCATAGCTCGGCGCGCCTTCGGGCAGGTAACCGAGCGCGCGCTTGGCGGCGAGCGGCTCGCGCTCGATGTCGTGACCGCAGATGCTCGCCCTGCCTTCGGTAGGCGCGATGAAGCCGGCGATCATCCGCATCGTCGTGGTCTTGCCGGCGCCGTTCGGTCCGAGAAAGCCAAGCACCTCGCCGGGCTGGGCCTCGAAGCTGACTTCGTCAACGGCGGTGAGCGTGTCGTAACGCCTCGTGAGTCGTTCGGTCCTGATCATATGGTGTGGTCTGGATACGCCAGCCACGGAAAAGTTCCGTGGCGCCTGCGGCGCAGGGGCGCAATTCTGTTGGCTGGCGGCGCGCCTGTCGAGACCGGCCCGCGGGGCAGGCGCCGCAGGCATGTCACGCGAGGGAGGCGCGCGGGCGGCGGGTCAGTGCGTCGCGAAGCCCTGCTGGCGTTCGATGCGCGTGCGATGCTCGCGCAGGATGCGGCGCACCTCGGGCGCGGCCGGCCGCCCGGCCAGGCGCGCGATCAGCTCGCCGAGCTCGTGCCACTGGCGGCCCCAGCCGAGCAGGCGGATCGCATCGTCGACGATGCGCCCGTCGATCACGTCCTGGCTTTCGCGCACGGCGGGAGCCGCGCTACGGTTGGGAGCTGCCGGCGCCGAAGCGCGGGACGCGGACGCGCGAGACGCGGGGGCGCGGGACGCGGAAGCGCGGGGCGCGGACGCGCGGGACGCGGCGGCCCGGGTTGCGCCGGTTGCGAGGCGCGGCATCTCGCGCGTCGTGTCGTCGGCTTTCTTCGCCTGGCGCGTGCGGGTCGTGGAGTTGAGCACGTCGCGGCGCTCGGCCTCGACCGAGGCGAGCGGAATGAAGCGCTCGTTACCCTGCAGGCCGGCGAGATTGGCGAGGAAGCCCATCACCTCGAGCGCTTCGATAAAGGCGCGGTCGCCCTCGCGGGTGCGCTGCTCGACGAGTCGCGCCAGCGCATCGACACGCTGGCGGGCGAGATCGATGATCCAGCGCGCGGGGCGCTCGTGCTTCGGCCACGGTTGCACGTGCTGGTAGTGCTCGTCGTCGAGCGACGCGTAGCGCGCATGCAGTTCGAGGCTCTGCTGCCAGCGTGCGAGCAGCAGCTGCAGCTGTTGGCCGTCGGGCGAGGGAGCGCGCGGTGCAGGCTCGCCGCGCGGCGAGCCATGTGTGCGGGTCGTGGACATGTGCGCACTGTAGCGACGGGTCGCGCGACCGCCTGCGATACGTCGCACATTGCGAGTGTTCCAATTGCGCGTCGCGAGCCATATGACATATCGGGAGCACAGGCCAGGTGACTCCTGCGCAGGGAATTGCTCGCGAGGCGGTCATCCGGCGGACATGCGCGGACGCGACGGATGCACACGCGCACCAGGCAGCGGAACGGCCGGCATCTGACAAGTGACGGGCAATCATCCCGGCGGCGGCGATCTGCGGCCGCACGTCGCTCGGGACTTCGTCAGCCGAGCCTATTTTTCGCTGTCGCGGGCGTCGGCGGCGCGCTTCGCCTTCGCCGGTGGTCCGTCGCTGCGCACGAGACTCACCACCGGGCAGCTGCCCTCGCGCGGCACGATGATCGTGCTGAAGCGGTCGAAGCTGCCGGGAGGCCTGGTGACGAAGCCGATTGCGGTCGCGGTGCCGAGCCCGATGCAGGGACTCAGCAGCTTCGCGTAGTACCAGTCGCGGTGGTTGTCCTGCACCCAGAGGCCGCGGTCGCGGTCGACGTGCCAGTCGCGGATGCCACCGCGGTCGACAAACGGAATCGACACCTGTTCAGGCTCCGGCAGCGTGTCCTTGGGGTCGGCGCCGCTCGCGCAGATCGGTGCCAGCAGCAGCGCGGCGAGCGCCATCGCCGTGTGTGGCAAATGTGTCTTGTGCATATGGGATGTGCGTCCAGCCGATGAAACCACTGGCTCATTCGACTGTTTTGCGGCCCGGTGGTTCCGGGCCTCGTCTGCGACCGAGGCTGCCGTTATAATCGCAACCAATTGATTTATTGGCGCTCCCTACGGGATTCGAACCCGTGTTACAGCCTTGAGAGGGCTATGTCCTGGGCCTCTAGACGAAGGGAGCGTTGCGCGGCAGTCAGGCCTTGAGGCGCGGTATTATAGAAATGTTGACCTTTACCTCAAGCGGAATGTATCACCTTTGAATTCCTCTCCCGCGCCCCTCGAGGCGCCGGCGCCTCTCGCCCGGATCGTGCCTCGCGACCAGCACACTGTCTCCCGGTCGCAAGTCTCCCCCAACGCGCTGCGCGTGCTCTATCGCCTGAAGGACGCCGGCTATCAGGCCTTTCTGGTCGGCGGCTGCGTACGCGACCTGCTGATCGGCATCGTGCCCAAGGACTTCGACGTCGCGACCAACGCCCTGCCCGAGGAAGTCAGGCGACTGTTCCGCAACTGCCGGTTGATCGGCCGGCGCTTCCGGCTGGCGCATGTGTTCTTCGGACAGGAGATCATCGAGGTCGCGACCTTTCGCGCCGCGAGCGCGCCGCCGCCGGGCGACGATCCGCTGGTGGATCCCGATGCGGAAGAGGGCGACGGGGCTGAGCCGGAGGAGTCCGCGGACTTCGATGCGGATATCGCCGACACCGAGGGCGAGGACTCGCATGTGCTCGACGAGCACGGCCGCATCCTGCGCGACAACGCCTACGGCACGATCGACGATGACGTGTGGCGGCGCGACTTCACCGCCAACGCGCTCTACTACAACATCGCCGATTTCTCGATCTGGGACTACGTCGGCGGCGTCGACGACGTGCTCGCCCGGCGACTGCGGGTCATCGGCGATCCGGAGACACGCTTTCGCGAAGATCCGGTGCGCATGCTGCGCGCGGCGCGTTTCGAGGCCAAGCTCGACTTCACGATCGACCCGCCGGTGGAGGCGGCGATCCGGGAACTCGGTGGCCTGCTCGCCTCGGCGCCGCCCGCGCGGCTGTTCGATGAGACACTGAAGCTGTTCCTCGCCGGCAGTGGCGTGCGCAGCTTCACGACGCTGCGCCGCCTCGGCCTGCTCGATGTCCTGTTCCCGACGGTTGCGGCCTATTTCAGGCAGCACCCGGACAGCCTGGTCGAGCAGTTGCTGCTGCGAGGACTCGCGAATACCGATCAGCGGGTGCGCGACGGCAAGCCGGTGACGCCGACTTATCTCTTCGCGCTGCTGCTCTATGGCCCGATCGCCGCGGCGATCGAGGCGCTGCCGCCGAACCGCTGGCACGAAGCCGGGGCGATCCTCGATGCGTGCGATCGCGCGGCGCGCGACATGAACGCCCGCGTCGCGCTGCCGCGGCGTTTCTCGCTCGGCGTGCGCGAGATGTTTGCGCTGCAGCCACGGCTCGAGCAGCCTCGCGGCCGGCGCGCACTGCGCCTGCTCGAGCATCCGCGCTTCCGGGCAGCCTACGACCTGCTGTTGCTGCGCGCGGAACTCGGACTCGCCGCGCCCGAGATCGCGGCGTGGTGGACCCGCCTGCAGGAGGCCGCGCCGGAAGATCGCGACGGCATGGCGGATGCGGTGTCGAAGGGCGGTGGACAGGCCGGTGGTGCCCGCCAGGGCGCGCCGCGCGGCGGACGCCGTCGCCGCCGGCGCGGTGGCGCCAAGCCCGTTGCATGACGCACTGGCGGCCTGCGTACATCGGGGTGGGCAGCAACCTCGGTGACTCCCGCGGGCTGGTCGCCACTGCGATGGATCGCGTCGCCGCGCTTCCGTCGGTTTCCCATTTCGTGCGCGCGCCGGACTACCGCACGCGGCCCTTCGGGCCGGTCGCACAGCCGGATTTCATCAATTCCGCCGCCGGCTTTCTCACGACACTCGGCCCCCATGAGTTGCTCGCGGCACTGCGCGACATCGAGCGCGAGCTTGGCCGCGAGCCGGCCAGGGAGCGCTGGGGCCCGCGCGCCATCGATCTCGACCTGCTTGTGCTGGGCGGCGAGCGCCTGAGCGACCCCGTGGTGACGCTGCCGCATCCCGGTATCGCGCAGCGCGCGTTCGTGCTGCTGCCGCTTGCCGACATTGCGCCCTCGCTCGAGGTGCCGGGAGTCGGCATCGTCTCCGGGCTGCTGCGGGCGGTGTCCACCGAGGGCGCGGAGCGGCTGCCATGACGGCACCCGCGGCACGGGCGGTCCCGGTCCCGCAGAATTACATCGTGGTCGAGGGCCCGATCGGCGTCGGCAAGACCAGCCTGGCGCTGGCG
>DAOQXO010000022.1:0-14778 GCA_035342635.1 Steroidobacteraceae bacterium
TCATCTACAGCGCGCTCGGCATTCCGCGCTCGATGTTCACGGTGATGTTCGCGGTGGCGCGCACCGCCGGCTGGGTGGCGCACTGGCAGGAGATGATCTCGGACCCAGGCTACAAGATCGGCCGGCCGCGCCAGCTCTACACCGGGCCGAAGCAGCGCGACTACCAGGACATCGCCAGGCGCTGAGCTCGCCGACACCCGCGGGCCGGGTGCCCGCGGTCAGGGGCTGAAGCCCAGCAGCCCTTCCACTTCCGCCATGTCCGCCCGCCGCATCGGCCGCCCGTCGACCGGGCTCACCGGCGCCTGGCGGATGCCGTCGCGCGGAAACACGACCGCCTCGATCGCCTGCCCATCCATTTCGAACAGAATCGAGGGGTGCGCGACGATACGTTCGGCGTTCATCTTCACGCGCCGCTCGCCGATCTCGTGCGGGATGCCGTGGTCCATCAGCTTGAAGGTGACGTTCTCGGCGCGGTCGGCGAACAGGTGCAGCTGCACGTCGACGTGCGCGGTGGCGGTGCCGGCCAGCACCGGCCCGACGAGCCGCGGCTGGAATTCCTCGAGCCACTGCATCGCATGCAGCGCCGCGCTGCGCTGGGCCTGCAGCGACTCGGCGTGCGATTCACCACCGAACAGGCGCTGGTAGCCCGCCAGGGCCTCCTCGATCTCGATGTTCTTCGGCAGCAGACCGCCCTCGAACACACCGTAGCGTTCGGCCGCCTTGCGTTTCGCGACGTAGAAATCGCGAATGCCGTGCTCGGCCATGATGCGCGCCGCTTCCTGCGCGATCGCGCGCCGCAGGTTCTCGGTGCGTGCCGGCTGATACTTGCTCATCGCACCCCGAGTGTAGCAAGTTGCCCGCGCTGCGCTCAGAAGAGCGGTTCGCTGCTCGCGCTGTCCTCGGGCCGCGGCGGCCCGCCCGCCTCGGGGGGCCGCTCACCGCCGCCGGGCAGATGATCGACCATGAACAGTTCGGTCACGGCAAAGGGATCATCGGCCGTCGCAAGCTGCCCGCTGTCGCGCGAGATGCTGAGTTCGATGACGCCCTCGGGTCGCGGCCAGAGATGCTGTGGCACGCCACGCAGCGCCTCGCGCATGAAGTCCGTCCACACGGGCACGGCCGTGCGGCTGCCTTCCTCGCCGGCGCCGAGTCCGTGTTCCTGGTCGTAGCCGATCCAGACCGAGGCGACGAGGGCGCGGTTGAAGCCGTTGAACCACGCGTCCTTCGCTTCATTGGTCGTGCCGGTCTTGCCGGCGATGTCCACGCGGTTCAGCGCGCTGGCGCGCCGCCCGGTGCCCCGCCGGATCACGTCGAGCATCATGTTGTCCATGATGTAGGCGTTCTGCGGCGTGATGACGCGCTCGGCGATGCGATCGGCGGGCAGCAGGTTCACGCCGCCGCGCACGGCGGCCGCGGCGAACAGCGGGTCGGGCGTGTCGAGCGCCGGGACCGCGACTGTGGTCTCGGGCGCGCCGCATTCCGTGCACACGACGCGGGGTGCGGCCTCGTAGACGGTCTTGCCCGACGAATCCACGATCCGGTCGATGAAGTACGGCTCGACCTTGTACCCGCCGTTGGCGAAGGTCGCGAAGCCCGTGGCGACGGTGAGTGGCGTGGCCTGCAGGGTGCCGAGCGCGAGTGTCAGGTCGTTCGGCATCGATTCGCGCGTGAAGCCGAAGCGCGTCGCGTAATCGATCAGCGTACCCGTGCCGATGGCGCGCAGTATGCGGATCGACACGAGGTTGCGTGAACGCACGAGCGCCTCGCGCAGGCTGGTGGGCCCGGAGAACTGGCCGCTCGCATTCTCGGGGCGCCATGAAGTCTCGGCGTTCGGATCGTCCATCACGATCGGCGCATCGAGGATCACCGAGGCCGGCGTGAAGCCGTTCTCCAGCGCCGCGGAATACAGGAACGGCTTGAAGCCCGATCCGGGCTGGCGGCTCGCCTGGGTCACGCGGTTGAACTTGTAGGTGTAGTAGTCGAAGCCGCCGATCAGCGCCGCGATGGCGCCATCCTGCGGATCGAGCGCGACCAGCGCGCCTTGCGCCTGCGGCACCTGCACGAGCTGCGCGGTGCGCCGGCCGTCGGTGACCACGTAGACGATATCGCCCGGCGCGAGCACCTCGCCGGCCGTCTTCGGCGCCGGGCCGCGACTGTCCTCGCCGGTGAGCGGGCGCGCCCATGACAGGCCGCTCCACGGAATCAGCACGTTGGCCTGGCCCTTGACGCGTACTCGCGCCGTGCGCTCGCCTACTTCGGTGACCAGTGCCGGCACCAGGTTGCCGATCGACTCGTAGGGCACGAGCAGGTCGTCGAGCAGCGCATCGGTCGGTGCGGCGGGAAGCCGGACTTTCGCGGTCGGCCCGCGCCAGCCGCGCCGCCGGTCGTACTCGAGCAGGCCGAGCCGCAGGGCGCGGTTGGCCGCTGCCTGCAGCCGCGCATCGAGCGTCGTATACACCGTGTAGCCGGCGTTCTGCGCCGCGTCGCCGAAGCGACCGACAAGTTCGAGTCGCGCCATCTCCGCCACGTAGGGCGCGTCGACATCGAACAGCGGCGCGCTCAGCTTGCCCGAGACGACTTCGGCGTTCGCGGCTTCGACCTGCGCATCGTCGATCCAGCCGAGCTGGCGCATGCGACGCACGACGTAGCCGCGCCGGTCGCGTGCGCGCTCCGGGCTCGCAATCGGGTTGGTGTCGGTCGGCGCCTTCGGAATCCCGGCGAGCAGCGCGGCCTCGCCGATCGTGAGCTTGTCGAGTGTCTTGCCGAAGTAGGTCTCCGCCGCCGCGGCGACGCCGTAGGAACGCTGACCAAAGAAGATCACGTTCAGGTACAGCGCGAGGATCTGCTCTTTGGTGAACTCGCGCTCCATGCGGTAGGTGAGGAAAACTTCCTGCAGCTTGCGACGCCATTCGCGCCGCTGCGTGAGGAACATGTTGCGCGCGGCCTGCATCGTGATCGTGCTCGCGCCCTGTGCGCGGCCGCCGGTGAAGAGATTCACCGCGGCAGCGCGCAGCACGCCCGCGTAATCGATGCCGTGGTGCTGGAAGAAGCGATCGTCCTCGGCGGCGAGGAACGCATTGCGTACGTGCTCGGGAATTTCATCGAAGGTGACCGGGATGCGCCGCTGCTCGCCGATCTGCGCAACCAGCTGGCCGCTGCGCGTGTAGACGCGCAGCGGCACGGCGAGCTCCACATTGCGCATCTCTTCGACCGAGGGCAGCGAGGGCGCAAGGAATATGTAGCTGCCGGCCACGCCCAGCGCGCCGACAAGTGTGATGCCGATCACACTGGTGACCGTGACGACTCCGATGCGAAACCAGTTCCACTTCACAGAAAACGACTCTCGTGTCTTGCCCGCTTCCCGCGGGCTATGCATAGTAGCCCGCGAACGTTTGGCAAACTCACTGAAAGGTGGGGACGCAAAGCTTCCGGTCTAAGGGCACAGGCCTATGACAGCGGGGTTGCCGGCAGGGTGGTCAGGAAATTTTCCCGACATCGTGCTGTCGACTTCGACCCGCTGGCCTCCCGCCTGGTTCCAGATGACCGGTGCCACGAGTCCCTCCGGGGCGCCTGAAGATGCATCGGCTCGGCATTCATCGGTTCGTGATCGCGACGGCACTTCGGCCAGCCGCCCGGGACATTCCCCTGGATTCGTGAGCGTTCTCACGTTCTATTTAACTTTACGCTGATATATAGTTACCAGATAAGTTACAAAAGGCGACGGGTTCGGGGCATAAGTTGCTGAAAAGGAAAGACAAAAGTGTTCCTGCTTCGCCGTAAATACCGGCCCCTGCTCGGGCTGGACATAACGACTTCGTCGGTCAAGCTGATCGAACTGGCTGTGTCAGGCGGTCAATACCGGGTCGAGTCGTACGCCGCCGAACCCACCCCGCAGAACGCGATGAACGAGAAAGCCATCGTCGACGCGGAAGCCGTAGGCGAGGCGATCCGCCGCGCCGCCAAGCGTGCCGGCGCCAAGAGCCGCGAGGTCGCGATTGCGATCAGTGGCGACGCGGCGATCACCAAGGTGATCCAGATGCCGCGCAACCTGCGTGAGCGCGACCTCGAGGCACAGGTCGAGATGCAGGCCGATCAGTACATCCCCTTTCCGATGGACGAAGTGAGCTACGATTTCGAAGTGCTGGGCGCCTCGGAAAAGGATTCCGATACCAACGACGTGCTGCTCGTGGCGACACGCACCGAGAATGTCGAGCAGCGGCAGGCGGCGGTGAATGCCGCCGGCCTCACCGCGAAGATCGTCGACGTCGAAGCCTTCGCGCTCGAGAATGCCTGCCGGCTGATGACGCACCAGATGCCCGACGGCGGCATCGACCGCACGATCGCGGTGGTCGACTTCGGCGCGAGCAGCACCACCTTCAGCGTGCTGCGCAACCTCAAGGTGGTCTACACGCGCGACTTCGCATTCGGCGGCCAGCAGCTGACCGAGGAAATCATGCGCACCTATGGTCTGTCGATGGAGGAGGCCGGGCGCGCGAAGAAGGAAGGCGGCCTGCCGGGCAACTTCCAGACCGAAGTGCTCGACCCATTCATCGACGACATGACGCAGCAGGTCAGCCGTTCGCTGCAGTTCTATCTCGCCTCCGGCAGCGGGCGCGAGCAGCCAGAGAAGATCCTGGTGTGCGGCGGCTGCGCCAACATCCCGGGCGTCGCCGACGTGATCGCGAGCCGGGTCGGCATCGCCGCCGAGAAGGGCGATCCGCTCGGCCAGATGAAACTTTCGTCGCGGGCCAAGGCCCAGGCGGTGCAACGCGACGCGACTGCCCTGCTGACCGCTTGCGGCCTCGCGCTGCGGAGCTTCGACTGACATGCCACAGATCAACCTGCTTCCATGGCGTGAGGAACAACGCAAGGAACGCAAGCTTGCGTTCCTCGCCGCACTCGGCGGCGCCACGCTCGCCGCGATGCTCGCCACCTTCATCGTCTACCTGATGTTCAGCTCGCTGATCAACGGTCAGCAGGAGCGCAACGACAGGCTGAAAGCCGAGATCGCCACGCTCGACAAGCAGATCGAGGAGATCAACAGCCTCGAGGCGCAGAAGCAGCGCTTCATCTCGCGCATGGAAATCATCGAGAAGCTGCAGCGTTCGCGGCCCGAGATCGTCCACGTGTTCGACGAGGTCGTGCGCACGCTGCCGGACGGCACTTTCCTGACCGGCGTGAAGCAGACCGACCGGCGCCTCAAGCTCGACGGTGTCGCGCAGTCCTCGACGCGGGTGTCGACTTTCATGCGCAACATCGACAAGTCGGAGTGGCTCAGGAATCCGGAGCTCGCCGTGATCGAGACCAAGAAGGACCAGGCGCTCGGCTCGACCTTCACCCTGTACGCCAACCAGGTTTCGGTGGCCGGCGAGGACGAAGCCGCGGCGAAGCCGCGCGCGAACCAGAAGGGAGCCAAGAAGTGAACCTGGTCGAAGAACTGCGCGCGCTCGACCCGAGCGACCCGGGCCGCTGGCCGCTCCCGATCCGCATCGGCACCGTGGTCCTGTGGTTCGTGGTGCTGGCCATCGTGCTGGCCTACGTTTTCGTGTGGAAGAACCAGCGCCCGGAACTGCAGCGCTACCAGGCCGAGGAGACCAGGTTGCGCGGCGAATTCCGCAACAAGCACTCCAAGGCCGTGAATCTCGAGGTCTACAAGCAGCAGCTGGCCGACATCGAGCGCTCGTTCGGTGCGTTGCTGCGCCAGCTGCCCGGCAAGACCGAGGTGCCTAACCTGCTGGTCGACATTTCGCAGACCGGACTCGCCTCGGGCCTCGAGGAGAAGCTCTTCCAGCCGCAGGCCGAGCAGAAGCGCGACTTCTACGCCGAGCTGCCGATCAAGATCCGTCTGACCGGCAACTACCACGAGTTCGGCGCCTTCGTCAGCGGCATCGCGGCGTTGCCGCGCATCGTCACGCTGCACGACATCGAGATCAAACCCGACTCCAAGGACGCCTACGACGTCCTGACCCTGGACCTTACCGCGAAGACCTATCGCTACCTCGACGAAGAAGAGGTCGCCGCCGCCGAGGCGCAGCGGCGCGAGGCCGAACAGGGCCGCAGGAAGAAGGGGTAGCGGCTGATGAAACCTATCGACATGACCCTGACACTTCGCACCGTCAAGCTGGCGGGGCTCGCCTGCGCAGCGCTGTTCGCGCTCGCGGCCTGCTCGGGCCGCGACGGCGACCTCGAGAAATTCATCGCCGACACGATGAAGGAGCCGGGCGGGCGCGTCGAACCGCTGCCCGAGGTGAAGCCTTACGAGAGCTTTGCCTACGAGGCCCAGGATCTGCGCTCGCCGTTCATGCCGGGCGGATCCGGCACCTCGAGTGCCTCGGCGGTGCGCCCGGATATCAAGCGCAATCGCGAGTTCCTCGAACAGTTCTCGCTCGACACGTTGCGCATGGTCGGCACGCTGCGGCTCGGCGGCCGTACCTACGGGCTCGTCCAGACGAAGGACGGTTTGGTGCATCGCGTGCTGCCCGGCAACTACATGGGCCAGGCCGAGGGCAAGATCATCGACGTGGCTGCATCGAAAATCGAACTGGTTGAAATCGTTCCGGACGGGCTCGGCGGGTACATGGAACGTCCCGCTTCGCTTGCACTGAGCGAGTGATCGGCAGGGAGAAAGACTGAAATGAACCGATATGACGCGTTCCAACCGGTGCGGAGCACGCTGTTGCGGCTGCTGGCTGCATGCGTGCTCACGTTCGCAGGTCAGGTCGCATCCGCTGCCGAACCCGAGAACAGGCTCGAGGCGGTGGATGTGCAGACGTTGCCGGGCCAGGTCGTGCAGCTGACGCTGCGCACGTCCGGACCGGCACCGGAGCCGCTCGCCTTCACGATCGAGAACCCGGCGCGTATTTCGCTCGACCTGCCGGACACGGCGCTCGCGCTGAGCTCGCGCCGCATCGACGTGAACTCCGCGGGGGTCGATACCGTGCTGGCCGCGGAGGCCGCCGGCCGCACGCGACTCGTCGTGAACCTCGACACCCTGCAGCCGTACTCCACGCAGGTCAGCGGCAATACGATCGTCGTGACGATCGGCGGCGGCCAGGCCGCCTCGCCGGCACCGGTCGTGGCCACGAGCGCGTCGACGCCGAGCTATGTCGCGCCGGTCGTGCGCGCGATCCGCAGCGTCGATTTCCGCCGCGGCGCCGATGGCACCGGCCGGCTCATCGTCAAGATCACCGACCCGCGCACGCCGATCAACGTGCGACAGCAGGGCGACCAGATCGTCGTCGACTTCACGGGCACCGAAGTGCCGCAGAACCTCGTGCGCCGCTACGACGCCACCGATTTCGCCACCCCGGTCACGGGTTTCGATGTCGTGCGTGTCGGTGACGGTGCGCGCATCGTGATCACTGGCAGCGGCAACTATGAGCAGCTCGCCTACCAGTCCGACGACCAGTACGTCGTCGAACTGCAGCCGGCGCGCAAGGTCGCGGCAGCTGCCGACGAGAAGCCGACCTATACCGGCGAGCGCCTCACCCTGAACTTCCAGGACATCGAGACCCGCGCCGTGCTGCAGCTGCTCGCCGACGCGAGCGGCCAGAACATCGTCGTCAGCGATACGGTTTCGGGCAGTGTCACGCTGCGCCTGCAGAACGTGCCCTGGGACCAGGCGCTCGACATCGTGCTGCGCACCAAGGGCCTCGACAAGCGCCGCGACAACAATGTGATCATCGTGGCTCCAGCCGACGAGCTGGCTGCCCGCGAGAAAGCCGACCTTGCCGCGCGCAAGGACATCCAGGAACTGGCGCCGCTGCGCTCGGAGTACCTGCAGGTCAACTACGCCAAGGCGGCCGATCTCGCCGAGCTGATCAAGTCGCAGGGCGGCTCACTGCTGTCCGCACGCGGCAGCGTCGCGGTCGACGAGCGCACCAACACCCTGCTGATGCAGGACACGGCCGAGAACCTTGCCAACATCCGCCGCCTCGTCGGCACGCTCGACATCCCGGTTCGCCAGGTGTTGATCGAGGCGCGCATCGTGGTCGTGAACGACGACTTCACGCGCGAGCTCGGCGTACGCGCCGGCTTCACGGGCATCTACTCGAACGGCAACAACGGCATCTGGCAGACTTCCGGCAGCGCCGAGGCGACCGACACGGGCCTCGCATCCGCGCTCGACAACCTCGCAAACAATGGAACGCCCTACCCGGTGGAAGTGCCGGTAGGCGCCGGCGCCGCCAACCGCTACAACGTGAACCTGCCGGTAGTGAACCCGGCCGGCCGCCTGGCGTTCATGGTGCTCGGCTCCGACTATATCGTCGACCTCGAACTCTCGGCTGCGGAGGCCGAAGGTCGCGGCGAGATCATCTCCTCGCCGCGCGTCATCACGGCGAACCAGCGCGAGGCGATCATCGAGCAGGGTACGGAGATCCCCTACCAGGAGTCGGCCTCGAGCGGAGCGGCGACCGTGCAGTTCAAGAAGGCGGTGCTCGCGCTGCGGGTCACGCCGCAGATCACGCCGGACAACCGCATCATCCTCGACCTGAACGTCAGGAAGGACAGCGTCGGCACCGTCGTGGTGAGCTCGGGCGGCCTCAACGTGCCCTCGATCGATACGCGCAACATCACCACGCAGGTGCTGGTGAACGACGGTCAGACCGTGGTGCTTGGCGGCATCCTCGAGACCGAGCGTCGCGAGACCGAGAAGAAGGTGCCTTACCTGGGCGACATCCCGGGTCTCGGCATCCTCTTCAAGCAGAAGAGCCGCACCGACAACAAGGACGAACTGCTGATCTTCGTGACCCCGAAGATCCTGCGGGAAGGTGTCAATGTCTACTAAGACGCGCTTCGCGTTGGTACTGGCTGCAGCGGCGACGCTCGTGGCATGCGGCAGCGACAACGATCCCGACAGCGTCTTCGTGCCGGGGTCGTCGGTCGTGGGCGGCATCTGGACCGGCACCGTCAGTACCAACGGTTTCACCGAGGAGATCTACGGCATCGTGACCGAGGACGGCGCGTTCCGTTTCATTTCCGACGCCAACGTGCAGTACGCGGGCGAGATCACCGGCGCGCAACTGTTCGCCGGCTCGTTCAATGCCGTGGCCGACTTCGGGTTCGAGTTCTGTCCGGGCATCACCAGCGGTGAAGGCCAGATCCTGAGCGGCAACGCCGACAAGGGCAAGACCATGACGGGCAGCGCCGCGGTCGTCTACGACTGCGGCGGCGCACCAATCCAGTCCACCTTCTCGCTGACCTACAACTCGCTGTACGACCGCGACTCGAGCTTCGGTGCCGTCGCCGGCCTGTACACCGATACGGCAAGCGGTGCGCAGGTGGAAATCCTGCCGACTGGCGCCATCTTCTCGCAGGATGCCGGCGGTTGCGTGGCCGCGGGCAGCATCGCGCCGGTCGAGCCACGCTTCAATGCCTACACGATCTCCCTCGAGTTCGCCTGCGTGGGTGACCCGCGCGACGGCCTCGTGTTCGACGGTCTCGCCACGCTCGATCCGTCGGGGGGCACGACGACCCTGATCGCCGGTGTGACCAGCACCGCGGCCGGGCTCGTCCTCGTTCTCGAGCGCAACTGAACCCTGCTCGGCAAGCGCAACATCTTCCTCATAGGCCCGATGGGCTCGGGCAAGTCGGCCGTGGGCAAGTTGCTCGCGCGGCGGATGCGCGCACCATTCTACGACAGTGATGCCGAGATCGAAGTGCGCACCGGCGTCGACATCCCGTACATCTTCGAGAAGGAAGGCGAAGCGGGTTTTCGCGAGCGCGAGCGGGAAGTCATCGACATCCTGACCGCAATGGAGCCGGTGGTGATCGCGACCGGGGGCGGCGCGGTCCTGTTGCCGGAGAACCGCGCGCACCTGGCCGAACGGGGCGTCGTCGCCTACCTGAAAACGTCGATCCGCCAGCAGGTCAGCCGGGTGCAGCACGGGCGGCACCGGCCGTTGCTCTTCGATGTCGATCCCGAGGCCACGCTCAAGGCGCTGATGGCGACGCGCGCGCCGCTCTACGAGGGCATAGCCGACGTCACCGTGTCGACCGATGGCCGCAAGGTGCAGCAGGTCGTAGACGACATCCTGACGGCGATCGCCGCGGCACCCTCGAGCGGCTGATTGGCGGCGGCAGCCGCGCGGCCGGGCCACTATACTTGCCGCAAGGTGGACACCCTCAGCGTCGATCTGGGCTCGCGCTCCTATCCGATCCTGATCGGGGCGCAACTTCTGGCGCGCGGCGAGCAGCTCGCGGCGCGCATCCGTGCGCGCGACATTCTCATCGTCAGCAATCCCGTGGTCGCGAGCCTGTACGCCGCGCCGCTGCGCGCCGCCCTCGCCGGGCGCAACCTGGTCGAGGTGATCCTGCCCGAGGGGGAGGCGCACAAGACGCTCGACAATGTCTCGCGCATCCTCGACGTGCTGGTCGCCAACCGGTTCGGCCGCGATGCCTGCGTCGTCGCGCTCGGCGGCGGCGTCGTCGGCGACATGGCCGGCTTTGCGGCAGCGTGCTACCAGCGCGGCGTCGCGTTCGTGCAGGTGCCCACCACGCTGCTGGCGCAGGTCGACTCGTCGGTGGGCGGCAAGACCGGCGTGAACCACGCCGCCGGCAAGAACCTGATCGGCGCATTCCACCAGCCGACCGCGGTCATCACCGACACCTCGACGCTCGATACCTTGCCCGATCGCGAATTGCGCGCGGGCCTCGCCGAGGTGATCAAGTACGGGCTGATCTGCGACCCGGATTTCTTCGCGTGGCTGGAAGCGCATATCGACGAGCTGCTGGCCCGGGAACCGCGGGCCCTCGCGCATGCAATCCGGCGCTCCTGCGAGCTGAAAGCCCTCATCGTCGGCCGCGACGAGCACGAGCGCGGTGATCGCGCCTGGCTCAATTTCGGCCACACTTTCGGCCACGCCATCGAGTCGGCGAGCGGCTACGGCAGCTGGCTGCACGGCGAAGCGGTCGGAGCCGGCATGCTCATCGCCGCCGACATGTCACGCGCGTGCGGCATGCTGTCGGCCGCGGATGTCGAGCGTATCCGGCGTCTGCTCGCGCGTACCGGCCTGCCGCTCGATGCTACAGCCGTCCGCGCGAGCGATGCGCTGGAGCACATGGGCATGGACAAGAAAGTGCAGGCAGGGCGAATCCGCCTCGTGCTGCTGCGCCGGATCGGCGAGGCCTGCGTACTCGCCGATTATCCGGACGCTGCCCTGCAAGCTACGCTGGTGGCGCACTTCGGATGAGCAGCGGGGCGGTCACTGGCGAACGCTTCGTCGCGCCGTACGCCGCGCGCCGCGAAACGTCGCGCGGCCGGCGCTTCCCGGAGCCGGTTTCCGAGCACCGCTCGGAATACCAGCGCGATCGCGACCGTGTGATCCATTCGAACGCGTTCAGGCGCCTCGTCTACAAGACGCAGGTGTTCGTCAATCACGAGGGCGACCATTACCGCACGCGGCTGACCCACTCGATGGAAGTGGCGCAGATCGCGCGCTCGATCGCCCGTGCGCTGCATCTCGATGAGGACCTGACCGAGGCTGTCAGCCTGGCGCACGACCTGGGCCACACCCCGTTCGGGCACGCCGGACAGGACGCGCTCAACGAGTGCATGCGCGAGTATGGCGGGTTCGAGCACAACCTGCAGTCGCTGCGCGTGGTCGACGAGATCGAGGAACGCTATGCCGACTTTCCCGGTCTCAATCTCACCTTCGAGACGCGCGAAGGGATACTCAAGCACTGTTCGCTGAACAATGCGCGCCAGCTGGGCGAACTGGGCGAGCGCTTCATCGAACGCCGCCAGCCGGGGCTCGAAGCGCAGCTCGCGAACCTGGCCGACGAGATCGCCTACAACAACCACGACGTCGACGACGGGCTGCGCGCGGGACTGATCGAAGTCGATGAGCTGCGCGATGTGCGCCTGTTCGCGCGACATCACGATGCGGTGCGAGCGGCCTATCCGGAGCTCGCCTCGCGCCGCCTGGTGCACGAGGTCATCCGCCGCATGATCAACGAGGTGGTGCTCGACGTCATCGACACCAGCGAGGAGCTCATCGCGCGCGCCGGCGTCGCGAGCATCGACGACGTGCGCGCTGCCGGCGGTCCGCTGCTCATGATGAGTGCCGCCGTGCACGCCGACCACAAGGCTCTCAAGCGCTTCCTCGGCGAGCATGTCTACCGCCATTATCGGGTGCTGCGTATGACCGCCAAGGCGCAGCGCGTGCTGAAGGACCTGTTCGAAGCATTGTTCGACGATGTGCGCCTGCTGCCGGAGGAATACGCCGACAACGCGCGCGCCGCGGAGGCCGAACTGGGTAAGGCGGGGCGTGCCCGGGCCGTGGCAGACTACGTGGCCGGGATGACCGACCGATTCGCGATGCTCGAGCATCGCAGGCTTTTTGACCCCAGCGGACGCACATGAAGAACATACCGCCGCGTGAGCGGTTGATTTTCGCGATGGACGTGGCCGACGCGCAAGCCGCCCGGCGAATGGTGGAAACGCTCGGCGACAGCGTCGAGTTCTACAAGATCGGGCTCGAGCTGTTCATGAGCGGCCAGTACTTCGAACTGCTCGACTGGCTGGCGGGGCGCGGCAAGAAGATCTTCGTCGACCTGAAATTCTTCGACGTGCCGGCGACCGTCGCCGCAGCCGTACGCCAGCTGCGCAATCGGGGCGTCACCTTTGCGACGGTGCATGGCAACCAGTCGATCATGGAGGCGGCAGCGGCGGCCAAGGGCGATGTGAAGGTGCTCGCCGTCACCGTCCTCACGAGCCTCGACCGCGGCGACCTCGACGACCTCGGCTTCGCGTGCGATGTCGAGCAACTCGTGCTGTCGCGCGCGCGGCGTGCACTCGAGGCCGGATGCGACGGCGTCGTCTCCTCCGGACTCGAGGCGAAGATGCTGCGCGAGTTCGTCGACGACCGCCTGATCGTAGTCACACCCGGGATCCGCCCGGTGGAGAACCGGCCCACCGACGATCAGAAGCGGGTCGTGACGGTGGAGCAGGCATTTTCCTGGGGCGCAGACTACATCGTGGTGGGCCGGCCAATTCGAGATGCAGCGGACCCTCGGGCAATGGCCGAGAGCATGCAGGCGAGCATTCTCGCCGCAGTCGGCGGGAGGAAGGGATGACCGAGCTAATCGAGTCAACGAATGCCGGAGGAGACAAGGACGGACTCCAGAAGGAGTTGATACGAGTCAACGCGATGACCAGTGATGCGCGTGCGCATCTTCTACAAGCGTTCCGCCGCATCCTGCGCCCGCTGGTCAAGATCTTGATTCGTGCGGGCGTGCGTCTTGATGAGTTCAATGAGACCGTAAAAGGTGTCTACGTGGAGAGTGCCATTCGAGATGGTCTCGGTCCATTAGGAAAAGCTACGCGGGCGCGCATCGCGTTCGCTACCGGTGTGCCGCGCCGGGATGTCGATCGGTATATTGATGATCCGAGTCTGTTGGGCGCACCTCGGGCGACGGACTCCAAGACCATTACCGAGGCATTGCACCTCTGGCACACCGACCCCATGTACCAAGGCCCCTATGGTTTGCCTTTGGAAATGGACTTCACGCGGCGGCGCGGGCGTAGTTTCTGTGAATTGGTGCGACGGGTTAATCCTGATGCCGACCCTGTCGCAGTCCTGGATGAACTTCTTCGCGCAGGAATAGTTGCAGGATCAATGGAGCGCTCGGTCAAGGTGCTAAGCAGAACCTATGTTGTCCCGGAGGCATTTAGCGCGCCGATGCTAGAGCATTTCGGTTCCACGCTGGCGAACTTGGCAAGCACTCTCGAATACAACATTACATCGGAGAATGACGAGAAACGCTTGGAGCGCAGCGTGTTTGCTGACCGTGGGTTACCTGAGGCGATACTCCCCAGATTCGAGGCGTTCATGCACGAACGCGTGGCGCAGTTGATGGAGGATATTGACGATTGGCTGGGGGACCTCCACAAGAACGAGCCAGCGGCGCTAGATGGCCCGAATCCTGTTGATACTGGGTTGACTATTTTCCATTACGTTCGGAGCCAGAAGGCGCCGCCCCCGATTAGAGACCTGATCGAGAAAGAATAGTCCACCAGGCGGACACTTCGCCCTCTCGCCAGGATTGGCAATCAACTCTTTGACGCACTTCACACTTTCCTGATAACTTACATAATGTAACGACATAATCAGGCAAAGAGTGTCGAAACGTGGCTTGACACGGCCATCAAGTCAGTAAGTGCCTGATTTTAAAGAGCCTCACAGGGGATGCATGTGAAGACAGGTCAAGCTCTCGCTGGCGCAATTGCATCTGGGGTCCTCGCTGCCCTTCTCGCACTGCCGACTGGCGCCGCGGATTTATTCGTTGCAGGTCCAGTGGAGAGCCTAAACGCGTCAACTCGTGAAGCAGTTGTCCTTGGTCAGCGCGTTCAGCTGAATGCACAGCAGTTCGCCCGCATACGGGCGGTGGTGAGGCACGACTCGGCATTTGGTTATCAGCCCTATATAGAGATCAGTGGTACTGATTCTCGGGCTGGCGCGATACTGGCCAAGTCCATCCAACGCGCGAGTGTTCCGTATGTGGCTGGCGCGACGCCTGTCGCACTTAGGGGCTTTGTTTCCAAGGCCGCCGATTCTCGAGGTCGGTTGACTGTTGGCGAACTTAAAGTCGACGCAACTGCTGCGACTTCGAACCTGAACGTGGGTGATCTAATTGAACTCGCTGGTACGCAACCGAACGCGCGCGGGTTGGCGATCGCGACCACGCTGCGCGTGGTCCAGGGCATCATCGGTTCCGGCACTGACGGCATCATCGGCTCGGGCACCAACGGGATCATTGGTTCCGGTACCAACGGGA